>JAXIPC010000125.1:0-21927 GCA_045403135.1 Gemmatimonadales bacterium | reverse complement strand
TCTTTCCGGTGTACATCTATAGAGGACGATACCGGCGTCCGGGCCAGACACCGCCCTCGTTGTCACCCTGAGCCGCCGCCCTGAGCGCAGCGAAGGGGAAGCGAAGGGGAGAATGCTGGCCGCTTCGCTGCGCTCAGCGTGACCTTTCTCCCGTTGGGCTATCATTCACGATGCCGAAGGACATGATGCCGCCAGCGCTCCCCGGGGGCAAGTGGAATACCGCGGAGATGGCCACCGACCCCAGGGTCAGCTTTCTCCTGGCGCTGGGGCGCGCGCTCCACGCCGCCGGCCATTCCTCCCAGGGGCTGGAGGAGATGCTGGAGCTCGCCGCGGCGCGGCTGGGCGTGCCGGGCGAGTTTTTCACCACGCCGACGTCCATGTTCGCCGCGTTCGGCCAGGATGAGCGGCAGCGCACCTTCCTGCTGCGGGTCCAGCCCGAAGGGCCGAACCTGAGCCGGCTGGCCAGCATCAAGGACATTCTCGACCGGGTGCTCGCCGGGACGCTGGCCCCGGGAGACGGCGCGGCACAGCTCCGGGTCATCACCGAGGCGGGATCGCCCTATTCCAAGTCCCTTACCGTGCTCGCCTTCGCGCTGTCCTCGGCGGCGTCGGCGGTGTTCTTCGGCGGGGGAAAGCGGGAGCTGGTCCTCGCCGCGGCGCTGGGCTTTGTCACCGGATTGCTCGCGCTGGTGGCGGACCGGATCCCGACGCTGGAGAAAGTGTTCCCCACCGCCGCCGCGTTCCTGGTGGCGGGGCTGGCCTCGGTGGCCGGCGTCCAATTCGGAGGACTCGCGGTATCCACCGCGACCCTGGCTGGGCTGGTCGTCCTGCTCCCGGGCCTCATGCTGGTGGGCGCGATGGGCGAGCTCGCCACCGGTCACCTGTCCTCCGGCACGGCCCGCGCCGCCGGGGCGTTCATCACCTTCATCGGAATCGGCTTCGGGGTGGCGCTGGGCACTCGGGTGGCGGAGCAGCTCGCGGGAGTGCCGCGGGTCGTGCCGCCGGAAGGACTGCCCGATGCCTTCACCTGGGTGGCACTGGTGGCCGGGGCGATCGCGTTCTCGGTGCTGCTGCGCGCCGACCGGCGGGACATCCCGTGGATCGTGGTCGTCGCGATCGTCGCGATTCTCGGCTCGAGGCTGGGAACTCGCCTGGTCGGCGCCGAGCTGGGGCCGTTCTTCGGCGCGTTCGGGGTCGCGGTGGCCGGATGGGGCTTCGCCCGGCGCACCACCCGGCCCTCGAGCGTGGTGGTGGCGCCGGGTGTGCTGGTGCTGGTGCCAGGGAGCGTGGGGTTCCGAAGCATCACGGCGCTGCTCGATGACCGGATCGTGGCGGGGGTCGACACGGCGTTCAGCGCGCTCTTCACCGCCGTGGCGCTGGTGGTGGGGCTGCTGATCGCCAACGTCGTGCTGCCGCCGGGGCGGGACCTCTAAGACGCTAAGACGCTATGACGCTATGGCTCGCCGTAGCGGAGCACCAGCGCCTGTCCCTTCCCTTCTCCCTGCACCGTCACCACCACCAGCCGATCATAGTCCAGGTCGGTGAGCAGCGGCACTTTCTGTCCCGAGAGACGCTCCACGATGAGATGAACCAGGTTGCTGTGGCTCGCCACCACGGCCCGGCTGCCGGGTGGAAGCGCGCGGAGCTGGGCAATCAGGTCATCCATCTTGCCCGCCGGGACCACCACCGTGGTCAAACCGGTGGCTCGGGCCAGCGGGAGCAGGGTCTCCTGAGTTCGCTTGAACTCGGACGCGAACAGCGCGGTCACCCGCGCGTCCGTCAGCGTCTTGGTCAGCGCCGCGGCTCGGCGCTGTCCGGCCTCGGTGAGCGATGGATCGGCTGTCTCGGGGCCTTTCTCGGCGTGCCGCACCACGAACACTGTGAGCGGCGCATCCTGTGCGGCGATCGACGCGGTAGGTACCAGAAGCGAAAGTGCGGCAATGAGGCGGCGCATCATCGGGGCAAGATCCTCGATTGGGGTAGTTACGTAGCGTCTTAGCGTCCTAGCGTCTTAGCCTTTTCCGTCAGCGAACTCCCTCGAGCACCACGCCCCGGGAGCCGGTGATCAGCAACGGCCGCCCGGGCTCCCCCTGGACGGACAGGAGAAGATCCTGCACCGGCGCGTCCCGTACCGTCCAGTGAGCGCCGTCGAACCGGAGCACGACACCATCCTCCCCAACGGCATAGACGTCGGTAGGGCCGCTGCCCCAGACCGAGCGCAGCTCCTTCCGGGTGGGGCTGAACATCAGGTACCAGCGCACCCCGTCATACCGCATGATGGCTCCGCCGGCGCCCACCGCGAAGACATCCCGGGGGCCGCTGCCCCACACGCCGCGCAGGAGCGAGTTGGCGGGTGTCGGCATGTTCTGCCAGCGGGCACCATCCCAGTGAATTACGGTGCCACTGTCTCCCACCGCGAACACATCCGAGGCGCTGATGCCGTGGACGTGGCGCAGAAAGCGATCGGTGATCGGTGCGGACTCGAGCCACCGGCCGCCATCGGAGTGCAGCATCACTCCCCGCTCGCCCACGATGAAGGCTTTGCCCGCGGAATCGCTCCAGATGGATCGCAAGAGACGAGACGCCGCGAACGATTCGTTGCGCCACGCGCTCCCATCGTACCGCAGGATGGTCCCCGTATCGCCCACGGCGACGAGCTCGCCGTTCTGGTTGGCGACCCCGAACAGCGTCCGGGTAGTCGGTATGGGAAGCGAAGCCCACGAAGCACCGGTGCCGCGGATCACCGCGCCGTTGTTGCCCACCGAATAAAAAACGCCGCCCGGACCCGCGGCGACGTCGAAGAGGAGGGGGCCGGTGGTACCGACCCGCCATCCAGCCGGCTGGCGCTGGAGTGCGGTGCCGCTCCAGCCGACCGTCTGGAAGTTGCCCCCGGGCAAGGCGTGCACCGCCCGGAGGTTTTCTCCGGTGGCCACCTGCGGGGCCAGGGTCCACGCGGAGCCGTTGAACATCACGACGGCGCCGGTGTTGCCGACCGCCATGATGTTGGAGGGCGTGCTGCCCCACACGGCGAAGAGGTCGGCCCGCGTGGGAATGGGAACGGTATTCCAGCGCACACCGTCGAAGCGAAGCACCGTGCCCTGAATCCCGGTGGCGTACACCGTCGTGCCCCCGCTGCCCCACAGGCCGAGCAGGAGGAGCTGGGTCGGGCTCTGCATGGGGATCCAGCGAGTACCCTGCAAGGTGAGGATCACGCCGTTCTGCCCCGCGGCATACAGGTGGGCGTGATCGCTGCCCCACACGGCCCAGAGCTCGGCGGTCTCGGCGCCGGCCAGCCCGCGCCAGGTGGCGCCATCGTAGCGGAGGGCAACACCCGAGCCCACCGCGTAGATGTCGTCGGCGGCCAGGCCCCATACCTCCAGCAGCACGTTGCCGGTCGGGCTCTGCATCCTGCTCCAGCTCACACCGTCGTAGTGGAGGATGGTGCCGGACGAGCCCACGGCGTACACGTTGGTGGGCGAGGAACCCCAGACACCGACCAGATCGCTTTCCTCCTGCGAGGCCATCCGGCGCCAGGTAAGCCCCCCGTCGGTGGTGCGGAGAATGGTGCCGAACTGGCCCACCGCGAAGCTGGTCTGCGCATCCACCATCCAGAGGCCGAGCAGCGAGACGTCGGTGAGCGAATTGCGCGAGATCCGCCAGGAGGCGATGGGCGCGACGGGCGCCACTACCGTAACGTGGCTGCGGCCGCTGCCGCGGGCGTTGGTCGCGACGATCTGAGCCTGGCCCGGCGCTACCGCGGTGACGGTACCGTCGGGCGCCACGACTGCCACGCCCGGATCGCTGCTCTCCCAGGTGACCGACCCGCCGCCCAGCTCGCCCGGGAAGGCCGCCAGATAGGTAGTCGAACCCGGCTCGAGGAAGAGCGTGGCGGGCGAAACCGCGACGCCGAAGTCGTCGGGACCGGTCGAGTCGAATGGGGTGCGGTCGAGACAGCCCGCGAGGACGAGGAGCCCGAGCAACCGGGCAGAAGCACGCTTCACGAGACCCGAGCCTCCACCTTGCGCATTACGCCCAGCACCATCGCGTCCATCAGGCGGTCGGGGAGCCATCGGGACAGGGCGAGTCGAACCCGGGCGTCGCGCCCCACCACGTACCGCGTCTTCGGTTCGGCGGCCTCCAGCGCGTGGACCACCGCATCGGCCACCGCCTCCGGTGGCTCGGCCACGCGGGGCGCGCGCCGCACCATCCACTCCAATGCCTTGATCCGGGTTCCGTAGCGCGCCAGGCCCTCTTCCGGAATCCGCCGGATGACCGCCGCAAACCCGGCCAGCCCTTTGTCCCAGATCGGCGTGCGCACCTGCCCGGGCTCCACCACGGATACGTGGAGTCCCTCGGGGGCCAACTCCAGGCGCAACGCATCGGCCAGCGCTTCGACGGCATGCTTGGAGGCGGCGTAGGGCCCGGTGAACGGCGACGCGACCCGGCCCGAGATCGAGCCGATGTGCACGATGCGCCCCCGGCCCCGTCGCACCAGCGGGAGGAAGGCGCGTGTCACCGCGTGCAGCCCGACCACATTGACGTCGAGCTGGAAACGCAGCTCCTCGGGCGTGACGTATTCCAGGGGGCCCCCTACCGCGATCCCGGCGTTGTTCACCAGACCGCTCAGGCCGTGATCCCCCAGCGCGAGTGCCACGGTTTCCACCGCCCGATCGATGCCGGCCGAATCGGTCACGTCGAGCAGCAACGGGCAGAGCCGCGAGCTGCCGGCCGCCTTGAGCCGGTCGGCATCCTCGGCGTGGCGGACGCCCGCAAAGACCTGATAGCCCATGGCATCCAGACGGCGCACACATGCCTCGCCGATGCCGCTCGATGCACCGGTGACGAGGACCGCGGGGGTGGTGACCATGGGCGGAAATCTAAGGCGATTGTCACCCTGAGGGAGCGAAGCGACCGAAGGGGCCGAACTGCGCTCAGCGTGACACTGGACGTGGCTACTGAGGCCGCAACTGCCGGACGACCGATTTCACTCCGTCGGAGAAATGCAGCTCGAAGTTGGTGCCGCGGGTCCAGAGGCGTGCCGCGCCGGCGCGGGCGAAGGAGATGATTTCGCCGGTTGCCGCGTCGCGAACCATCACCATCGGATAGCGCGCAGCGTCCCAGCGAACATCGACTTGCTGGGCATTCGGCCGGGTCAGGACAGGCGAAGGGTCCGCGGTGGCGACCGGGGCGAGCCGTGATACGGCGCGGCCGGCGGCGCGTACCCGGACGCCGGCGAGGTCGCGCTCCAGTGCGGCGTCCAGCGGAACGACAAAGCCAAAGTGTGCTTCGGCGCCGCCCGGGAGATCCGCGACCTCGTCGGCTCCAAAGGCTATCGCGCGCAGCAGCGACCCATCAGGTGCCAGGAGCTCGAGCCGGTGCCCTCCAGGCGAGGGCGCGCGCCCGGTTGCGGCGACGCGGAAGGCCGGCTCCAGCACCACGCCTGCCCCGGTGATCCGGCCCCAGACCAGGAGCCCGGCCCCAGCGCCGCTGGACGGCGGCGCGTTGTTGGGCCCGCCCTCGCGATACTTCACCATTGCGCTCCAGCTGTAGTCGCTGACCCACACCGGGCTGCAGTATCCCATCAGATCCACGTAGGTCGCCGGGTTCTTGAGTGCGAGCGACTTCACGTCGAGTCCCCACATCCCGATCTTGCCACCGGCGTAGGGATACTCGGGATCGGGGGTCGAGACAGCACCACAGGGCGCGTGCGGCCGGCTCATGTTGTGCCCCACCTCGTGCGCCAGAATCCCCTTGCCGCTGGCCAGGAAATCCCACCCGATCGCGGTGCGCGCCGAGCCGCCGGTGTAGGCCATCCCCGCGAGGCCGCTTCCATAGCTCGCCTTGACCACGCCGTAGTAGTACCGGCTGTTGCCGTCGGTCGAGCGCAGCGCGAGCAGCTCGCTCAGGACAGTGGCCCAGGCGTCGTTGGCGTTGTCATTCTGGAGGACCGGCGCGGTGGTCGTATAGGCCGCCCGCACCTCGGCGTCGTAGGCTCCCACCGGCAGCATGAGCTTGAGATCGCCCAGGAAGCTTTCCTTGTTCGCATCGCTCACGTTGCCCTGCAGCCCGTTCACCTGCTGGAGCACGGGGACGAAGCGGATCCTGAAGGTCGGCAGGGCGCGGACATCCACCGCCGCGGGCATTCCGGACAGCGGGAACTGGTTGTCGGATTCGTCACTCTCGGCGGTGGCCAGGGACGGATCGACGTCGGCAAGGACCCGCAGGTTCGGCTGCACCAGCGCTCCGGGAACCATCACGTTCCAGGAGCCGCTGAGGGCACCCTCATTCACCGTCATGGGCACGCCGGTGAGCGGCGCGGTGAGCATGTAGGTCTCCACCAGCGTCATGCCGCTGTAGAGGCGGACCCGAACCAGGGGGTTGGCGGAGTTCGCCTCATTGGCCAGCGCAAAGACCCGGAGATACGCGTTCCGCCCCGCCACCAGCGGCACAGTCCCGTCATAGCGTTGGGTGGCCTGGGTGAGGTAGACGCCGTCGACCGTAAGGTTGAGCGTGGCCCCACCACCACCGCCGGATACGACGTAACCAACCGATACCTGCGCAGTGGCGCCGGGTATAGCGGCGACCACGACATCCTGATGGGTGAGGGGTGCATCGTAGTGATTGTCGCCTACGACAATCCCGGGTGAGAGCACCGTGTAGGTGCCGGGGGTCAGACCGGTAAGCACACCGGAAGCGAGAAGAAAATGGGAGTAACCTCCCGGTCCGGTCACTTGGACCGAGGCGTCGGTACCCGCAGGCACACCGGTAATGGTCACCGCGAGCCGGCCGGTCGTCAGGGTATAGGCCACACCCGCCGAAACGGCCAGGAAACCCGAGGTCACCGTTACGCTCTGGTTCACCGGCGTCGGGGTGTACCGGTCGCCTTCGCTGACGACTTCGCCGGCCGCGATCGAGTAGCTCCCGGGAATCAGCCCCGAGAGTGTCTGCCCGGCGGTGAGGTTCTTCTGGTATCCCTGGCCTCCCGTGACCGCGACCGCGGCCCCCACCCCAGCCGGAAGTCCAACAATCCCAATTGCAAGCGAGCCGGTCGGATCGGGGCCCAAACCACCGGACGGTTCCTCCGGCGAGCAGCCGAAGGAAAGCAGGACCACCAGCGTCACCCACCGGAGAGCGATCCGGCAATTTGCCATGACGTATGTCGCAATATTATACGATTGTGACGTCATTTGATCGTTACTATTCTATTGTGGCATAATTGGTTGGACAACTTGCTGTCCATAGCACCACAAAAACTCGACATCAAGCGCCATACCAAGGGCAGAAGGCAGGCCACTGGATGACCAGGAGGCGGGGGAGGCCAGGTGACAGGGAGCCTGGCGGCCTGACCTTGCGCTCGCCCCTCAGCACCCGGAGAATTAACGGTTCCCTGCCCCGCATATCCTGTCCCAGGAGGCCTCATGGCCACCCGTCGCTCGTTTTTGTCCGCACTTGCCGGTGCGTCGGCTACGCTCCCCGTGTTTCGGGAGCAGGCGATCAGCCGGGTCTTCCGGGCAGGAGAAATGGCCCAGGGCCGACTGCCCGAGAGCCTGGCCGACGACGAAAGTTACTGGACCGAGATCCAGCGCGCCTTCGACGTCGACCGCACCATGGTGAACCTGAACAACGGGGGCTGTTCGCCGGCGCCGTCGCACGTCCTCGAGCAGATGATCCGGGACCTCAAGTTCAGCAACGAGCTCCCGGTGGATCATATGTGGCGAGTGCTGGAGCCACGGATCGAGAGCGTGCGACGCGACCTGGCCCGTGACTTCGGCTGTGACATCGAGGAGATGGCGATCACCCGGAATGCCTCCGAGGCCAACGAGATCATGATTTTCGGACTCGACCTCAAGCCGGGCGATGAGGTGCTCGTCACCAACCAGAATTACGGAAGGATGATCACCGCCTGGCAACAGCGCGAGCGACGCGACGGGATCGTATTGAAGCAGATCTCATTCAAGGTGCCGCCACCGTCACAGCAATACATCGTCGACCAGTTCAAAGCCGCCATCACGCCGCGCACCCGGGTGATCGAGGTCACCCATATCACCAATCTTACCGGGCAGATCATGCCGGTGAAAGAGCTGGTGGACCTCGCCCGGCCGCGGGGTATCGAGGTATTCGTGGACGGCGCCCACGCCTACGCCCATTTCCCCTTCACGCGTGACGAGCTCGGCTGCGACTACTACGGCACCAGCCTTCACAAGTGGCTGCTGGTGCCGATCGGCGCCGGGTTCCTGTACGTGCGGAAGGACAAGCAGAAGACGCTCTGGCCACTGATGGCCGCCGCCAAGGAACAAGACGAGGACATCCGGAAGTACGAGGAGATCGGGACCCATCCCGCCGCCAACCACAACGCGATTTCCGCAGCGCTGGCCTTCCACCGGGCCATCGGTGCGGAGCGGAAGATCGCCCGGCTCCGCTGGCTCCGGGACCGGTGGGCCAAGCGGCTGCGGGCCGAGAGCGACCGGGTGAAGATCTACACCCAGCTCGATTCACCCTACGGCGGAGGGATCGGGTTCTTCGGGGTGGCCGGCCTGGATATGGCCAAGCTCAACGGCTGGCTCTGGGACAAGCACCGGATCGTGAACACGCTGATCGCCCACCAGGAGTTCACCGGGCTGCGGATCACGCCCAACGTCTACACCACGCCGGATGAGATCGATCTGTTCGCGGATAAGGTGCTGGTGGCGATTCGGAAGGGAGTGGCGTGAGGCCAGGGGATCCCCGGAGCTATGCCGTCTTGAGCTCCGCTCCCCTCGTCCGCGCGGCCCAGGCGTCCGGGCCGAGCTTCTTGAGCATCCGCAGGTGGGAACGGACCGCGAACATCAGGGTCGGCTGATCGTGGTAGGGCACGCCGTACTTGAGCGCGGTCTCCTTCACGATGGAGCTGATGGCCGGGTAGTGCGCGCTGCATGTCTTGGGGAAAAGGTGGTGCTCGATCTGATAGTTGAGCCCGCCGACGTACCAGGACAGCAGCCGGTTCTTCCGGGCAAAGTTCGCGGTGGTCTCCATCTCGTGCACCAGCCACGCGTCTTCCATCCTGCCGCTCGCATCGGGAACCGGATACTCCGGCCCCTCGACCACGTGGGCGAGCTGGAACACCACACCCAGAATGAACCCGGCCACCAGGTGCATGACCAGGTACCCAATGGCGAACTGCCACCAGGAAATGTCGAGCACCAGCAGCGGGATGACGATGGACCAGCCGTAATAGATGAGCTTCGAGACGAACAGATTGATCCACTCGCCCCGCGGATGCGTCTTGTCCTTGTAGGGGCCCAGATCCTTCTGGAAGAAATACTTGAAGTCCTTCACGAAGACCCAGAAGATCGTGGACATCGAGTAGGTCAGGAGACCGTACAGGTGCTGGTAGCGGTGCACCCGGCGCAGCGGCGCCCCCGGCGAAAGCCGCAGCAGCGGCGACACCGTCAGGTCCTCATCCACGCCGTCGATGTTGGTATAGGTATGGTGGATGACGTTGTGGGTGATCTTCCACATGTATCCGTTGGCGCCCAGTAAATCGAAGGTGCGCCCCAGCACGGCGTTAATACGCGGGTTCTTCGAATAGGCGCCGTGCAGCGCGTCGTGCGAAATGGCGAAACCGATCCCCGCCAGGCCGACACCCATGGCCACCGCGAAGCCGAGCATGACGAGCGGGGAGAACCGGTTGGTGAGGGCCAGCCCGTAGGGAATGAACGTGAGGGCCAGCAGGACAACAGTCTTCACCACCATGCCCAGGGTCGCGTTGCGGCTCAGGCCGCGGACGTCGAAGTACTCGGCGACCCGTCGCTTCACTTCCTCGACAAAGCCGGTGTAGTCCCGATTCGGGAACGTGATGCTGGCGGTTCTCACGGTGCTAAAAATGCATTCGCCGGTCCCCTTCGACAAGGTCCGGGACTGGGAGAGACCGCCTGGGAGTCGCCCGGGTGAGCGCTCCATCTCATTGTGCCACTACGGGTTGTGGTCAAGCGGCGCCTACTATCGCGGTCGAGGTCCGGCCGAATCGGTCGGTCACCTCGACCCGAACCTCGCGGGCGCGGCGGCTCACCGGGGCGTAGAACAGGTGGGCCGTCGGCTCAGGATCGACCCACCCGCGCCGCTTGGGCAGGTCGGGCCCGGTCTGGGTAAGCACCGCCGCCGGATCGAGTCCCAGCCGCCGGGCCATGGCGCCTCTCCTCTCGCCATCCTCGTACCACGTCACCGTCCAGGACGGGTCCCAGTTCCAGACGTTGGCGACGATCTCGTCGGGCGACCTGGGGTCCGCGCCCACCGGGTACACCACGCACTGGCGCTCGGCCGCTTGGCCGGTGGCCTTGTATCGCCAGCGAAGCTCCTCTCCCGCCGCCTCGAAGACCCCGTATCCGTTGGGAGTGCCGTCATAGCAGATATCTCCGGTCCACCAGGCGCCGCAGGCGGCACCCAGGGTGTGTTCGGCCACCTTGCCGTGCAAGCGGTGCTCGCATTCGTGGGTGTGGCCGGAGATCAGGTGGGCTCGGTACGGCTCCAACAGGGTGAGCAGCGCATCCCGATTGGTGACCGAGTTGGCGATCGGCGGACGGGCCTCGTTGTTCCGCTCGTAGAGGGACGAGAGCAGCGGAATGTGGAGGAACACCACCACCGTACCGCCCTTCTCCACCAGCGCCAAGTCGGCCGCAAGCCAGCCGAGCTGGTCGGCCGGCAGATAGCCCAGGTAACCGCCCTTGTAGTAGAACACATCGTCCAGCACGACATAGTGGATCCGGCCGCGATTGAAGGAGTAGTAGCGCGGCCCGAAACGGCGGGTGAAGGTCGCGGTGGAGTCTTCATCGCTGGTGGCGTCCAGGTCGAGGTCGTGATTCCCCACGACCTGGAAGAACGGCATGCCCATGAGGCCGACCGCCCGTTCATACTCGGGGTACAAATCGAGGTTGTCGTACATGATGTCCCCGTCGGCCACGCCGAACAGCGGGACATCCCCCATGGCCTTCGCCGAGGCCAGCACGTCGGGCACCGTCTCGGCGTGGAAGCGCCCCATTTCGTAGCCGTCCTGGGTCTGCGGATCGGCGAGCACCAGAAAGCCGTGGCGCTCATCGGTGCCGCCGAGCGGCGTCAGCGAAAAATGCGCGGTGGCCTCACCCCGGGAGTCGGGGGCCACCGGCTGGTAGAGCCGCGCGGTGCCGGCGGGACTCACGGGGATGCCATAACCCGCGGGCGGGGTCACCGCGACATGGGCACGGGAGCGATCGGTGACCAGCTGGAATCGCCCGTCGGCATCGGTCGAGACCACCGAGAGGCCGTCGCTCACCGCCGACCCGGGCACCGGCCGGCCCAGCGCCGTAACCCGCCCGCGCACCCGGATCGGTGCCGCGCGCCGCCGCGGTGTCCCCCACGGCGCGAGTGGATCGGCCCACAGGGGGGACGGAAGTGCGAGCGCCGCACCAATCGACGCGGCGCTCGCAAGAAACTCCCGGCGAGAGATCCTGCCGGAGCGAATCACGTCACCTTGATCGTCTTCACCATTCCGTGCATGAAGTGCGGCTTGTGATCCTTGCTGTCTTCCACGAAGCAAATGAGAGCATAATCGCCAGGGATGATGTCCACCGACACGGTGTTGGACACGCCGGTGCTCATCGGCGATGCCCCGTTGAGTGGCATACCCGGCGGCGGCCCCTTGCCGTCGTACTTGGCGAAGTCTTCCGGGGTCTTGCCCGGCTCGAGCTTGATGAGCACCAGCTCGTGAATCTGCGGGCCGGCGTTCTCAACCCGGATCACGTGATGCCCGGCGGTGAGCGGAGTGGAGAACTGGAAATCGTAGTCGACCAGCGTGACGGTGATATCCGGCGTCGCGGCCGCCGCGGTACTGGTGCCCGGGGTCACGGTGAGGGCTCGCGTCATACCGCTCAGCATGTGGGGCTTGCCGTCGGGTCCGGGAATGAAGCACACCAGCGTATAGCTGCCCGGTTGCAGGTCGACGGTCACCTCGGCGGTGCCACCGGGTGGCGCGGCATTGGGGCCACCCAGCGCCACCACATCGGTAGGAGGCGGACCGGCCGGATCCCACTTCTGGAACTCGGCCAGAGGGACCTTCACCAGGACCATATGATGGATCTCTTTCCCCTGGTTCATCATGTGAAGCGTGGTGACTCCGGAAGGCAGGGTGTCCGGAGCTTGGAATGCGTATTCGCTGGCGGTGATGTGGACCACCGGCGGCGCAACCGGCGCCACCGCGACCTGCTCCGCCGGCGGCTCGGCCTTGGCACAGGCAGCGAGCAGCGCCGCCGAATACACATACACCATCCTGCGAGAGACGGAACGACGCATGGGGCAATGTCCTATGTGGGGTTGAGGATGCGAAAATGGCACCGATCTCTCGCAGGCGCCAGATGGTAGCACTTCCAGCCGGGAAGGAGCCCAGATAGCATTGGCGGATGCGCCTGCCCGGCCTCTTCTCGCTGACGGCCGCGACCGCCCTCGTTCTGGCCTGCAATATCGGCTCGTCGGCCCGTTCGGCCGCCGAGTCGTTGCGATCGGCCCTCAACCCCCCGCCGCCGCCCCCGGATACGATCCCCGAGATGTTGGACTACTCCGCCGACCTCGGCGTCAACATTACGGAGATGGCGAAGCTGCCGGAAGGCGTGCTCTGGATCGACTTGGCCCCAGGTGCGGGCGCGCCAGCGGCCGCTGGAGACTCGGTCGAGATCGCCTACCAGGGGTGGCTCCCGGACGGCACACCGGTCGACAGCGCCGGACAGGCCATTCGTATCGGGAGCGGCCAGGTGATCGACGGGCTGGAGCTGGCGTTGCCGGGGATGAAGCCCGGGGGCCGGCGGCAACTGGTGATACCGCCGGGACTGGGCTATGGCGGGCTGGGCCGGGAGGATGTTCCGCCCAACGCCGTGCTGGTGTACCTGGTGGAGCTCCGGTCGGTGATCCGCTAGCCCGAGATCGCTTCGGCCCTCCGGGCCTCGCGATGACAGCTGCCTATCGCCGCTTGTCCCGGTCCCTGGGCCGGTTCTTTTCGCGAATCACAGCTTCGGCGGTGGCCTTGCGCAGCATTTTTTCCGGGCTGACCGGATTCGCGCCGGGGCGCGGTGCGCCCATCTTCAGCACGACCTGGCCCTCCTCGATGGCAATCTCCACGGGGCGGCCGCCCTTCACTTCGTAGGCCCCCAGCACTTCTTCCCCGACGGTGGCCCCGGGCTTGACCCGCTCCTTGAGCGCCTCTCGCGTCGCAATGCCCTCGACCGAGAGAAAGCGAAGCCCGCTGGCGCTCTGGAGGCGAACCAGCACGGCGAACCGCGCGCCGGACACATTACGGATGGATCGCAGCTCCGTGCCGGCCGCCAGCTCGCGAGCCCACCGTAGCGCTTCCTGCTCCTGGACGCTGTAGCCGGGCGCCGTGGCCTCCGGCCGGGACGACGCCGCATCCTTCCCCTTCTCGCTCTTCTCCTGCTGCGCGCGCCGAAGCCGCAGCAGGTACTCCGGTTCCTGGCTCACACACACGCTCCCGTGGTCGAACTACGCCTGTGGGCCCCTAGGATAAGCCCCACGCGGCCCGGGGAGAAGTACCCTGCCTCTCAACGAACCAGGTGCAGCCGATCCTGCCGCTTGAGTGCCCAGCGCGGCTTGCCGTCCGCGCCCAGGATGAAGTCCTCTTCCATCGCCATCCGCACCGGCTGCCCGCCCCATTCGGGTACCGGCGTGGTGGCCTGCAGCTCGCTGGAGAACCACATGCCGGCGATCACCTGGTGATCCCCGCGGCCGGGAACCCCTTCCTGGTAGTCCCAGAGCCCGATCAGGGGGCCGGCACCATGGCCGTTCATTCCGATGGGGTGGGTGTAGAGGGTGCCCTCGATGCCTTCGCGGCGCATCTTGGTCAGGGCGGCCCGCAACACCTCGTTGCCGGAAAGGCCGGGACGGATTTCCTCGAAGAGGATGTCCTGGAGACGATTGGCGTTGGCGAGCGCCTCTTTGAGCCCGGCCGGGGCGTCGGTTTCGCCGGGAAGCAGCACGTACGCATTGTGCTGGGTATCGGTGTTGAGCCGCAGCGCGGTGATCCCCACATCGCAATGGAGGACGTCGCCCCGCTGAATGATCGGGTCGGCGCCGAGCTGCTCGGCGGTAACGCCCTTGCGCTGCACTTCGATCGAAGGCTGGAACCAGGTGCCCAGCCCGAGGTCATTGATGCGCTGGCGCCAGAACCAGACGACATCGCTGGTCCGGGTGACGCCGGGGGTGATCGTCTTGCTGGAGAACATCTCCTCGATCGTGTCCCACACCAGCTGGGTGAGCCGGGAGTAGAACGCCTCCTCCTCGGGCAGCCGGGACGCGATCAGGTCCACCGCCAGCCCCTCGGCCGGACGGAACTTTCCGGTCCAGGCGGGTCCCAACGCCTCGCTCATCCCTTCCAGCTCGCCGGAGGAGAGGCCATCGGCAAAGGCGAACGTGCGCGACTTGTTGATCCCGATGACCTTGGGATTCCGCTCCGCGATGACCGCTTTGAGCACCTGCCACTGCTCGTCGCCCCAGAGTTCCGCCTGCCGGCCCGCGACCCCCGCGGGGCCGGGGATCGGCTTGGTGCTCCGCACCGCCTGGAACACGCCGCCCTGGGTGGAACCGCCGAGGGCAATGCGCTCGACGCCCTGTTCGGGGCCGCGATCGAAGAAGACGTAGATCGTCCGCCGCCGCGCGGCGAAGGTTTCCGGGGCCACGATGGACCAGAAGACCGGATCCTCGTTGTACTCCCGCATCGGGACCACCCACATGTCGATGCCGTACTTGCGCATGAGCGGCGGCAGCTGCTTGTCGAGGCGCTGCTTGAGCCACTGCTGCTGGATGACGGCCTGCTCGCGCAGACTGCCGAAGGGGCGGGTCTGTGCGGAGAGCGGGGCCGCGAGAACGAGGCCGAGGAGGGCGATGCGGCGCATGGGGCTCAGGGGATCGGGGGTCTGGGAATCTTGGGACCGGGATGTTTGGAAGGATGGCGCTCCGCCGAACTGCTTGCAAGACGGCGGCACCGGGGCCACTCTTGGAGGCCTTCGTACGACTCCCGCCACCAGGAGCCGCTCCACCATGAACGACCCGGTCGTCCCGGTCATTCTCGCGCTGGCGCTGATCCTGGTCGGGGCCAAGCTTGGCGGCCACCTCGCCACCCTAGTCAAACAGCCACCCGTGCTGGGCGAGCTGATCGTCGGGGTCATCGTAGGAAATCTCGGCCTTACCGGATTCGGCTCCTTCGAGTTCATCCGCGAGAACGCCGTCATCGAGGTTTTCGCCGGTATAGGGGTCCTCATCCTCCTCTTTGAGGTGGGGCTCGAGTCCACAGTCGGGGAGATGATGAAGGTAGGCGTCTCCTCGCTCCTTGTGGCCGTGCTTGGAGTCGTGACGCCGTTCGCGCTGGGGTGGGGGGTTGGCGCCCTGCTGCTCCCGGACCACAGCGCCTACGTGCACGCATTTCTGGGCGCGACGCTGACCGCCACGAGCGTGGGGATCACCGCCCGGGTGCTGAAAGATCTGGGACGCTCGACCACCGCGGAGGCCAAGATCATCCTCGGCGCCGCGGTGATCGATGACGTGTTGGGCTTGGTCATTCTAGCGGTGGTCAGCGGAGTGATCACGGCGGCGGGTTCCGGCCAGGCGTTTACGCTGGATCAGGCGGGCATCATCCTCCTCAAATCGGTACTGTTTCTGTTCGGCGCTCTGGCACTGGGCGTGACGATGTCTCCGCGCTTGTTCCGGTACGCCGCCAGGCTGGAGGGCCGCGGCGTCCTCATCGCCACCGCCCTTGCGTTCTGTTTCATCGTGTCCTGGTTCGCCGCGCAGATCGGGCTTGCGCCGATCGTGGGCGCATACGCGGCAGGCCTGGTGCTGGAAAAGGCCCACGGACAGGACTTCGTCGGCAAGGGCGAGCTTCAGCTCGAGCAGCTGCTCGCGCCGGTCTCCAGTTTTCTGGTGCCGGTGTTCTTCGTGCTGATGGGCATGAAGGTTGACCTCACGGCATTCGGGCAACCCGGGGTGTTGGGACTCGCGGCCCTGCTGACACTCGCGGCCATCCTTGGCAAGCAGGCATGCTCGCTCGGCGCGGTCGGCAAGGGCTTGGATCGCCTGACGATCGGCCTGGGGATGATCCCACGAGGGGAGGTGGGACTGATCTTCGCGAACGTGGGGCTCGGGCTCACGGTAGCGGGCGAGCGCGTCGTCGACGAGGGCATATTCTCTGCGGTCGTGATCATGGTAATCGTGACCACGCTGGTGGCGCCGCCGGCGCTGAAGTGGAGCCTCAGCAGGAGGACAAAAAGGTGAGAGGCGTTCCGTCTGTGGCCGGTCGGGTGAGCACGATTGTATCTTGACCCTGGGTGATCATGCGACTCTCCCTCCGCTTCATCATCCCCCTTCTGATCGCGATCGCCCTGTTCGCGTATGCCGTCTTGCCCCTGGTGGACAAGCTGACGCTGCAATGGTTCGTCCGGGACCTGGAGATCCGATCCAATCTCATCGCAAATACCGTCCAGGAGCCCCTCAAGACCCTGGTGCGCGATAGCAATCAGACCGGGATTGAACGGTACTTTACCCACCTGACGCAGGACGAGCGGCTTTTCGCGGTGGCTTTCTGCCCTTCACCGGCTGGTCCGGCCGTTGCGACGGCCACGCTGCCCTCCGACGTGCGGTGCGACAATCTGGCGCGGTATTCCGGTTCCGGAGGTCTTCTGAAGACCGTCGATGGTCCATTGTTGGTCTCGGTGCGGCCCTTGGATACCGGAGCGGCCCCGTCCGGCTTCCTGGTCCTGGTACACGACATGAGCTTCGTCACCCGCCGGAGCGCCGAGACCCGGAAGTACCTGTTCCTGTTTTTCGTGGGTCTTGGTCTCACCGTATCGCTCCTCACGGTCGTCATCGCGCAGCTGAGCTGGCGCGGCTGGGTGGCTGGGCTTCGCGGAATGCTGCGGGGCGACGTCCTCCTCCGCCCCGCCGAGCGGCTGACGGCCCCGGAGCTCGCGCCCATCGCAGACGATCTCCGGTCACTGATTCGCGACTTGGAGGCGGAACATCGCACCCGCGACCACGAGCACCTGGCGTGGACGCCCGAGACGCTCCGGGGAATCCTGGAGGGAGAGCTGCGCGGCCAGGAAGCGATCGTCGTGTCCAATCGTGAACCGTATATCCACGTCCGCGAGGGAAATGACATCGAGATCCGGCGTCCGGCCAGCGGGCTCGTGACGGCACTAGAGCCGATCATGCGGGCCTGCTCGGGGACCTGGATCGCGCACGGCGGCGGGTCGGCGGATCGGGAAGTCGTGGACCGGCACGATCGCGTAGCCGTGCCCCCGGAGGCGCCGGCCTACCAGCTCCGCCGCGTCTGGCTCACCCCGGAGGAGGAAGCGGGTTACTACTACGGCTTTGCGAATGAGGGACTCTGGCCGCTCTGCCACATCGCCCATGTCCGCCCGACCTTTCGCACGGAGGACTGGGACCAGTACGTGGCCGTGAATCGGAAGTTCGCCCGCGCGGTCCTCGACGAGTCCACCTCCCCGGATCCGATCGTCCTGGTGCAGGATTACCACCTGGCCCTCCTGCCCAGAATGATTCAGGAGGCGATGCCGGGCGCCACGATCATTTCCTTCTGGCACATTCCCTGGCCCAATCCCGAAGCGTTCACCATCTGCCCGTGGCGGGAGGAACTGCTGGACGGTCTCCTGGGCAGCAACATTCTCGGATTTCACACCCAGTTTCACTGCAACAACTTTCTCGACACTGTCGACCGGCTGGTCGAAGCCCGGGTCGACCGCGAGCTGTTCACCGTGTCCCATCGCGGCAAACTCACCGCGGTCAACCGGTACCCGATTTCGGTAGACTGGCCGCCGTCCCCCGCGCTCGTCACCACCCCGATCGAAGCATGCCGGCAGGCAGTGCGCCGGCGGCACGGACTTCCGGCCGACCACCGGCTCGGTGTCGGGGTAGACAGGCTCGACTACACCAAGGGGATCGAGGAGCGGTTTGGCGCAGTAGAGCGGTTGCTCGACCTGCACCCGGAATGGGTCGGAAAGTTCAGCTTCGTGCAGATCGGTGCGCCCACCAGGAGGCGGATCGAGCAGTACCAGGCCTACGAGAGCCGGGTTCGCGCGATGGCCGGCAGGATCAACGACCGGTTCAGCGGCGCGGCGCACCCTCCGATAATCCTCAAGGTCGAGCATCATCAGCCGGAGGAGATCTACGAGTATTACCGGGCCGCCGACCTCTGCATGGTGACCAGCCTGCACGACGGCATGAACCTGGTGGCCAAGGAGTTCGTCTCGGCGCGGGACGATGAGCGTGGCGTACTGCTCCTGAGCCAGTTTACCGGGGCAGCACGGGAGCTGCCCGAAGCGCTGGTGGTCAACCCGTACGATACCGATCAATGCGCCGCGGCGCTGCACCTGGCCCTCGAAATGCCCGCGCGGGAACAGCGGGCGCGCATCCGGCTGATGCGCGGACTCATCCAGGAGTTCAACGTGTACCGATGGGCGGGGCGCATGTTGATCGATGCCGCCGGCACCCGCCGCCGGGGGCGTCTGCTGGCCCGCGCATCTGGCAGCTATTCGGGACTCCGCGGCATCGACGGGCCTCGCACGGCCGTCACCCCATGATTCAGCCGACGCCGGATTGGGCCTTCTTCTTTGACATCGACGGTACGCTGATTGAAATCGCGGACACGCCCGGCGGAGTACAGGTCGACCACGCCTTGCAGCAGCTTATCGTCGACCTCCATGCGTCGACGGCCGGCGCGGTCGCCCTCATCAGCGGGCGCTCGATCATGGATATCGATCGGCTCTTTCCAATGGTCGTACTACCCGCTGCCGGCCAGCACGGCGTGGAACGGCGGGATGCCCTGGGCCGGGTCTCGCATCATGCCTTCCCCTCGCAGCGGCTCGAAAGGGTGCACCGGCACTTGACCCGCGCCGTCGAGGAGCATCCCGGGCTGCTGCTGGAGCACAAGGGCCTTTCGATCGCCCTGCATTACCGGCGGGCGCCTCGACTGGCCGGTCATGCGCATCGCGTCGCGCGGTCGATGCTGCCCCGGCTGGGCGCCAGGTATTGCCTCCAGTCCGGCAAGTCAGTCGTGGAGCTGAAGCCGGCGGGGAAGGACAAGGGAGTCGCGATCCAGGAATTCATGCAGGAGGTGCCCTTCCGAGGACGCACACCGGTCTTCGTAGGGGACGATGCCACCGATGAATTCGGCTTCGCGATGGTCAACCGTTTGCGTGGGCATTCGGTCAAGGTCGGGCCCGGGCCCACCGTCGCGGAGTTCCGGCTGCGCGACGTGAAGCTGGTCCGTCGCTGGCTGGAGAACGGGTTGACCCCGGCGGCGGGGACGTGACCTCCCTCGACCTGGCGTTGATCGGCAATGGGACGATCGGCGTCCTCCTCGACCCGTCGGCCGAGATGGTGTGGGGCTGCTTCCCGCGATTCGACGGCGACCCGGTGTTCTGTTCCCTGCTCCGGGAGCGAAGCGGCGAGGAAGACTTCGGATTCTTCGCCGTCGAGCTCTCCGATTGCGTCAAACGAGAACAGGAATACCTCGTCAACACACCGGTCGTGGTCACCCGGCTGCTCGACGCCAGGGGCGGGTGCATCGAGATCACCGACTTTGCGCCACGATTCCGGCAGTTCCAGCGCGTATTTGCCCCGATGATGATCGTCCGGAAGATTCAGCGAATCGACGGAACGCCCCGCGTGCAGATTAGGCTGCGGCCTTCCCGTGACTACGGCGCAGCCCGGGCCTTTGCCAGTGCCGGCAGCAACCACATCCGCTTCCTGGGCGGGGAACCGGTGCTCCGGCTTACCACCGACGCCTCGATCACCGCGGTGCGAGAGGAAAACCCGTTTATCCTCGACGGAAGCATCACCCTGCTGGTCGGCCCGGACGAGACCTTGTCCGGCAACGTGGCCGAGATCGGGGAGCGTTTCCTGGCGGAAACCGTCGCCTACTGGCGGGAGTGGGTCCGCAGTCTTGCCATCCCGTTCGAGTGGCAAGACGCCGTGATCCGGGCGGCCATCACCCTCAAGCTGAACGTCTTCGAGGATACCGGCGCCATCATCGCGGCCATGACCACCTCGATTCCCGAAGCCCCGGGCAGCGGCCGGAACTGGGACTACCGGCACTGCTGGCTGCGCGACGGGTATTTCGTGGTGGACGCACTCAACCGGCTAGGCGCCACCCGCACGATGGAGCGCTATCTCGGCTACGTCGTGAACGTGGCGGCCGGCGCCCGCGATGGCCGGCTGCAGCCAGTGTACTCGCTGAGCGGCCGGTCCGTCACGGAAGAGCATACCGTGGACTCGCTACCGGGCTATCGGGGGATGGGACCGGTCCGGGTCGGCAATCAAGCGCACCTCCAGGTCCAGCACGACGTGTACGGATCGGCGATTCTCGCCGCGACCCACGTGTTCTTCGACCAGCGTCTCGTGCATGGAGGTGACGAAGCGCTGTTCCGCCGGCTCGAGCCGCTCGGCCTGCAGGCCGCCGCGCTGTTCGATCAGCCCGATGCCGGCATCTGGGAGCGTCGGGGAACCGTCCGGGTACACACCTACTCCGGTGTGATGTGCTGGGCAGCCTGTGACCGCCTCGCCCGAATCGCGGCGCGCCTTGGTCTTGGCAACCGGGCGGCATTCTGGAGCGCGGAGGCGGCCCGGATCCACGAGTTCATCTCAGCCCGCTCGTGGAACCCGGAGCTGGGCAGCTTCGTGGCCACGGTGGATGGCACCGAGCTCGACGCCAGCCTGCTGTGTCTGAACGACCTCGGATTCCTCAAGGCCGACGACCCGAGATTCATTGGCACCGTGCGCGCCATCCAGCGTGGCCTGGGTCGCGGCGACTGCGTATTTCGCTACACGGAGCAGGACGACTTCGGGGTGCCCGAAAACGCCTTTCTGGTGTGCACCCTGTGGTTCGTGAGCGCGCTGGCGGCAATCGGGGAGCGGACCGAAGCGCGGGCCCTGTTCGAGCAGGTATTGGCCCGCCGCAATCGCCATGGCCTCCTGTCCGAGGACCTCGACCCGGTGACCGGCGAACTCTGGGGCAACTTCGTGCAGACCTACAGCATGGTCGGGCTCATCATCGCCGCGATGCGGCTGTCCCTCCCGTGGGACGAAGCATTCTGATTGTGTGCAGGGGCGCATTCCGTAGATGACTGGCACTGCGGCGGCCCTGGAGCTCACCCCCCGGAGGCCATGCCCATCGACTCCAGATACGCCCGGTCCCACGCAGCGGGGACACTCTCCCGGGCCGAATAGGGCCCCGGCTGGTAGCGCCTCGAGGCGATCCCGATCTGACCTTCCCCGGTGATCCGCCAATCCTGGCGGTTGGTCACGTCCCAGAAATCGATCGCGTCCTGCGGGTTGAAGTCGGGCCGCCCGAACGAGTCGGGATGGAACATCCACTCGCTCTCGACGATGGTTTGCGTGGCCGACACCGGCCAGAGCGTGTAATAGTTCACGTAGTCCGGCTGGATGCTGAGCATCATGTTGGGCTGGAACGAGTAGTAGAACGCCCGCCGTCGGTCATCGTCTGAGAGGTCCGCAATCGGCACCCCTACCGCTCCACCGGTCATCGTCACGCTCACCGCCGGTTCCGAGATGACCATGTAGCCGCCCAGGAAGGGGCCCTCGGTGAGGTCGTTGGCCCCGCTTTGATACGGCATGCGGGCCGACAGCTCCGGGTGGATCACCGGGCAGTGGAGGCACTCGTTGTAGTTCTGGAAAATCAGCTTCCAGTTCGCGGGCACGTCGTACGAAACTCGGTGCCCCACCTTGAGCCCGGGCAGCCCGAATCGCGCAAAGCGGCCGAGCAGGGGCGCGTGGCTCTGCTCGAAGGAGACCGGCTCCGTCGCGATATTCACGAACAGAAACCCTTCCCACTCGGCTAGCGCCGCCTGATGCAGCGGATAGTCAGCCTTATCGAACCCGGCCACC
>JAXIPC010000111.1:0-8042 GCA_045403135.1 Gemmatimonadales bacterium | reverse complement strand
ATCACCGTAGAGGCCCAGCAGGCCGACCCCGGATCGCTGCTGAATCTCTATCGCAGGCTGATCCACCTGCGTGGGGCGAACCAGGCCCTGGCGACGGGGCGGCTAGAGCCGCTCCAGGCAAACAACTCCGCGGTCACCGCCTACATCCGCCGCGCCGGCGACGGGGCCGTGCTCGTGGTGGCCAACCTGGGCGCCGCGGCGGTCACCGGCGTGTCGATCAGCACTTCCGAGAGCGTGCTTCCGCCCGGCCGATACGAGCCGCGAAGCCTGCTCGGCGGTCCGAATGGGGCTGTGCTCGAGGTGGGGCCGGAAGGAAAGCTGCAGGGCTACGTGCCGGTTCCCGGCGCTCTGGGCCCCAGGGAGAGTCTGGTGCTCGAGCTCATTCGTCGGTAGAGACTTGAACGAAGAACACTCCGTGCCAATCCGCTCTCTCCGCACGCTCCGCGTCTGTTTTTGTCGTCCGCGGGGGGTCGCGCTGGATTGAGCTGCCCCGCGGTGGAAAGGTCGTGGGGCTGGATCGAGATTCCTTGAAGCTTCAGGATGGATCCAGATAGCCTGGAGTTTGAAAAAGCAGACGCGGAAGACGCGGAGGGAGCGGATGGTGCGGAGCTACATCGTAGAAGCAGCTTGCTCTACGGTGATACTTCTGGGGCAATTCTAGGTGCTTTTTATTCAGTGTATTCGGAATTGGGATCCGGCTTCTTGGAGGCCGCATACGCCAATGCGTTGACGGTATTGCTGCTGCGTGCGGGGCTCAGGGTGGACAGGGAGGTTCCGTTCGAAATCGTATTCCACGGTCAATCCATCGGACGCTACCGGGCGGACATGGTAGTCGAGTCACGAATTGTCGTGGAGATCAAGGCTGGACGATGCATCATCCCGCAACACACCGCACAACTCCTGAATTACCTCAGGGCCTCCCAACTCCAAGTGGGACTGCTACTCAGCTTCGGAGAGCGGGCCGAGTTCAAGCGAGTGGTGTGGACGAGGAGCCCTCCGCGCTAGTCCGCTGTCTCCGCGAAATCCGCGTCCCCTTCTTTTACGGCCGTCGTGTGAGCACGAGGGCGCCGTGCGGCAGCAGGGTGACCGTGTCGCCGCGCTGAACCCGGCCCGACAGCAGGTCGCGGGCGCGGTCCACGGCAAAGCTGGTGACGCTGACGCGCAGCGCGCGGGGCCGAGGATTCACCAGCACGAGCGCGTCACCCCGGAAATACGCGATCACATCGGCCGGGGCGCTGGTTTCGGCCTGGCGGAAAGTCCCCGTAACGAACGCCGAATCGGTGCGCGCCAGCTGCATGACCCGCCGGTAGAACGCCCGGGCCTGCTCCGCGCCGGGCCGGTTCCACACGACCGGATCCTTGTAGAAGAGCCGGAGAACCTGCGGGCTCTCGATCTCCTGCCCGTTGTAGAGCAGCGGCCGGCCCGGCAACAGGGCCATGGCGACGAAGGCTGCCCGGGCACCCCTGGCGCCCTCGAAGAGCGTCACCGGCGGCTTGTCCCAGGCCGTCTCATCGTGGTTGGTGGCAAAGCGCAGCCGCATGCCGCCCGGAGCCATCGCCGCGAGGTCCGCCAGCTCGCTCCGGACCACCGTGTCGGCCGGCGCGCCCCGCCACACGGCCTTGAGCCGGCTGTACGAGTCCCAGGCGTAGGTGAGGTCATAGCCGAACCGGTGCATCTTGAGATCGCCCCACTCTGCGAGCAGGAGGATCGGCCGCGGGACCGCCGCGCGCAGCTCCGGCACGGCTTCGCGCCAGAATTCGTCCGGAACGAACCCGGCGACGTCGACCCGGAAACCGTCGATCCCGAACTCGTCGAGCCAATAGCGCATGGCGGCGATCATCTCCCGCCGCAGCGCGAGATTCCTGTAGTCGAGCTGGGCCACGTCGGTCCAGTCGGTCAGCTTGCCCTTGTCGTCCCGCGGAACCGTCAGGCCGCCGCGCTCGTCGCGCACATAGAAATCGGGGTGCTCCCGCACCCAGACGTGGTCCCAGGCGGTATGATTGGGAACCCAGTCCAGGATCAGCTTCATCCCGCGGGAATGGAGCGCCTGAACCAGTGCCTGGAAATCCGCTGCGGTCCCGAAGTCCGGATTGATCGCCCGGTAATCGCGAACCGAGTACGGAGACCCGAGGGGTTCCTTCCGGTTCAGGACCCCGACCGGGTAGATCGGCATCAGCCAGACGACGTTCGCCCCGGCAGCCTGGATGCGGTACAGGCCGCGGGTCACGCCCTGAAGGTCGCCCGTGGCCGAGAAGTCCCGGACGAATACCTCGTAGATTGCGCTGCGGGATACCCAGGTCGTGTCCGGCGCCTGGGTCGGCACCGGCCGGGCGACCCCTGCGGGCGCTGTCGTCAGCCAGAGGCAGGCAAGGGCCGCGAAGAGACGATGTCGCATGGAGGGCAAATGTACTTGAAGCAAAGAGCCTTCGTACCAGGGATCTGGCTCGCCATTCTGACGGCGGCCGCACCCGTGGGCGCCCAGCGGCAACGGCTGTCCATGGACCCCGGCTGGCGCTTTACCCCGGGAGATACGACCGGTGCCGAGCGGCCGGGGTTCGACGACCGCACCTGGCGCCGCCTGGATCTGCCCCACGACTGGAGCATCGAGGGGACGCCGCGTGAAGACGCGCCCGCCGGCGGGCGTGGCGGCTACTTCCCCACCGGGATCGGCTGGTACCGCAAGGCGTTTCGCCTACCCGCAGGCACGCGAGGTCAGCGCGCCTGGCTGGAGTTCGATGGCGTCCACATGAATAGCGATGTCTGGATCAACGGCGTCCACCTCGGTCGGCGGCCCTACGGCTACAGCAGCTTTTCCTATGACATCACCCGGCACCTCGTCCCGGGCGTGAACCTGGTCGCCGTGCGGGTCGACAACTCCAAGCAACCCAACTCCCGCTGGTACACCGGCAGCGGGATCTATCGCCACGTCTGGCTGACCCTGGTGAATCCGTTGCACGTGGGTCACTGGGGTACCTTCGTGACGACCCCGCGAGCGGACTCCGCCGGCGCCGAGATCGTGGTCAACACCCGGATCGAGAACCACTATGAGAGTGCCCGCCTGGGAATGCTCCGCTCCGTGGTGCTGGACAGCGCAGGCCGGGAAATCGCAAGGGCCGAAAGGGGATTCTCCATCCCCGCCGGGCAAACCGTGACGATCCAGCAGCGAATGGAGCTCGCGTCGCCCCGGCTCTGGTCGGTCATCTCCCCCAACCTGCATGCCCTCCGTTCCGAGGTCTATCTTCGGCTTGCCACCGCCGACGTGATCACCACCCCGTTCGGCATCCGCACCATCGCCTACAACAAGGACAAGGGCTTCCTGCTGAACGGCCGCCGGGTCAAGATGCGGGGCGTCAACCTGCACCACGACGCCGGAGGACTCGGCGCGGCCGTGCCGGAGCGGGTCTGGGAGCGGCGGCTCGAGATCCTCAAGGCCATGGGCGCGAACGCCATCCGCACCTCGCACAACCCGCCGGCGCCCGAGTTTCTCGATCTCTGCGATCGCCTGGGTTTCCTGGTCATGAACGAGGCCTTCGACGAATGGACCCTCGGGAAGGTGCCTGAGGGCTATCACAAGTACTTCGCCGAGTGGTCCGAGCGGGACGTCACCGACTTCATCCACCGGGACCGCAACCACCCCTCCGTCGTCTTCTGGAGCGCCGGCAACGAGATCGGTGAGCAGACCACGCCGGACGGCGTCCAGGTGTTGCGCCGGCTCCTCGACATCTTCCACCGCGAGGACCCGACTCGGCCGGTCACCACCGGCAACGACAACATCGTGGCCGACGGCCGTCCCACCACGCTCGCGTTCCTCAACGCCCTGGACATCGTGGGCTACAACTACGTGGACCGCTGGCACGAGCGCCGGGAGCTGTTTGCCGAGCAGGACCGGCACGACCATCCGGACTGGAAGATGATCGGCACCGAGAGCGGCTCCATTTTTCAGAGCTTCGACGAGCAGTACTCGCTGGGCAGCGACCCGGCGGTGGTGCGGCCCAACTACACCTCCGGAATGCTCCAGGCGGAGCGGCTCTGGAAGTGGGTGGAGCTGCGCGACTACTTCGCCGGGAACTTCATGTGGACCGGGATCGACTACCTGGGAGAGAGCACCTGGCCCTACAAGGGGTTCGCCTCCGGCGCCATGGATATCACCGGCAATCCCAAGGACGCGTACTATCTGTACCAGAGCCTGTGGACCGACCGGTCGGTGCTTCACCTTTTCCCGCACTGGAACTGGCCCGGTCGTGAGGGCCAGGTGATCCCGGTGCTGGCCTACACCAATTGCAACATCGTGGAGTTGTTCCTCAACGACCGTTCGCTGGGGGAAAAGCGCTTTGAGTTTCCCGCGCAGGGCACCTCCGGGGGCTGGAACACCTACGCGCTGCCCCGGGTCAATGCCACGACCGGCGACCTGCACCTGAGCTGGGACGTGCCCTACCAGCCCGGGGTGCTCCGGGCGGTTGGCAAGCGCCGGGACGGCACGGTGGCCTGCCAGGCGGAGGTGCGGAGCGCGGGCCCTCCAGCAGCCATCCGGTTCTCGGTGGACCGCGACACGATCACGACCGCCCAGGGAGACGTGGCGCACGTGAGCATCGAGATCGTCGACTCGGCGGGCACGGTCGTCCCCGACGCCGACCACCTGGTCCGCTTCACGCTGACCGGTGGCGGCACCGTGATGCTCGACAATGCGAATCTGCGTGACCTGGACCCCTATCGCCCCGACCGCCGGCGCGCGTTCAATGGTCGCGGGCTGGCGATTCTGCGCGCGTCGCAACCGGGTGCCCTCGTGCTGACCGCCGGCGCGGACGGCCTGCGTGCGGCCGCCGTCACCGTGCACGTGGTGCGCGGTACTCCGTCCAACGCGATCCCACCGGCGCGGTGAGGAATCCCATGCGTAGCCTGCTCTGCCTCGCCTTTCTGATCCCTGCCTCGCTCGGCGCCCAGGCCAACCGCGCCGTCTACCTCGACCGCGACGGCGTGGTGCGCTGGCGGGACAACCGCCAGGAGGTCACCCTCTTCGGCGCGAACTACGTGCTGCCCACCGCGTCGGATT
The DNA here is from genome assembly GCA_045403135.1 of Gemmatimonadales bacterium. Lineage (GTDB taxonomy): Bacteria > Gemmatimonadota > Gemmatimonadetes > Gemmatimonadales > GWC2-71-9 > JABFSM01. The sequence continues at coordinate 2,992 of JAXIPC010000111.1, read as the reverse complement.
ATCGCGCGGCCGGTTACCTCAATGCCGATCGCAAGAAGATGATCGACGAGGACATGGCGCAGTTCGCCCGGATGGGCTGGGACGGTTTGCGGCTGACCTTCTGGGGCGACTGGGAAGCCTCCGACGCCGCCGGCAACCTGCTTGCCAACGACCATCTGGACCTGCAGGACTACCTGATCGCCCGCGCCAAGGAGCGCGGGATTTACATGCTGTTCAGCCCCATCCAGCTCTACGGCTCCAACTGGCCCGATGCGCTCTCGGATACCACGGCGCCGGGGTTCGGCCGGCGTTTCGGCAAAGGTCGCATGGGCACCGATTCGGCCGCCATCGCGGCGCAGGTGAACTACCTGCGCCAGATCCTGAATCATGTGAACCCGTACACCGGCGTGGCTCTCAAGGACGAACCCTCGATCCTCTTCATCGAGCTGGTGAACGAGCCGTGGCACCACCCCGAGGATATTCCGGGCTCGATCCGCTACATCAACGCCCTCACCGATGCGGTCCGCGGCACCGGCTGCACCAAGCTGGTGTTCTACAATGTGAGTCAGGACTTCAGAATCGGCGAGTCGATCCGGCGCTCCCGGGCCCAAGGCGTAACGTTCGGCTGGTACCCCACCGGCCTCAACTCCGGCCATGAGCTGCAAGGCAACTACCTCCGCACCACGGACGCTTTTCCCGACATGCTGCGCCCGGAGCTGGCCCGCATGCCGCGCATCGTCTACGAGTTCGACAGCCCCGATCTGCGCACCGGCACCATGTATCCGGCCATGGCGCGGACGATGCGCGCCGTGGGCGGGCAAGTCGCGCTCATGTTCGCCTACGACATGCAGGGGACCGCGTCGCGCAACCTGGGCTGGCAGACCCACTACCTGAGCCTCGCATACACGCCGCGCAAGACCATGAGCGCCATCATCGCGGCCGAGGCAATGCACCGCTTGCCCCGGATGCACTCCTACGGCGCATATCCGGAGAACACCCGCTTCGGCGACTTCCGCGTCTCCTATGATGGCGACCTGGGCGAGCTGGTCGCGAGCGACGCGTTCCTCTACGCCGGTTCGACCGAAGCCCGGCCCCCGGACCTCGGAGCCCTGCGCCGAATCGCCGGGTATGGCTCGTCTCCGATGATCGCCTACGAAGGGGAAGGCATCTACTTCCTCGACAAGGTGCGACCCGGCCTCTGGCGCCTCGAGGTCTACCCCGACGCCGTGCCGGTCCGCGATCCATTCGAGCCGCCCAGCCCGGGCAAGATCGTAACCCGCGCGATCAGCCGAGCCTGGCCCATGACCGTAGCGCTTCCGGACCTGGGCAGCACCTTCACCGTGCAGCCAATCACCGCGGGCAACCCGAAACGCGAGCAGGCCGAAGCAGGCCGCTTCACGGTCACGCCTGGTGTCTACGTGCTGAGTGCCGCCGCGCCGGTGGACGTGGCAACGCTCCCGGCCTCCATCGGAGCGGTACGCTTCTCTGAATACCACCCGCCCCCGCCCGATTCCCTGCCGCTCACGGTGCAGTTCCTGTCCGCGCCGGAGTTGCTGGCGGGGCGTGACGGGGAGCTCCTGGCCCGCGTGGTCGACCAGTCTCCGCCCGACTCGGTCCTGCTCTTCGTGCAGCCCGCGGCCGGCGGTTCGTACCAGCGCTTCTGGATGCGCCCCGCCGGCGGTTACCGGTATGCCGCGGCCGTCCGGGCGGGGACGCTCCGGGAAGGGCCCAACGAATTCGTGATCACCGTGTTTCGTGGAGGCTCCGGGCTGACCTTTCCCGGTGCGTTGCCCCGGAAGCCCTGGGACTGGGACTGGCACGGCCGGGAGACCTGGAAGCTGGACGTAGTTGGTCCGCGCACTCCACTGACTCTGTTTTCTCCGCGTTCCGACGCGGCGCGGCTGGCCTTCACCCGGATCGGCGACGCCGGACGCCGCGGACTCTTCCGTTTGGGAATGTCCGGGGTCACCGGCCAGCCGATCTTTCACCTCGAGCTTCCGGTAGACACTAGCGGCTGGAGCCCGGCGGACTACACTGCGTCGCTGGTGATCAAGGACCGGATCGGCTCGAGGCGGGAGACCATCACCGGCGCGGAGGCGCTGCACCTCCGGCTCCGCGGGCTCGGACCTCGCCAGATCGTGCACGTCTCCCTGATGGAAGACGACGGCACCAGCTGGACCGCGGCCCTTCCGGTGGACAGCACCTGGAGCGAGCGGTCGCTCCCGCTCTCGGCCTTCAGCGTCGGCCGTGGCGTGCTGCTGCCGCAAGGATTCCCCGGCGAGTGGAGCTACTGGGTCGGTCCCGCGACGGGCCGCGGCGGCGCCGGAGACCGTCCGCGGCTCGAGCGGATCGAGCGGCTGCAGATCTCCCTGCGGCGGGAGCAGGGCATCAGGGTAGCGCCGGGCGGGTACGGTGTGGAGGTGGAATCGGTCACCCTGGGCTTCGCTCCGCCGGCACGTGGTAGGGAATCCGGGGCGATCCAGCCGTGACCGCTGAGTCACGGCGCGGCTTGACTGGCCCCGTCGATCGACTTCCCCGCCGCCTGGACACTTTCAGCACCGCCAGCGTGCTGGTTGGGATCATCATCGGCAGCGGCATCTTCCGGGTGCCCAGCCTGGTGGTGGCACAGGTCGGCTCGGTCGGAGCCGCGGCGCTGGTCTGGGTGCTCGGCGCCGTGGTGACGCTTTGCGGGACGCTGACGCTGGCGGAGTTGTCCGCGACCTACCCCCACCCGGGAGGCGCGTACGTCTTCCTGCGCGAGGCCTACGGTCCCCTCGTCGCCTTCCTCTTCGGCTGGATCAAGCTCATCGTCACGGGCCCCGCCGCGCTTGCCGCGGTCAGTTTGATCTTCGCGGCGTACGCCGCCACCTTCGTTCCGCTCAGCGATGGGGAGCAGCGCCTTCTCGCGGCCGCCCTCCTCGTGGTCCTGGTCGCGACGAACATGCGCTCCGTCGCTTGGAGCGCGGCCGTGGCAAACCTGTCGACCGTGGCCAAGGTGCTCGCGCTGCTCGTC
>JAXIPC010000073.1:0-8794 GCA_045403135.1 Gemmatimonadales bacterium | reverse complement strand
GGCAAGATTTGCGACCGCGATGCGGTCGTGCGGGCGCTCGAGAGCGGGCAGCTCGCCGGGTACGCGGGCGACGTCTGGTTTCCGCAGCCGGCCCCGAAGGATCACCCCTGGCGGACCATGCCGCACCACGGGATGACACCGCATGTGTCCGGTACGAGCTTGTCAGCCCAGGCGCGCTACGCGGCCGGGGTGCGCGAGATTCTGGAATGCTGGTTCGAGGGGCGTCCCATTCGCGAGGAGTACTTGATTGTCGCCGGCGGCCACCTCGCCGGGGCCGGGGCGCATTCTTACAGCGCTGGCGACGTTACCGGCGGCTCGGAAGAGGCGGCGCGGTTCAAGAGATAAGAGGGGGGCGTAACCCGCTGTCGCCAGCCGGCCCGACTCACTCCAGCGGCACCCACAGCGCCGGCGTGCGCTCGAGGAGCTTGGGCCCGGCGGGCGTGGTGACCGCGGGCCAGCTGTACCAGCCGTTGGGATCGTCGTCGTGAATCCGGAACCCGATGCCCGGCCGACGGCCCTGCTCGCCGTCGAGCCAGGCCGGGTCGAGGCGCAGCACCAGCGACCACACCGTCCCGTCGTCCGCCCCACTCACCTCCCAACCGCCTCCCGCTCGCGCCGCACCGAGCCGCCAGTCCGGATCGTCGAGCGGCGGCTCCCATCGTCCGGCGCGGCCGCGATAGACCACGCTGCTGTCGAGCACCCGCTGCAGCGACCACTGGAAGTCGTCGTGCGCCGGGGCTGCGGCCCGATCGCCCGCGACATCGAAGCACACCGCCACGCCATCCGCCCAGGAACGCGAGCGGTCCGGCACGGCGACCGCCACGAACGCCGTGTCCGCGGCCCGAAGCAGCCAGACCGAGGCCTGGCCCTGCGCCGTGGCGATGCGCAGCTGGGGCGGACCCCAGGCGGCGCTGTCGATGCGCCCGTCCGCAGCCGGAGGCCGCGCGATGGCGCGGAGCCGGAGCGTATCGGATGGCGGCGGGGCCGAGGGTACGCCCTGGAGCAGGAGCAGCAGTGAGGCGATGGAGGCGAGCAGCGGCTAGTCCGCGTCCAGCGGTGTCAGCGGGACCAGGCGGCCGCGCGGCGGGATGCCCGGCTCGAGCTCCAGGATGCCCACGGAGGCCGGCAGGTCGAAGCGCCGCGGCCCGGCGCCGCCGGGGTTCATCACGGTCACGACGACGTCGACCAGGGTGAGGAGCGGGCGGTGGGTGTGGCCGTAGACGATGATCTCGGCGTCGGGAAACGCGGCCTGCAGCCCCTCGGGCGTCGGGCTGCCGAGCTGGTCACCGTGGGTGACGACGATGGTGAAGCCGTCGAGCTCGACCGTGGCGACATCCGGGAGCCGGCCCCGGACCTCCCAGCCGTCGGTATTGCCGTAGACCGCGGTGACCGGCGCGATGGTCTCGAGCTCCTCGAGCAGCGACGCCGAGCCGACGTCGCCCGCATGCAGGATGTGGTCGACCTCGCGGAACACCTCGAACACCTCGGGGCGGAGCAGTCCGTGCGTGTCCGCGATGACGCCGATGCGCGCCATCAGGCATCGTCTCCCGTCCAGCGCCGGGTGATCTCGATGTCGAGATCCAGCTGGTCGAGCACGCGCTGCACGATGAAATCCACCAGCTCGGTGACGGTCGAAGGCCGGTGGTAGAAGCCGGGCGCGGCCGGAATCACGACGGCCCCGGCCTCGGTGACCGTCACCAGGTTCCGCAGGTGGACCAGGGAGAGCGGCGTCTCGCGGGGCACCAGGACGAGCTTCCGCCGCTCCTTGAGGGTCACATCCGCGGCGCGCTCGACGAGCGACCGGCTGGTGCCGCCGGCGATGGCCGCGACGGTCCCCATCGAGCACGGGCAGATCGCCATGCCGTGCGTCCGCTGCGAGCCCGAGGCCGGCAGCGCGCCGCGGTCGCCGTCCGGAAAGCTCGTGACCGAGCGCCAGTCCCCACCCGTGGCCTCGCGCAGCGCGTCCAGCGTATCGATGCCGCACTCGTCGTGCAGGAGCCGCATGCCGTGGCTGGAGGCGACGAGCCAGACCGGGACGTGGTTCCGCGCCAGCACGTCGAGCAGACGCACCCCGTAGGGCGCTCCCGAGGCGCCGGTGAGCGCCACGACCACGGGATAACGCGTCACCGTCCCCTCCGATTGGGGGTTGGAGAGCGAACGGGATGCCGGGGTGCCGGCGGTGGGGGCGGCCGCCGTGGTGACTTGGGCGGCTCCTCGGTCGCGCGGCGCTTCCCCGGAGGCCGGGGGCCGGGCCGCGGCTTCATCGCACGAGCCGATCGATCAGCGCGAAGGCGAACACCGTGACGCTCATGACGCCGTTCATGGTGAAGAACGCGGCGTCGAGCCGCGAGAGGTCTCCGGGGCGCACGAGCTGATGCTCGTAGGCCAGGATTCCTGCAGCCACCACCAGCCCGGCGTAATACCACGCCCCGAAGCCCGCGCCCCACCCGAACAGCGCGAGTGCCGGAATCGTGACGCCGTGCAGCAGCTTGGCGAGCAGGATGGCGCGCCGCTCGCCCAGCCGGACGACGGCGCTCCGGAGCCCCTGCTCCCGGTCGAAGCCGGCGTCGGGCAGAGCGTAGAAGATGTCGAACCCGGCGACCCACGTGGCCACCGCCAGCGACACCGCGAGCAGCAGCCAGGCGGGGTCGCTCCAGCGCCCCATCACCGCCAGGTAGCCCCCGACCGGCGCGATGGCGAGGCTCATGCCGAGCCAGAGGTGCGGCCACCAGGTGAACCGCTTCGCGAGGCTGTAGGTCAGCACCCACCCGAGCGCCACGGGGCTGAGGCGCAGGCAGAGCGGGTTGAGCAGGCCGGCGGCGACGACGAAGAGCGCCGCGGCCACGACGATCGAGATCCAGGCCTGCGCGGTCGTGAGCGCGCCGCGCGGGAGCTCGCGGTTCCGGGTGCGCGGGTTCCGCGCGTCGAACCGCAGGTCGGCGACGCGATTGAACCCCATCGCCGCCCAGCGCGCGGCGGAGAACGCCAGGACCACGAGCACGACGGTGCGAGGCGTCACCGGCGCCACCCGCGAGGCGGCCAGCACCCCGAGCAGCGCGAAGGGGAGCGCGAAGAGCGTGTGCGGCAGCTTGACGAAATTGACGTACCGGACGAGGAGCGACTCGCCGGCGAACGTCTGGCCCTCGCGCGCGGGGGAGGTCACAGGCGGATGCCCAGCTGCGGCCACATCTCGTCCACCCGGCGCTTGGTCTCCGCGTCCATGGTGATGAGGTCCGGCCACTCGCGGGTGAAGCCCTCCTCCTTCCACTTCTTCGTGGCGTCGATCCCCATCTTGCTGCCGTAGGTGAATGCCCGGCTCGCGTGGTCGAGCACATCCATCGGGCCCATCGTGAAGCGGACGTCACGCTCGGGGTCGATGTTGTTGAGCGCGATCCACCACGCCTCGTCCGGATTGCGGACGTTGACGTGCTTGTCGACGATGTTGAGCACCTTTGCCAGCGACATGAGCCCCTGGCCCCAGAGGGCGTTCATCACCTTGTACGCCTGCCCGGGATACTGCTTGTCGATGGAGACGAACACCAGGTTGTGGAAGATGCCGGCGGCCGGCATGTGATAGTCGACGATCTCGGGCACGGTCAGCTTGAGGAGCGGGAGAAAGATCCGCTCGGTCGCGTGTCCCAGATAGTAGTCCTCCATCGGCGGCGGCCCGACCAGGGTGGCCGGATAGATCGGATCGCGGCGCGCGGTGATGGCGGTGACGTGCACCAGCGGGTAGTAGTCGGCGAGCGAGTAGTACCCGGTGTGGTCGCCGAACGGCCCCTCGAGCACCAGCGGCTCGGCGGGGTCGATGTAGCCCTCGAGCACGAGCTCGGCTTCGGCGGGGACCTCGAGGTCGCAGGTGACGGCCCGGGCCAGCTCGACGGGCTCGCCCCGCAGAAAGCCGGCGAAGATGAACTCGTCGATCGTGGGCGGGAGCGGGGCCGAGCCGGAGTAGATGCTCGCGGGATCGCCGCCGAGGGCGATGACGACGGGCATGCGCTCGCCCTTCTCCGCCATCTCGCGCCAGTGGGCGGCGCCGACCTTGTGGCGCTGCCAGTGCATCGCGAGCGTGTCGCGGCCGAGCACCTGGACCCGGTACATGCCGACGTTCCGGATCCCGCGCGTGGGGTCGGTCGTAATGACCATCGGGAGCGTGATGTAGCGGCCGCCGTCGCCGGGCCAGGTGGTGAGGAAGGGGACCTGCTCGAGGTCGACGGCGGCGCCGCGGAGAATGACCTCCTGGCACGGCGGGCGTCCGCCCTTCACGCGCGGCGGGAACTTGCCGATCTCCGCGAGCTTGGGCAGCATGGCGAGCTTGCCGAAGAGCCCCTCGGGCACCTTGAGGTTGAGCAGCTCCGAGATGCGGCCGCCGATGCTGTCGAGGTCGTCGACGCCGAGCGCCAGGCACATCCGGCGCATCGACCCGAACAGGTTGATGGCCACCGGCTGCGGGCTCCGGGCGCCGCCGGCGAGCAGCACGTGCTCGAACAGGAGCGCGGGACCTCCGCCGGGACTCTTCATGCAGCGGTCGGCGATCTCGGCGACCTCGAGGCGCGCGTGCACCGGGTGGGTGACGCGCACGAGCTCGCCGAGGCGGTCGATGGCCTGGATGAACTCGCGGAGGTTGTCGAGGGCCATGGGGCTCCAGTCGGTCAGCCGTTCAGGGCAGGGTCGTCATCCTGAGCGAAGCGACGGATCGGGTCGGTGGTACGACTGAGCCCCGAGCGGAACCGGACATCGAGCCTCACTCCCATGAGCCGGCCGATCCTTCGCTCCGCTCAGGATGACTCAGCGGTGGCTGTATTCCGCCGACGCGCGTCCCCACGTGCAGCGCGCACACGCCGCCCATGAACAGGCGGTAGGACACCTCGTCGAATCCCTGGGCCGCGAGCCGCCGCGCCAGCTCACGCGGGCTCGGGAACGCGAACGTGGATGCTGGTAACCACGTATAGGCGGTCGTATGTTTCGAGATCCGCCGGCCGATCCACGGCAACACGCGCCGCAAGTAGAACTCGTACACCCGGCGGAGCCCCGGCTGAGGGGGCAAGGTCATTTCCAGGATCACCAGGCGGCCGCCGGGACGGAGCACACGCGCCGCCTCGGCGAGCCCCGCGTCGAGATCCACCAGGTTCCGCACGCCCCAACCGACCATCGCGCCATCGAACGAGGCATCCGGGAACGGCAGCTCGAGCGCATCGGCCGTGACCGGCGCCAGGCCCGCGGCCTTGCCGCGCCCGAGCCGGAGCATCGCCGGCACGAAGTCGGCGGCGACGATCCGCCCCCGGAATCCCGGCCGCCGCGCGAGGGTGGCCGCGAAGTCGAGCGTGCCGGCGCAGAGGTCGAGGTAGATTCCGTCCGGTCTCCGCTCCCACCCCAGCCGTCCGACCGCGTATCGCCGCCAGCGCTGATCGAAGCGCAGGCTGATGATGCGGTTGAGGCGATCGTAGGTGGGCGCGATGGCGGTGAAGACGTCCCGGACGTAGGCCCGTTTCTCGGGCCCGCCCGAGACCGGTAACTCACGATCCGAGGCTAACATAGGCGCTCAATGTAGTCCGGCGGCGAGACCGTTGGCAAGGCGGCGGCCGGGTGGCTGACACCCCCGAGTGGGTCCGGCTCAGCGACCAGGAGGTCGTCCTCATGGCCCGCGCGGGCCGCGAGGCGGCCTACCGCGAGCTGATCCGCCGCTACGAGCGGCCGATCTTCGCCCTGCTGTTCCGCATGGTGCGGGACCGCGAGCTGGCGGAGGACCTGTCGCAGGAGACGTTCATCAAGGCGCTCAACGCGATCGAGTCCTATCGCCCCGAGTTCAAGTTCTCCTCCTGGATCTTCAAGATCGCCAACAACGCGGCGATCGATCACCTGCGCCGGCGCGAGCTCGACACGCTCTCGCTCGACGGCTCGCCGCACGCCGAGACGCCCGAGGCCATACAGGCCACCGCGCTCCAGATCGGCGCGCGGCAGGAGTCGCCGCTCGACACGGTCGAGGCGAAGGAGCTGGGTGGCGCCATCGAGATCGCGATCGGAAGGCTCCGGCCGGAGTACCGCTCGTGCATCCTGCTCCGCCACGTGGATGGGCGCGCGTACGAGGAGATCGCGGCGATGCTCGACCTCCCGCTGGGCACCGTGAAGACCTACATCCATCGGGCCCGGAACGAGCTACGGCAGGCCCTGGCCCACCTCAAGGAAGAATGAAACCTCCCCCGCTCCCTCACCGTAGGAGGGTCCACTTATGACCCCTGTTTCCGGGCCCCACCTCACGCCGGACGACTTCGACGCGTGGCTCACCGGTGCGCTCGCACCGGCGTCGGAGGACCATCTCGCCCAGTGCCTCGTCTGCCGGGAGCGCGCGGAGACCGAGCGCGAGATCGTCGACCTCCTCGGCACGCTGCCGCTCATGAGTCCCTCACCGGGGTTCGCCGAGCGGGTGATGGCCCGGGTCTCGATCCCCCAGCCCCTCGCCGTGCCCACGCTCGCCTCGCTCCGGAACCGGATCTTCGCCACCCGCCGCTCGATGGCGCTGGCCGCGTCGTTGCTGGTGCTGGTGGCTGGCTCGATGGCGGGGAGCGTGGTCTGGACGCTGGGCCATCAGGACACCCTCGCGGCGCTCGGCGGCTGGCTCACGTCACAGGCCGGCCAGGTCGCGTGGCTTGGCGTGCGCGGGGTGGCTTCGAACTTCATGGAGCAGCCCTGGTTCGCCGGGCTCAAGGCCCTGGCGGCGCATCCGGGCCGTCTCGGGCTCGCCTCCGCGCTCGCGCTCACCGCCTACCTCGGCGGCGTCCTGGCGCTTCGCCGCCTCCTGGCGCTGCCCGCGCAGCAGGTGGCCCATGCGAGCGCTTAGCCGGCTGCTTCGGGCGGTGGCACTGCTGGCGGTCCTCGCCCCACGTGCCGCCTTCGCCGGTACCCTCACCGATCCGACCGGTTCCCGCACGGTGGAGCTGGTCCATGGCTTCTGGTCGCTCGTCGCCGACGTCGCCACCCGACCGGGCAACGGCGACGACCTGCAGACGCCCCATCCCCCGCCGCAGGCCATTCCTCCCGGCGCGAAGGACGAGCCCGCGGTCGCGCTCGACGACCTGAGCCAGTCCACTGCCATCGAGTCGCGCCTGCGGGAGGCGCTCCGCCGGCGGGACGACGGCGTCCGCATCACCGTGACCAGCGGCGCCGCCCGCATGGGCGACTTCAGCATCGGCTCCAACGAGACCGTGCCCGGCCACCTGCTGGTGGTGCAGGGCACGGCCGACATCTACGGCAAGCTGCTCGGCAACCTCGTCACCGTCGACGGTGACGTGGTGATCCACCCGGGCGGTGTCGTCTCGGGCGACATCCTGACCCTGGGTGGCGTGGTGCGCGACGATGGCGGTGAGATCGGCGGCGAGGTCCGGACGTTCCGCACCTCCTCCGTGCTGGACACCCCGCTGCCCGAGCGGGCCGCGCCGGCGCCGACCGCGGTCGAGACCGTGTTCCGGCGGATGGCGGGCGTGGTGGGCGTCTTCCTCACGCTCGGCGCGCTCGGCTTCGGCCTGGTGATGTTCGGCCGGCCGAATCTCGAGGTGGTGTCCGACACCGTGTCGCACTCGTTCGGGCGCGCGTTCGCCACCGGCCTCCTGGGCCAGCTGCTGCTGCTCCCCACGTTCGGCATGCTGGTCGTGGGCCTGATCCTCAGCGTGGTGGGCATCGTCCTGCTGCCGTTCGCGGTGGTGGTCTACGCGCTGCTGGTGATCGTCGGCGCGGTCGGCGGATACCTCGCCGTGGCACACGCGATGGGCGAGACGTACACGCGCCGGCGGCTCGCCCTCGGCGCCATGATCGGCTCGCCCAACAGCTATCGATACCTCCTCGTGGGACTGGGCGCGCTGGCGGCGTTCTGGGCGGCGTGGTCGGTCTTCGGGTGGGTGCCGGTGGCCGGCGACCTGATCCGCGGCGCGGCCATCCTGGTGACCTGGCTGCTCGCCACCGCCGGGTTCGGCGCGGCGCTCCTGAGCCGAGCAGGGATCCGCGAGAACTTCGCCGGACGGCTCCTGCCGCCCGAGGCGCTCACCGACGAATATCTCTGGGCCACCCCGCAGTACGGCGTGACCGCCGCCAAGCGCCCCGGCTCACGGACGCCCACGCGGGGCCTCTGATGCGCCCAGTGCTGCTCTCCCTGCTGGCGCTCACCCTCGGAGCGTCCGCCGCCTCCGCGCAGTCGATGCGCCCCTTCAGCACCTACCGCCAGTGGCACGGCGAGACCCGGCTGGACGCCCGGCTGAGCTATGCCGCTGGGGCATTGCGCCTCGCCGCCGGCCGCCCGAACGAGCTCTACCGCATGGACGTGCTCTACGACGGTGAGCGCTACGTGCCGATGAGCGCGTTCGACGCGGCTGTCGGCGCCGTCGAGCTCGGGCTCCGTGCGTCGGGCGAGGGCGGTCTTCGGGTCGTGTCCGGGAGCCAGCTCCGCCAGACCGCATCGGTGACCTTCTCGCCCAGGAGCAACCTGGCACTCGCCGTGACCCTCGGCGCGGTCGACGGCGACCTCGAGCTGGGCGGGCTCCGCCTGACCGACTTCAGGCTCGAGGCGGGCGCCAGCCGCGCCACCGTGCGCTTCTCGCAGCCGAACGCCGCGCGCTGCCGCGCGGCCACGCTCACCGCCGGCGCGGCGGAGCTCTCGGTGCTCGGCCGGGGCAACAGCCGATGCGACCGCATCACCTTCGTGGGGGGGGTAGGTCGGGTGACGCTCGACTTTGGCGGGTCGTGGACCTCGAGCTCGCAGGTGGCGGTAAAGATGGCGCTCGGCGAAGTCGCGCTGCGCCTGCCC
>JAXIPC010000220.1:0-26705 GCA_045403135.1 Gemmatimonadales bacterium | reverse complement strand
GGACCGGAACGACCGCATTTCAGCCCGGATCGGACCGGAGCGTATACCCCACGCCGCGCACCGTGTGGATCAGCCGCGGCTCACCGGCGCGCTCGAGGGCGCTTCGGAGGGTGGAAATGTGAGCGTCGACGAGGTTGGATTCGGGATCGAACGTCAGGTTCCAGACCTCCCGGAGCAACTCGGAGCGGCTGACCGCGCGGCCGGCATGGAGCATCAGGTACTCGAGCAACCGGAACTGGCGGGGCGCGAGCGGGATAGTGCGGTCGCCCCGACGCACGCTTCGCTTGAGGCGGTCCAGCTCGAGGGAGCCGGCCTGCAGGACTCCCTTGACGCCCGGCGCCCCCTGCCGCCGGGTGAGGGCACGCACCCGGGCCAGCAGCTCGACCAGGGCAAAGGGCTTGACCAGGTAGTCGTCGGCGCCGGCGTCGAGCCCGACCGCCACATCCTGGGGCGAGTCGCGCCCCGTCAGGATCAGGATCGGGGAGACGATGCCCTCCTGGCGGAGTATCGTACAGACCTCGAGCCCATTGGGCTCGGGGATCTGAATGTCGAGCACGATCAGATCGGGCGGGGGCTTGCTGCGTCCTTTGCCGAGGGCTGTGTTTCCGTCCAGGGCAACGTCCACCGTGTGACCATCCTCCTCGAGGCTCTGTTGGAGGAAGCTGACAGTCCGCTCGTCGTCCTCGACCACCAGTATGTGCACGTCCACCCTCCTCTTAGCCGTGCAGAGGTTCCGGTCCACTAACTCAAAGTTATCCAATCTTGGAATCCCCGCTACCTTTAACATTACTTTTGACGACATGACAGCCGCTCCAGGCCGTACCCTCGACTTCGGCGACCAGCGCGCCCTGGACGCCTCGATGTCGTCCATGGCACGCGCGCTCCGCGGGTCGATCATTCTCGGCATTGCGGCCGACGTTCGGGCCATGGCTGCGAAGGGCCGCCCGATCTGCAACCTGACCGTGGGTGATTTCGACCCTCGGCAGTTCCCGATCCCCGCTCCGCTCCGCAAACTGGTGACCCAGGCCTTGGCACGGGGCGAGACCAACTACCCGCCTTCCGACGGCCTGCCCGCCCTCAGAGAAGCCGTGGTGGATTTCGTGGCGAGAGAGCACGGAATCACTACAGGCATCCAGTCGGTAATCATCACGGCGGGCGGGCGGCCCGCGATCTATGCGATCTTCCGCTGCCTGGTGAATCCAGGAGACGCGGTTGTTTACCCGGTGCCGAGCTGGAACAACGACTACTACGCCGAGATGATCGGCGCGCGGACCATCCCGGTCCGGACCCGGGCCGAGGAGGGCTTCCAGCCCACCGTCGCGGACCTGGCGCCGCACCTGGGCGAAGCGACCCTGCTCTGTCTCTGCTCGCCGGCCAATCCCACGGGAACGATCCTCCCGCCCGACGCGCTCCGGGAAATCATGGAAGCGGTGGTGGACGAGAACGCGAGTAGGACGGCGGCGGGGCGGCGGCCGCTGTTCGTGCTGTACGATCTGATGTACGGATCCCTGGTGTTCCGCGAGGCGGCGCACTCGCATCCGCTCGCGCTGGTCCCGGCGGCGGCGCCCTGGGTCGTGACGGTGGACGGAATCTCGAAGGCCTTTGCCGGTACGGGGCTTCGGGTGGGCTGGGCGACCGGCGCGCCCGCCGTCATCAGCCGCATGAAGGATTTCCTGGGCCACGTGGGCGCCTGGGCGCCGCGACCAGAGCAGGCGGCGACGGCGGAATTCCTGGCCGATGCGCCGGCGATCGCCGCATATCGAGCCGAGATGGATGACGCGCTGACCGAGCGACTCGACGCGCTGCACCAGGGATTCTCCACGCTTCGCGATCAAGGCTTCCCGGTGGATTGCATCCGGCCGCAGGGGGCGATCTACCTCTCCCTTCGGCTCGATCTGGTTGGTCGCGAGGTCGACGGGACGCGGATTCCGGACAACGAAGCGCTCCGGAAGCTGTTGCTGGAACGCGCCGGGATCGCCGCAGTGCCGTTCGATGCGTTTGGTCTGTCCGAGCAAACCGGCTGGTTCCGGCTCTCAGCGGGCGCGGTGTCGGTGGGGGAGATTGCGGCCGGGTTGGAGCGGGTTAAGGAGATGCTGGGAGCGACGCTAAGAGGCTAGGAGGCTAAGAGGCTAAGAGGCTAAGAGGCGTAGCCGTTCGGATTCATGGTCTGCCAGCGCCAGGCATCCCCACACATCTCGTCGAGACCACGCGTCGCTACCCAGCCGAGCTCGGTCTGGGCACGAGTCGGATCAGCCCACGCTTCGGCCACGTCTCCAGCCCGGCGACCGGTGATGCGATGCGGAATCGGCCGCCCGATGATGCGTTCGAATGCCCGGATGACCTCGAAGACCGAATAGCCCACGCCGGTACCGAGGTTGTAGGTCAGGAGGCCGGGATGGCGCTGCAACTTGTCCAGCGCGGACAGGTGGCCCTGTACCAGATCGGTGACGTGGATGTAGTCGCGGATGCCGGTGCCGTCCTTGGTGGGGTAGTCGTTGCCATACACGCTGAGCCCTTGCTGCTTCCCGATCGCCACCTGGGTGATGTAGGGCACCAGGTTGCTGGGCACGCCGTTGGGGTCTTCGCCGATCCGGCCGCTCGCGTCGGCGCCGGCCGGATTGAAGTAGCGGAGCATCGCGATGTCCCAGCGGGAATCGGCTCGATGCGCGTCGGCCAGCATGTGCTCGATGGCGAGCTTGGTCATGCCGTAGGGATTCACCGCCGAGGTCGGGAAGTCCTCGCGGATCGGGACGGACGCGGGATCGCCGTAGACGGTGCAGGACGACGAAAACACCATCGTGCGAACGTCGTGACGGTCCATGGCCTGCAGCAGCACCAAGGTGCCGTGGACGTTGTTGTCCCAATAGAGCAGCGGCTTCTCCACCGATTCGCCCACCGCCTTGAGCCCGGCAAAGTGCATCACCGCCGAAATGCCGCCCGCGGCGAACACCCGCTCCACCGCGGCGGGCTCGCGCAAGTCCGCGCGGTGGAAGGTGAGGTCGCGCCCGGCGAGCTCCCGCACTCGGCCGAGCGACTGCTCGCTGCTGTTGGACAGATTGTCGACGACCGTCACGTCGTGCCCGGCCCGCAGCAGGCCGAGGCAGGCATGACTGCCGATATACCCCGCGCCTCCCGTGACGAGGATGGCCATTGGTCGCTTTCGCTAGGCGCTAAGACGCTATGACGCTAAGACGCTATGACGCTAAGAAAATCGCGACCCGGCCCGGGGCCGGAGTCGCGAGTCTGCAAGCAGTGCGCCGCGAAGGAATCGAACCTTCAACCTAGTGATTAAGAGTCACTTGCTCTGCCAATTGAGCTAGCGGCGCCGGGCGGATCCGATGACCCCAACGGGAATCGAACCCGTATTACCACCTTGAAAGAGTGGTGTCCTGACCGTTAGACGATGGGGCCGCCTTCGGGGTTGTTATAGCGCTAACGGGATTCGAACCCGTGTTCCAGCCTTGAGAGGGCTGTGTCCTGGGCCCCTAGACGATAGCGCCTCAACTGCGGTGAGGGGTGAGCGGTGAGAGGCAAGCGGTGATTCCATCGTTCACCCGCTCACTGCTCACCGCTTACTGCTCACCGGCTACGCAGGCCCGGAGGGAATCGAACCCCCAACCCCCGGTTTTGGAGACCGGTGCTCTACCAATTGAGCTACGGACCTATGGCATCCCGAGCGGGCACCGCTCGCCGTGCATTCCCAGGGTGGCTGACGGGACTTGAACCCGCAACCTCCGGAGCCACAGTCCGGCGCTCTAACCGATTGAGCTACAACCACCATGCGGTTGTTCATCCCGCCGTCCTGCAAGCCGGGTATTCTAGTGCGGCACCGAGGCTCGGGTCAACCCTTCCGGCCACCACGCGCGGGCTACCGTGGCCCCCAGAATCAGTGCGCCACCGACCAACGAGGTCAGGCCTATGACCTCCCGGTGAACCAGCCAGGTCCAGAGCGGATTCAGAGCCGTTTCCAGGAGCAAGAGCATCGACGCCTCGAGCGCCGGCAACCGCGACAAGCCCTTGGCAACGAACCAGTACGCCAGCCCGATTTGAAAGATTCCGAGATAGAGGACGATGCCCCAATCCGCGGGTGCGTGACTCCCCAGCGGGAGGGCCATCGGGAGAGCGACCGCGCAGGCGAGGAAGTTCCCCATCGCCGCCGCGGTGAGCGTGGTAGCTCCGAACCCGCCGTCTCTCGCCAGCCATCGGAACCCGATCACCGCAAAGGCGAAGGCGATCGCCGAAACCGTTGCGATGAGATTGCCCGCCGCGGGATCGGGGGCCGTGGCCACGGCGCGCTGATCCCCGAGCAGGAAGAGCGCCAAGCCCAAGCCGATCGGGACCATGAACCCGACGTCGCGCGGTGCGACGCGTTCGCGCAGCAGGACCGGCGAGAGCACCATCACGAAGAGCGGGCTGGCGGACTGGATAAAGATGGCGTTGGCGCCGGTGGTGAGGCGGTTGGCCAGCACGAAACAGATGCACGTAGCGGCGTACGCGGTTCCGACCAGCAGCGGCCGCCACCCCCAACCCCTCCGCGCCGCCGGAACCAGCAGGAGGAGCGTGAGGCCGGCGATGCCCGCACGCAGGCTGGCGATCTGCCACCCGGTGAAGTCGGCCGCCTTGATTGCCGCGCCGCCGGTGGAAAAGAGCACCGAGGCCGCCAGTACGGCGAGGGCGGCACGGCGGTGGCTGTCGGGCATCGGCCAAGGATACCGCCCCCGGGCAGGGTTCCAACCCCCATTCGGCGCGGAACTTGCCATTTCTTGCAGGGTTCGGCCGAACAATGGCAGCGAGCTAAGGTCCGCGCCGTCGGTCCTGAGGATTCACGGGGCTCTGTCACCGACCCGTCGAACACTGGAAGTCGTTCATAACAATCATTTTAGATCGTCGCCTCCCGCTACCATCCGGTGGACGGCTCCGGCTGAGCAGACTCGGCTGAGGCGGTGGAAAGTCCGACATCCGAATGACAGCTATGCAGCGTTGTTCAGGCCGCTGGTGGATCGCCTTGGCCCCGGTGTTTGCCGCAATGACTGTGGCGAGTTGCGCCAAGGATTATCTCACCGATGTGCCTCGCGTCGCCTCAATGATCCGGATTTCCGGCGACGGGCAAACCGGACCCATCGGGTCCACACTCTCCCAGCCCCTGGTCGTTAGACTCGTCGATCTGGACGGTGCACCGGTGACGGGTGAGGTCATCGTTTGGGAGGTGGCATCCGGGGGCGGGTCCGTGTCTTCCACCCAGTCCCCCACCGATGCTGACGGCCGGGCTGCAACGTCGCTCCGGCTGGGGACCACGATCGGCTCCAGTGTGGTACACGCCACGCTGGGTCAGCTCAACCCGGTCTCCTTCACGGCAATCGCCACCGCCGCGCCACCGACCAAAGTCACCGCGCTGGCGGGCGACGGGCAGAGCGCCGCCGTCTCGACCCAGCTCCCCTTGGACCTGGTGGTCAAGGTCACCGATGCGGTCGACAATCCGACGCAGGGGGTGCTGGTCACCTTTGCGATCCTCTCTGGGGGTGGTACTCTGAGCGCCAATAGCGGCCTCACCAATGCCGCCGGCAACGCGTCGTTCCGCTGGACCCTGGGCCCGGCCGGCGGAATCCAGGTGGCATTGGCCTCAGTGAGCGGGCTCAGCCCGGCGGTGTTTACCGCGACCGGGGTGGCGGGGGCACCGGAGGCTCTCACGCTTAGACGCTAAGACGCTAAGAGGCTAAGTAACGACCGTATCAACAGCCCCCTATGCTCGCATCTGGGGGCTGTTTCCTAGCGTCTTAGCGGCTTAGCCTCTTACCGTCTAGCGTCCGTGTGCAAATCCACGAGCCACGCGCATCTCCCGCCCGAACCCCCAAGTCCGGGAGGACCCGATGTCGCGAGCACCGTTGGCCCTGCTCCTGTTGGCCGTTCCCGCTGGTTCCCTTGCCGCCCAGGGCTGGATCGACCTGGAGCGGCCGGTCATTTCCCGTGGCCCCACAACCCTGGTCCGGGTCGGATCGAGCGTCCGGGTGGTGGTGGACGGGCGGGTGGCGCGATTCGAAGTGACCGAGCGGTTCCGGAATCCCGGACAAATCATCGCGGAAGGGACGTATCACTACCCCTTGCCGGGGGAAGCGGTGTTCAGCGACTTCTCGCTGTTTCAGGGCGAAGTCGAGCTCAAGGGCGAGATGATGGCGGCCGATCAGGCCCGGGGCATCTACGAGGGCATCGTCCGGCGGCTCAAGGATCCCGCGCTGCTGACCCTCGTGGGTCACGGCCTGATCCGCGCCCAGGTCTTCCCGGTGCAGCCGGGAGAGACCCGGACGGTGACTCTCCGATTCACCCAGCTGATGGGTCGTGAAGCAGACGCGCTGCGGCTCCGCTATGCGGCCGGGAACCGCGGTGACGCGCCGGTCACCATGAACATCGAGATCCGGCGCGAGTCGGAGTTCGCCACTCCGTATTCTCCCACCCATCCGATCACCGAAGAGCGCCGAGACGGCGCGCTCCGGCTCAGCATCACCCCGCCGGTTCGGGGCGACGTGGATCTGGTTCTGCCGTTTCGACGGGGACTGGTGGGCGGCACGGTGCTCACCCACGCCGATCCCGGCCAGGACGGATTTGCGCTGCTGTTTCTTTCCCCGCCTCCCGCAGCGGAGTCGGCCGAGGTCGGCCGCGATCTGACCCTGGTGGTGGATGTATCCGGCTCGATGAGCGGAGACAAGATGGCTCAGGCCCGCGCTTCGATGCTGCAGGCGCTGTCGAGTCTCCGCGCGAGGGATCGGTTCCGGCTGATCGCATTCAGCAGCGGCGTGCGACACTTCCGCGACGGGTTCACCCAGGCCACCTCGGAGGCCATCGCGGACGCCCGGGGCTTCGTCAACGCGCTGTCCGCGAACGGCGGGACCAATCTGGCCGGGGCGGTGGACGCGGCGCTGGCGGAGCCCGGGGACGGCGAGCGGCTTGCCATCGTGCTGCTGCTTACCGACGGCCTGCCTTCAGTCGGCGAGCAAGCGCCCGACCGGATCGCCGCGGAAGCGGCGGGCCGGATCGGTCGCGCCAGGATCTTCACCGTCGGCGTCGGGCACGACGTCAACACCTATCTTCTGGATCGGCTGGCGGTCGAGGGCCGGGGCAGCGCTACGTACGTCACGCCCGGCACCAACGTCGGCGACGCGGTCGGCGGAGTACTCGGCAAGCTCTCGCGCCCCGCGTTGATGGATCTCCGGATCGTGGAGGCACCGGTGCGCTTCGAAGAAGTGGCGCCGGCCATGCTTCCCGATCTGTTTTTCGGCGAAGAGCTGGTGGTGCTGGCCCGGTACCACGGCGAAGGATCGGGCCCGGTGGTGATCGAGGGAACCCGCAACGGGCGCCGGGAGCGGTTCACGCTCAACGCTCGGTTCTCCGGGCGGGAGCCGGGGAACGACTACATCCCGCAGCTCTGGGCCTCCAGGCGCATCGGCGAACTCACTCGGCAGATCCGGCTGGAGGGCGCCAATTTCGCGCTGGTGCAGCGGGTGCGGGATCTCGGACTCCGGTACGGGATCCTGACCGAGTACACGTCCTACCTGGTACAGGAGCCCGGGGTGATCGCCGGCGGCCCGGTACCGCCCGCCACGCCCATGCCGTCGGGTGCCCGCGCGGCGCGGGAGATGACCGGTGCCGGGGCGTTCGGCGCGGCCAAATCCAGCGCCGACCTGTCCCGGAGCAGAACCCTGCAGGCGGCGAATGACGCTGCGGCGTTCCGGCTGGAGGAACTGGTGGTCTCCGGTACCGAGGGGAAGAACGAGAATCGGGAGGTCAAGCGGATGGGCGGGAAGCTGTTCGCCAAGGACAAAGGTGTCTGGACCGACCTGGCGCATCGGGATACCCTCAAGGTCACCACGATTGCGCCGTTCAGCCGGGCATGGTTCGATCTGGCCGCGGCGCGACCGCTGCTGAAGTCGGCGCTGTCCGCCGGCACTCCGCTGCTGCTGGCCGGCACGCGCGCCAGCCTCAAGATCGCCGACGACGGGGTGACGGAGTGGGCGCCCGGGCAGATGGCCCGCTTCCTCCAGGAGTTCGAGGGTCGATGACCGGTCCGATCGCGGAGCTGTTCGCGGAGTACCACGAGTCGCTCGTGCGCATGCTGTATCGGCGCACGGGCGACCGCGACCGCGCGGAAGAGATTGCCCAGGAGACGTTCGCGCGGGCGGTGGCCGCGCCGCCCAGGAATCCGAGGCCGTGGCTGTTTGCCGTGGCGCTGAATCTGGTGCGGGAGGAAGGGCGCCGGGCGGTGCGACAGGATCGCCGCCTGGTGTTGTACAAGGCGGAACAAACGGAATCGGCGGAGAGCCCGGACGAGACACTCGACCGGGGCGAGCGGATCGCGCGGGTGCGCTCGGCGCTCGGTTCCCTGAGCGAGCGGGACCGGGAGGCGCTGCTGCTCAAGGCGGAAGGGTTCAGCTATGAGGACATCGCGACGACGCTGGGGCTGGCGCGGGGCGCGGTTGGTACCACGCTCTCGCGCGCGCGCCGGCGGCTCGTCCTGGCGTATAGAGCAGAGGAGGGAGCGCACCATGCAGCATCTTGACGAAGGACTCCTCCACGAATTGCTGGACGGGGAAATCCCCTCGACCGATCTCCCGCCGATCCAGGCGCACCTGGCGGGGTGCTCCGACTGCCGGACCAGGCTCGAGGAAGCCCGCGAGTTCTCCGGCGAAGCGGAGCGGCTGGTCGAGACGATCGAGCTCACCAAGCGGGATCCGTCCCGGGGCGCGGTGATTGCTCCGCGCCCGCGGGCGCGGCCCTGGGGACGCGACCTCGCCTGGGCGGCAACGGTGGTGGTGGCGGTGGGCGCGGGTTACCTCGCACGGGGCGGCAGTCAGACCCAGGAGCTTGCCGAGAGGGACTCGGGTGCTCCGGCGTCCGTGGCGGCGCCGGTAGCTGCGCCGATAACGGTTGCGGCCGCCGAGCCGGCCCGCTCGGCCCAGACGTCCACCGAAAGGGCGGACGAGCGGCCGAAGCAGGTCGCTGCTCCGGCCGCTTCGCGCACGCCGGCTCCCGCCAAGGACCTCGCGAAGACGGCCGTGAATGCCGCGGCCGAAGGCAAGGTTGGCTTTGCGGTGCCGATCAGGCCGGACACGGCGCCGAGGAAGGCCCGAACGATCGGGGATGTCAAGTTCGCCCTTGAGGAGCTCGAGGTGACCGGTGCGGCCGACAAGGCCGCGCCTGCGGCGGCGCTGGGGCGGGCGGTGGCGCGTAACGCGGCTCCGGCCGCTCCGCCGGCTCCCCGAGGCGGGATGAGGCAGGAACAGGCGGCCGCCGCCAATGAGTTGCGGCTCGACGATCAGGGCAGGCTGTCGGCCGGTCCCAGGCGGGAGGCCACACCGGTGGAAATTACCTTTTCCGAAGCACGCCGGCTCCTCAGCGATACGCTGCGGCTGATCGAGGGGCTGGTGCCGGTGCGGCTCGAGGTGCTCGGAGCCGAGGTGCGCGTCGTCTACCCGCTCGCGTCGGGCGAACTGGTGCTGGAACAGTGGCTGGTGGACGGGCGGCTCAGCTACCGACTGGTGGCGCCGGGAGATTTCCCGCAGGATTCGCTGGTGCGCCTGCGCGCGCGGGTGCGGGAGTAGAACCCCGCGGGTATCTTCGGGCATGTCTTTTCCGTCGTATGCCCGGAGCATACTCGGCGTTGTCATCCTCGTCATCCTGTGGGGCGCGGTCGTCCGCGCCACCGGGAGCGGCGCGGGCTGCGGCGAGCACTGGCCACTCTGCAACGGCCTGATCGTTCCGCGCGCTACCGAGTCTCCAACTCTCATCGAGTACGGGCATCGGATCACCAGCGGAATCGCGCTGATTCTGGTGGCGGTGCTCTGGTGGTGGAGCCGAAAGGCGTTCGCTCCGGGGCATCGGGTGCGAAAGGTGGCAGCCTGGTCGTTCGTCTTCATCATTGTCGAGGCGTTGATCGGCCGCGCGCTCGTTCTGCTGAGGCTCGTCGGTGACGACGACTCGGTCGCCCGCGCCGGGTATCTCGCGCTTCACCTCCTCAATACCTTCCTGCTGCTCGGAGGGCTCGCGCTCACGTCGTTCTGGGCCAGTAGCCAGACGCCACTCGTCCGTCCGACGCGGGGCGCCGCCTTCTGGCTCCTGCTCACCGGTTGCCTCCTCATTCTCGCGGTCGGGATGACCGGTGCGATCGCCGCGCTCGGCGATACGCTCTTTCCGACGGTTTCGCTAGCCGAGGGGATGCGCGCCGACGCGGACTCCACATCACACTTGCTGCTGCGGCTCCGGGTTTTGCACCCGTTGATGGCGTTGCTGGCGGGCGTATACCTGAGTGTGATGGTGTGGCTGCTGGCGCGGATCCGCCCGGCTTCTTTGCAGAGTCCTTGGAGCCGCGCGCTGAGCAGCCTGGTTCTGCTACAGCTCGGCGTGGGCCTCACCAATCTCCTGCTGCTGGCTCCCACCGCTCTCCAGATCGTCCATCTCTTCGTCGCGGACCTGCTCTGGATCACGCTGGTGATCTTCGCGGCCAGCGCGCTCACCGCCCCGCCGCGGGATCCGCCGGCCCGATTGGCGGCGTAAGGTGCGGGCCGGCCGCGTGCACCGGCACGATGGAGAAGCGGATGCCGTCGAACCAGAAGACGGCGCTCTGGAGGAAACACGCCGCCAGGCTCCGTGCTTCTTCGAGTGGCGCCGGGATCACCCACCCGGCCTCGACGTGGGTGCCATCCGGCGAGGTGCCATGGGCGGGACGGGCGCCAGGAAACCGGTCCTGCACCTGCGCGGTGAGGACAGTCGAGAGCCGCCGATTGGCGTGGTCCTGAGGGAACAGCCCAGCGCTTCCGCAGATCGATGTCGACTCCGGCGCTGGGAAACTGGAGGACGGTGTCGGCGTACCTGCCCCAGGCCGCAGCCACGGGGTCTACATGTTGGCGACCATCGCCTCCGCGAACTCGCTGGCGCGAAGGAGGGTCGCCCCTTCCATCTGGCGGTGGAAGTCGTAGGTGACCCGCTTCTGGGCCACGGTCCGCTCCAGCCCGAGGAGGACGAGATCGGCCGCTTCGCCCCAGCCCATGTAGCGGAGCATCATCTCTCCGGACAGGATGAGCGAGCCGGGGTTCACCTTGTCCTGACCGGCGTATTTCGGCGCGGTGCCGTGGGTGGCCTCGAAGATGGCGTGGCCGGTCAGGTAATTGATGTTCGCGCCCGGAGCGATGCCGATCCCTCCGACCTGGGCGGCGAGCGCGTCGGAGAGATAGTCCCCGTTCAGGTTCAGGGTGGCGATCACGTCGTACTCAGCGGGACGGAGCAGGATCTGCTGCAGGAACGCGTCGGCGATCGCGTCCTTGACGACGATCCCCCCCGGAAGCCGGCACCAGGGACCGCCGTCGAATTCCACGGCGCCGTACTCGTGTTTCGCCACCTCGTAACCCCAGTCGCGGAAGGCGCCCTCGGTGAACTTCATGATGTTGCCCTTGTGGACCAGGGTGACGCTCTGGCGCCGCGCTCTAATTGCGTGATCGATCGCGGCGCGGATCAGCCGCTTCGACCCCTCCTCGGACACCGGCTTGATGCCGATCGCGCTGGTGCCGGGAAAGCGGATGGAGGTGGCCCCCATCTCCTTGAGCAGAAACTCCAGGATTTTGCGCGCGGCCGGTGTGCCGGCCTGATATTCGATGCCGGCGTAGATGTCCTCGGTATTCTCCCGAAAGATGACCATATCCACCGCGCCGGGATCCTTGACCGGCGACGGCACCCCCTCGAACCAGCGGACCGGACGGACGCAGGCATAGAGATCGAGCTGCTGGCGGAGCGCCACGTTGAGGGAGCGGATGCCGCCCCCGACCGGCGTGGTGAGCGGCCCCTTGATGGCCACCAGGTGCTTCCAGATCACGTCGAGCGTTTCCGTGGGAAGCCAGTTGTTCACCTGGTTCTTGGCCTTCTCACCCGCCAGCACTTCGCGCCAGGCTACCTGGCGGCGGCCGCCGTAGGCCTTTTCCACCGCGGCGTCGAGTACACGGCGGGAGGCGCGCCAGATGTCGGGACCGGTACCGTCGCCCTCGATGAACGGGATGATCGGGTGGTCCGCTACGACGAGGGCGCCTTCCTCGAGGCGAATCGGGGTGGGGCCAGCCGGCTGCGGCATTCGTTAACGACTCCCTGTTGAAGGAAAGGGCCGCGGCTCAGGGCCGCTCGATGGGGGCGCGCACCGCGTTGCCCCACTCGGTCCACGAGCCGTCATAGTTGCGAACGGCGCCGTAGCCCAGGAGGTACGTCAGCACGAACCAGGTATGGGAGGAGCGCTCGCCGATCCGGCAGTAGGCGACGATGTCCTCGGCGGGAGAAAGCCCCTGCTCCTGCTCGTAGATGGCGCGGAGCTCGGGGGCGGTGCGGAAGCAGTGTGTGTCGGGGTCGACGGCCCTGCCCCAGGGCACGTTGCGCGCGCCGGGAATGTGGCCGCCGCGGAGGGCTCCCTCGTTGGGATACTCGGGAAGGTGCAGCCGCTCGCCGCGGAACTCCTCGGGACTTCGCACGTCGACCAGCCGCCGACCCGCCTTCACGTGCGCCAGCACCTCGTCGCGGAAGGCCCGGATCGGCGATTCGCGCCGCTCCCTCACCACGATGTGGCCGGGTACCCCGGCGGAGCGATCCTTCGCCAGCGGGCGACCTTCATCGATCCAGCGCTGGCGCCCCCCGTCCATGATGGCCAGGCGCTCGACGCCGAACAGCCGCAACACCCAAAAGGCGTAGGTGGCCCACCAGTTGTTCCGGTCTCCGTACAGGATGATGCCCGAGTCGGGGTTGATCCCTTTGCCGCGCAGGAGACGCTCCATCGCGTCGCGGTCGATGTAATCGCGCTGCACCGGATCGTTGAGATCATCGACCCAGTCGAGCTTCTGCGCGCCAGGCAGGTGGCCGCTGTCGAAGAGTAGGACGTCTTCATCGGATTCGAGCAGGCGCACGGCGGGGTCGTCGAGGTGCTCCGCCACCCACCCGGTCGAGACCAGCACCTCGGGCCGGGCGTAGCCCCGTTCCGAGATTGGCAGCAGGGTCACGGCGGCCCGGCGCCGCCCAGCAGATCTTCCAGCACCTTGTCCACGACCTCGCTCACGTCCCCCTGCACGATGGTGCGCAGCACGTCCATCGTCTCGAGCGCCAGGTCGTCCGGGTGTTTGCGGTCCTTCTCGAAGCGGATGATCTGCCCGAGGAACACCGCGGCCTGGCGGTCGACCTCTTCGCCCGGTGGGTCGGACGCGTCCGCTTCGCCGGCCTCCTCCGCGTCCTCTTCCGCAGGCGGGTCGCCGTGCACGGCGCGGTCGTACGCGGCGCCGGGCACGCTCTCGGCCCAGGGGGACTCACCTTCCTCGTCGTCCTCGGACCGATTGAAGAAATCGCCCGGCAGCTCGACCAGCGCGAAGAGCTGACACTGGAGGCCCGGCGACTCCTCCCGCGCGGCGAGGGCGAGCCGAACCGGGTTGGTAAAGAGTCCACGCTCGAGGAGGAAGGCGGCGGCATCGGGCGGCACCACGCAACGCGCCACGAGCTTGGGGCCGAGAAAGGACCCGATGCACGACATGCCGTCCGGAGCGCGCTCATCTTCGATCGGCGCGAGGCGGATCGGCAATGGGCGGTCGGTGGCGGCGAGCGCGACGGGAGATTCGGGCGAATCGGCTTCCATAACGGCAATTTAATCTGCGCCCCCTTGTTCCGCCCGCGGCACGGCCGCGATACTACCAACCACATGTCCCTTCCCTTTCCGCCGGTGCAGGCTCCACCATGGTCAGCGCGTCTCCTGGCGGTATGGCTGGGCATGGGCGCCCTCGCGGTGGTCCTCGCCGCGATGCCCTCGACCCTCTTCGATCTGGACCGCTTTGCGGCGCCCAAGGAGCTGGTGGTTCACCTCACCGCGCTGGGTGCGGTGGTGGTCCTGGGGCTCACCTCCCGCGAGCGCTGGACGACGGTGACGGCGAGCGAAGCGCCGCTGCTGGGCTTCGTGGCGTGGAGCGCGCTTGCGGCGCTCTTCGCCACCAACCACTGGGCTTCCACCCGGGCCTTGTCCCTCACCCTCTCGGGCCTGATCCTGTTCCGCGCCGGCCGCCGGGTGGGCGCGGAGCGCGCGGGAGGCCTGCTGCTCCCCGGCCTGGCGCTGGCGCTGGTGATCGGGGCGCTGACTGGACTGGCGCAGGCTTACGGCTTCGAGGCCTGGCTCCTGGCCGAGAGCCGGGCACCCGGCGGCACGTTCGGTAATCGGAACTTCATGGCCCACCTGATGGCGATCGGCACACCGCTCCTGGTGCTCCTGGTGCTCGAGGCGCGGGGCCCCCGGCGGGCGGGTCTCGCGGCGACCGGACTCGGGCTCATGGTGGCGGCGATGGTGCTGACGCGATCCCGCGCCGCGTGGCTGGGCTTCCTCAGCAGCGCCGTGGTCATGATCGCGGGATGGCTGATCGCGCGCCGGGGCGGCCGCGTCGTGGTGGCCGGCCCGAGAATGCGGATGGCGACGATGGCGGTCGCGCTGGGAGCGGCCGCGGCACTGCTGCTGCCCAACCGGCTTTCATGGCGCTCCGATTCCCCCTATCGCGACACGATGCGCGACCTCACTAACTACCGCGAGGGATCGGGCCGGGGTCGGTTGATTCAGTACGAGAACAGCCTGCGGCTCATGGTGAAGGACCCGATCTTCGGCGCCGGCCCGGGTAACTGGCCGGTCAAGTATCCCCTGGTCACCACGCCGGGCGATCCGTCGTTCGCGGGCGCGGATCCGATGCCCACCAATCCCTGGCCCAGCAGCGATTGGGTGGCCTTCGTGACCGAGCGCGGAGTGTTGGCTGCAGCGATGCTGCTCGCGGCCTTCGCCGCGATGGGTCTGGTGGCGCTCCGGCGGCTGCGGCATGAGGACCCGCGCGAGTCCCGACGAGCGCTTGCGCTGCTCGGCTTGCTTACCGCGGTCCTGGCCACCGGTGCGTTCGACGCGGTGCTATTGCTGGCGCCCCCGACGCTCATTGTCTGGTCGGCGATCGGGATGCTGCTGCCGCGCACCGGCGCCGTGGGGACGATCCCCATGCCGGTGCGTACCGGGCTGCTGCCGGCCGCGCTGCTGCTACTGACGGGGGCGACGCTTCGAAGCGCGGGACAAGTCCAGGCAATCGCGACGGCGGGGCCCGGATGGCCGGTGGAGCGGCTGGAGCGAGCGGCGCGGTACGATCCGGGTAGCTACCGGCTCCATCTCATGATTGCGCAGCGGACCGGGTGCGCCCGGGGACGGGGCCACGCGGCAGCGGCAGCGGGCCTGTTTCCCTACCTCCCGGCGCCGAAGCGGCGATTGGCGGCGTGCGGGGAAAGGTGAGCCGAAACTGCCGCCAACAGATTTCACGGATTGTACTGATTCTGAGCACGAACCTGAAATGTTCCGTGACCTCTGTGGAATCTGTGGGCCCTGTTGTGATATGCACGATCTTTCAGGCGCTCGGCGGGCCCTGCTCGATTGGGGGACCGTCGGGCCTGCCCCATTCGCTCCACGAGCCGTCGTACACCGCGTACTGCCGGTGACCCACGACTTCGAGGCCGAGTGCCAGCGCACAGGCCGTCACTCCCGAGCCACACGAGGTGATCACCGGCCGGTTCAGATCCAGGCCCACGGCGGTGAAATGGCGGCGCAGCTCCTCCGGTGGGAGCAGGGTGCCCTCCGACGTCACCAGCTCACCGATCGGGAGGCTTCGCGCGCCGGGAATGTGACCGCCGCGCAGCCCGGGCCGAGGCTCGGGCTCGGTTCCGGCAAACCGACCTCGCGATCTCGCATCGAGAAGGGCCGCCGAGCCGCCCGACATCGCGGCCCGGGTCTCTTCCAGGCTCCGGAGCAGGTCCGGTCTCCGGCGCACGACGAACCGTTTTGGATCCCAGGGCGGCCAGCCAGGCTGGAGCGTGCGTCCTTCGGTCCGCCACCGCTTGAGCCCGCCATCCAGCACCGCGACCTGATCGTGTCCGGCCAGCCGGAGCGTCCACCACACCCGCGCGGCACTCAGGTTCACGCCCGATCCGTCGTAGACCACGACGCGATCAGCATTGCCGATGCCCAGCACACCGATCGCACGCGCCAGATCGGGAAAAGGCGGAAGCATGTGCGGGAGGGGAGATTCGCGGTCGGACAGCTCGTCCAGATCCCAGAAGACCGCACCAGGAATGTGGCCCGCTTCGTATTCGGCGCGGCCGTTCCGATTCATCGCGGGGAGATACCACGACCCGTCCACCACCACCAACCAGTGTTCTCCCAGATGGCAAGCCAGCCATTCGGTCGGGACGAGGGGTGTGGGTAGCGGATCCGCCATGGGGGCCATCCTTCGATTACGTTCCGCGCCGTGCCGATGAACCTCGATCGCTACATCTCGCGCTTCAAGGCGGCGGACCGTGCGACGCGGCTCGAGGCGCTGCTCGACTTCGCGCAGAAACTGCCGCCACTCCCGCCGGACCGCGAGAGGACCAAGGAGAGTCACCGCGTGCCAGAATGCCAGACACCGGTGTTCCTCTGGGTGGACGTTCAGGACGGCGGGGTCAGAGTATCGGCCGATGTTCCCCGGGAATCGCCGACGGTCCGCGGCTTCGTCTCCCTGCTGGTGCACGGTCTCGAGGGCGCCACGCCGGCCGAGGTGGCGGCGCTGCCCGACGATCTGCTGCACAGCTTCGGACTCGACGAGACGCTCGGCATGGTGCGCACTCAGGGCCTGACCGCCATCGTCCGACGCGTCAAGCGCCTGGTCTCCTCGGCCTAGCAGTTGACCCGCTCGAACTCCTTCATGAAGGCCACTAGCGCCGCCACGCTGTCCATGGAACAGGCGTTGTAGAGGCTGGCGCGCATTCCCCCCGCGGAGCGGTGGCCCTTGAGGCCGTCGAGCCCGCGCTTGGTCGCTTCGCTCACGAAACGGTTGTCCAGCTCCTCGGACGGGCACCGAAAAATGACGTTCATCCGCGAGCGGCTGTCGGGGTGCACGGGACACTTGAACAGGACGCTCTGGTCGAGGAAGTCGTAGAGCACACCGGCCTTCGCGGCGTTGCGCTCGGCCATCGCGGAGAGCCCGCCGGTATCATGGATCCATTTCAGCACCTGTCCCACCATGTAGATCGCGAAGGTGGGCGGCGTGTTGTAGAGGGATTTGTCCCTCACGTAGGTACGGTACTGCAGCATCGTGGGCAGCGTCTTCGGCGCGAGATCGGCGAGGTCCTCCCGGATGATCACCAGCACGATGCCCGAGGGTCCCAGATTCTTCTGGGCTCCGGCATAGATCAGCCCGTACTTCGATACATCGATCGGCCGGCTGAACATGTCGCTCGAGGTGTCGGCGACCAGCGGCACCCCGTTCGGCAGCGGCGGCTCCGTTTTCCACTGGGTGCCGTAGATCGTGTTGTTGGTGGTCATGTGCACGTACGCCGGGCTCTCGGAGTACCGGATCTCCGCCGGGTCGGGGATGCAGGTGAATTTGGACGCCTCTCCGGTCAGCGCGACATGGGTGCTCCCGAACTTCTCGGCCTCCTGGTGCGCTTTCTGGGCCCAGACACCGGTGATGAGGTAGTCGGCGGTGCGCCCGGCGGGTAGCAGGTTCATCGGCGCCATGGCGAACTGCTGGGTGGCGCCGCCCTGGACGAACAGGATCTTGTAGCGGTCGGGAATGTCGGCGAGCCGCCGGGCCGACTCTTCGGCCTCGGCAATGATCCGATCGAAGAGCTTGCCGCGGTGGCTGTGCTCCGCGATGCCAATGCCGCTCCCCCCGATGTTCCAGATGTCCTGCTGCGCCTGGCGGAGGACCGGCTCGGGAAGCACGCCGGGACCGGCGCCGAAGTTGTGAATGCGTTCTGACATGGGAACCAGAGGCTAAGAGGCTAAGAGCCTATTCAATTGGTGTCAGATCGACGCTGATGATATTGGGGTTGCCGGTCCGGATCTCGGTGAGGGCCGCTTCGGTAGGCGAGGAGGAAATCTGAATCCTCGCCACGGCCGCCTGGGCGCCGTGATAGGCGATGTTCTCGACTTCCTCGACGTTCACCGCGCCCTCCGACAGAATCCGGAAGACGTGGGCCAGCACGCCGGGACGATTCTGGTGGCGCACCGAGAGGACATGGGTGGCAGAGCTCCGGGCCAGCCGGTTGACGCAATGGGGGGCAATGCCGGTTTTCAGGTACCCGTCCACGATGCGGATGACCTCGTGCGCAATGGCCACCTGGGCCTGATCGGTCGACGCGCCCACGTGGTGCGTTCCATAGACGCCGGGCGTGGTCGCGATGGGAGCCCTGAATTCCGCCTTGCCTCCCGATGGCTCGCCTTGGTAGACGTCGAGGCCGGCGCGGATGCCTCGTTCCCGCACCGCTTTCTCGAGCGCGACCTCATCCACCACGCTCCCGCGGGCGGCGTTGATCAGATAGGCGCCGGGCTTCATCGCGCTCAGGAAGCGCTCGTCCACCAAGTGCTTGGTGTCGGAACCGCCGGCGACATTGATAGAGACGGCGTCGGAGAGCCGGGCGACCTCGACCGGCGTCTCGCAGTAGCCGATGCCGAGCCGTTCGGCCTCCTCGTCGGTGAGGTTTCGCGAGTACGCGACCACCTTCATGCCGAACGCCTGGGCGCGCCGGGCGACCTCGCGCCCGATCTGCCCCAGTCCCACGATGCCGAGGGTGCGGCCGTGCAGCCCGCGCGCCTTGGAGTATTCGCCCTTGGCCCATTCTCCCTTGCGGAGGGCGACCACCTGGTCGGGAATCCGGCGATCGAGCGCCAGCAGCAATCCCATGACGAGCTCGGCCACGGCAATCGAGTTCTTGCCGGGGCAATTGGAGACGAAAATGCCGAGCCGCGACGCCGCGGAGAGATCGATGGTGTCGATGCCGGCCCCGGCGCGGATCACCAGGGAGAGGGCCGGGCCGGCACCGAGCGCCGCTTCATTCACCTTCTTGCTCCGCACGATCAGCACCTTCGGATCCACCTCGCGGATCGTGGCCGGGAGGGTTTCCACAGTGACGTCGGGACGCACCACCACCGCGCAGCCCAGGTCCTTGAGGCCGTCGACGCCCACGGTTGCGAACTTGTCTGCCACCAGCACTTTCATCGGGCAATCCCTCCGGCGCGTCAGGCGAGCGTATGGACGAAAAGCCCGCTCTTCAGCTTGGGCTCGAACCAGGTGGACTTGGGCGGCATGACCTGTCCCGCGTCGGCGACGGTCATCAGCTGCTGCACCGTCGCGGGGTACATGGCGAAGGCTACGGCCGCAGCGCCCCCGCCGACGCGACGCTCGAGCTCCTCGGTGCCGCGGATCCCGCCCACGAAATCGATGCGCGGGTCCGTCCGCACATCGCCGATCCCGAGAATCGGCGCGAGCACTCGTTCGTGCAGCAGCGACGCGTCGAGTGAACCGATCGGATCCTTCCGGTCGATCGATCCGGGGTCGAGGGTCAGGCGATACCACTTCCCCGTGACAAATACGCCGAACGAACCGGCGCTTTCGGGCGCCGGCGAGGTGGCCGGGGCCAGCGTTCCCGTTTGGGCCAGCCGGGCCAGGAACTGCTCGGGGGTGAGCCCGCCCAGGTCCTTGACCACCCGGTTGTAGGGCAGAATATGCAACTGGCCGGCCGGGAAGAGCACCGCGAGAAACCAGTTGTACTCCTCATTCCCGGTGTGATTCGGATTGGCGGCCCGGAGCGTCTCGGCCGCGCGCCAGGCGCTGGCGGAGCGGTGGTGGCCGTCGGCGACATAACCGATCTCGATCCGGCGGAAGGCGTCGACGTAGGACCCTGCGTCACGGATCCGCCACACCTGCTGGCGCACACTATCCGGGGTCACGAAATCGTAGAGCGGGACGTCGCTGGTGACCTTGGCATTGCCCTGCGACAGGAATGGAGTCGGTTGATGGGTGAGAAAGACCGGCTCGGCGTGGGCATTCAGCGCGAGCAGGTGGGTGGTCCGGTCGTCTTCCTTGTCCTGGCGGGTCTTCTCGTGCTTCCTGATCACGTCGTTCGCGTAGTCGTCCACGTGCACACAGCCGACCACCCCGATCTGCGCGCGCCCGTCCATCGTCAACTGGTAGAGGTACAGCGCAGGCGCCGACTCCTGGATCAGGGGTCCTTCGCGCATGAACTGGTCGAGGGTGGACCGCGCCTTGGCATAGACCCTGGGATCGTGCGGGTCGGTCTCAGCCGGGAGATCGATTTCGGAGCGGGCCACGTGGAGAAAGCTGAACGGATTGCCGGCCGCGTAGGCGGCGGCTTCCGACCGGCTGACGACGTCATAGGGCGGTGCAGCGACACGCGCCACAAAGGCCGGCAACGGCCGCCAGGCGCGGAACGGGCGAAGGCGAATACGTCCTCCCAGAATGGTGAGCGTCCGAAGATTGCTTCGGCCGCTGGGCGGCCTCGCAATGACGGCCGGAGCCGCTGGGCGGCCTGGCAATGGCCGCCGGAACCGATGATGCTACCGGAAGCAGCGTGGGCGCGTCAAGGTGCGCGGACCATCTGCCCGCCTTTCATCACCAGGCGGACATTCCGGATGTCGGAGATCCGGAGGCTGGGGTCGCCCTCGACCGCGATGAGGTCGGCGAGGAGGCCGATCCGGATTTGTCCCAGCCGGTCGTCGAGATGCAGGATCCTCGCGTTGGTCGCGGTCACGGCGCGCAGCACATCCAGGACGGGCATGCCATACTCCACCATCAGCTCGAGCTCGCGAGCATTGTCGCCGTGGGCGTAGACCCCGACGTCCCCGCCGACGCACATGACCACTTTCGCGACCAGAGCGCGCTTGAAGCTCGCCTTCTTGTCGGTGATGGCGGGCGGCTCGGGGTCGACACCCTTCTTCCACCCGCGGTACCGGCGGATCGCGTCGCCGGCCGCAAGGGTGGGACACAACGCGACACCGCGCTGCGCCATGAGCTTGAACACTTCGGGCGTTCCGGCGTCGCCGTGCTCGATGGTCTCGACGCCCGCGAGCACGGACCGGCGCATCCCTTCGGCGGTGGCGGCGTGCGCCACGACGGGCCGTCCGCTGCTCCTCGCGGTTTCGACGATCCGGCTCAGCTCCTCCAGCGAGAAGGTGGGCCGCGCCTCGCCGGTGGGACCCCACCGATAGTCGGCATAGACCTTGACCCAATCGGCGCCATCGGCGATCTGGCTCCGGACCAACCGAGTCACCGCCTCCAGGCCGCTGGCTTCCTCCGCGCCCTGGGGAATCGCCCAGCGGGAATCGAAGCCGCGGGGTCCGTACGTGCCGGTGGCGACGATGGCACGGGTGACGACGATCATCCGCGGGCCGGGCACGATGCCCAGCTCGATGGCCCGCTTGAGGCCGACATCGGCTTCCCCGGCGCCTTCGGTGCCGAGATCGCGCACCGTGGTGAATCCCGCCTCCAGCGTGAGCCTGGCGTGATTCACGGCGCGGGCCACCCGCAGCGCCAGCGGTTCGTGCAGGACCTGATCGTCCCAGCTGGTCTCGTTGTAGGGATGCAGCAGGAGGTGCGAGTGACCTTCGATGAGGCCGGGAAGGAGAGTCATTCCCGGCAGCGGAATGCGTCGCGCATCCGGCGGAGTGGCCGCCGGGATGGCCGGCCCGGCGCCGATGATGCGGTCTCCGCGCACCAAGACGGACCACCCGATGCGCATCGCGGTACCGTCGAAGACGCGATCGGGCAACAGCAGGATGACCGGGTCGGCGGGCGTTTGGGCCGCCAGCGGAGCCGGCGCCATCACGCAGTGGAGCGCCAGTGCTGCCGCGGCGAATCGGAGAGATCGCTTCGCTTCGCTCGCGATGACTGCCGCGGCGCTCGCGATGACTCCCGTATGACTCACGGCAATCCGGTAGGAGCGGGTTCGTTGCCAACCAGGGCGAGCGCATCGCCGTTGGGGCTCACGGCCAAGCGGGAGATCTGCTGCAGGCCCGGCTCGCTGAACCGGGCCACTTCGACCCAGTCGGCGGCACCGCGCTTCCAGAGCAGCAGGCGGTTTCCGGTGGCGGTCAGCAGCTCGCTTGATCCGAGCCAGGCGAAGAAGGAGGCGCCGCGCGGAAGGGATACCACCGATTCGACGGCCCCGGTGACCGGATCGAGGGAGCGGACCCAGCCGCTCGCCGAGTCCTGCTGCAGGTAGCTCACCGCGCGACGGCCCGGCACGACCGCCAGTGCCCGCCCGATGTTGCTCGCCATCACCTCCGCGGTGCCCCGGCCCAGCTCGGCGCGCCGCAGCGTGGGCGGACTGCCCAACACGAAGACGAAGACAGTGTCGGCGTTGAGCCAGGTGTGATACCCCACCGGCTTGATCGAGTCGAGCACCGGCTTGACGGCGGTGCCGTCCAGAGTGAACGCCCAGAGCCGCTGGGTCGAGTCCTTCTCGACTCGGATCACCGAGATATGCCGGCCATCCGGCATCACGGTCGGCGAGTACTCGCTTTCCGGGGTACTGGTGACCTGGACCGAAGCGCCGGGACCCCGGTCGTACCGGAAGATGTCGGTTTGGCCGTCTCGCTGTGACGTGTAGAAAAAGCTCTTGCCATCGAGGGAAAAGTAGGGCTGGTTGTCGTACCCGGCGCGCGCGGTGGCGTTCACCGCCGCGCCCAGCCGCAGCTCCGCCCCCACTCGAGCGAGCGGAAGCAGGTAGATATCGGTGCCGGGAGCCTGCGCGGCCAGCGGAGCGGCCAGCATCAGGAGTGGTGCGACTGCCGCTCTCATCGGTGCCTCCTCGTCTCATGGTATCATAACATGTGAGGACTGATCAGCGTCCGATCCAGGCGCGCCAAGTGGCCGGGTCGGCGCCGACGGTCAAGCGCTGCTGGTGCCTGACCAGGGGCATTTTGAGGAGCAGCGGCTCCTCGACCAGACGCTGGATCCATCGTTCGGGGGAGTACCCCGCGGCGGCAAGGCCAAGCTGGGCAAAGCGGGCCGAGGCACGGTCGAGCACGCCCTCGACCCCGAAGCGCTGGACGAACCGGGTGAGCTCTCCCCGGGAGGCCGGCCGCTCGGTCAAGTCAACGAAGTGCACCTTGATGCGGCGCTCGGCGAAGAACCGGAGCGCGGAACGGGTATCGGCGTTTTTCTTCACGCCGAAGACCTGGACCTCCACGATTCAACTCCCCCAGGAGGTGGCGCGTAATCTAGCGGTGGCTCGCAGGCCCGCAGAGCCATAGATTCGGGAGGTCGGAGGTCGGTAGGTTGGTAGGAGAATTCACCAACATACCGCCTTACCGTCTTGCCCCTTCCATCCCCTCCCTGCCCGGAGACCGGTCATGTATCTGACCCCGGCGGTGCGCGCGCTGTCGCTCGCGGCCGCCTTCCTCGCCCCAGCAGCTTCCTCGCTCCGGGCGCAATCCGATACCTGGGCGCTCACCAACGCCCGAATCCAGACGGTGACGAAGGGCGTCATCGACAAGGGAACCATCCTGATCCGGAAGGGCCTGATTGAGGCAGTCGGGCCGGCCGTAACGATCCCTGCCGATGCGCGTGTCATGGACCTGGCCGGCAAGACGGTGAGCCCGAGTCTGATCGACCTGACCTCGGCGCTCGGACTCGCGGCCCCGACGACTGGCGGGGGCGGCGGGGGCGGCGGCGGTCCGGGCGCCGCGACCCAGCAGGCTCAGAGCGGACCCCGGGGACTCGAGCCGGAGCGCGACGTCGCGCGGGAGCTCAAGGTGGCCCCCGCCGACGTAAAGCCGATCCGGGACGCCGGGATCGGTGTGGTGCTGGTGGCGCCCTCTCGCGGCCTCTTCCGAGGCATGTCCGCTCTGGTTCCGCTACGGGACAGCGTGGACGAGGCCGACGTGATCAAGCCGCAAGTGGCCATGCACATCGGGTATCAGGGCGTGTCGGGCGCCTATCCCGGCACCTTGCTGGGCGTCATCGCCTACCAGCGCCAGGCACTCTATGATGCCCAGCGCCAGGGAGCCCTGCTGGATCGCTATCGCACGGCTCCACGGGGCATCGCGCGCCCCGAGCATGACCCCGGGATCGACGCGCTGGTTCCGGTGGTGCGGGGCCAGACGCCGGCTTTCATCGAAGCCAGCAACGAAAACGAGATTCGTCGCTCGGTACGGCTGGCCAAGGAGTTCAATCTCAAGGCTACGGTCGTGGGTGCCACCGAGGGCTTCCTCGCGCTCGATGCGCTGGCCGGCCGGCAGGCGGTGGTCTCGGTGAATTATCCCCAGCCCACCGCGACGACGGGATGGTCGTACCGGCGTAGCCAGCGGCGCGCGCTCAACGACAGTGCCGCTGCCTCCGGCGAAGTGCAGAAGCGGCTAGAAGGCAACGCCGCGGCGCTCAACAAGGCCGGGGTCAAGTTCGCCCTCGCCTCCGGAGGCACCCGGTCCCCGGATTTCCTGGGCAACGTTCGCAAGGCCATCGCCGCCGGGCTTCCGGCCGGCGTGGCGCTCGAGGCGCTGACGATTCGCCCGGCGGAATTCGCCGGCGTCGATCAGATCCTGGGCAGTATCGAAGCCGGGAAAATTGCCAATCTTGTGGTGAGCAACGGTGATCTCCTGGCGGACTCCGCCCGGATCAGCGCGGTGTTCGTGGACGGAATCCGCTACGCCGTTGCGCCGCCCCCCGCGCGGCCGGCCGGCGGCGGCAACGCCGTGGCCGCCGCGCAAGTGGCCGGTACCTGGACCATGACGCTGACCTCACCACAGGGCCCGCTCGAGATCACCATGACACTCACTCAGAGCGGCAGCACGTTTTCGGGCACCATGGCCAGTCAGATGGGGACGACCGAGGTCACTGGTGGCGAGATCTCCGGCCGCATCGCCACCTGGACCACCATACTCCAGGTGGGCGGGCAGTCGATCACGGTCAACTACCGGGGCGAAGTGGACGGCAACCGGATGACCGGCTCCGCTGAGCTCGGCAACTTTGGCAGCGGGACCTTTACCGCGGAGAAGAAGCCATGAAACGGCTCGGGGTTCTCACTCTCCCGCTCATGACCGGGGTTCTGGCGGCGCAAACGCCGGCTGCTCCGGCCCCGGCGGTAAGGGACACGACGCGTCCGCCGGTGCTCGGCACCGTCATCCCGCCGGCGGGAACGCTGGTGGCGGTCACGAACGCCACGATCATCACGGCCACCCATGGCACGATCGACAAGGGCACCGTCCTGATTCGCAACGGGAAGATCGCGGCGGTCGGAAAGGACATTGCGGTGCCGGCCGGGGCGCAGATCATCGATGGCACCGGCAAATACGTCATGCCGGGTATCATCGACGCCCACTCCCACAGCTCCGGCGAAGCCATCAACGAGGGCAGTCGCTCCGTCACCGCACAGGTCAGAATGGAGGACGTGCTGCGCGAGGACGCGATCGGGCTGTACCGATCCCTCGCGGGCGGCGTCACCACGCTCAACGTCCTGCACGGCTCGGCCAACACGATCGGCGGGCAGAACGCCACCGTGAAGATCCGCTGGGGCCTTCCCGTCGATTCGCTGCTCTTTGCCGGGGCACCACCAGGCATCAAGTTCGCGCTGGGAGAGAACGTCCGGCAAACCAACGTCGGCAACATCCCCGGACGCACGCCGCGCTACCCGCGCACCCGTATGGGCGTCGAGGAGCTGTTGCGCGAGTCATTCACGCGAGCGAAGGAGTATCAGGCGGAATGGAAGGCGTACGAAGGCGCTAAGATGCTAAGACGCAAAGACGCTAAGAACGCCGAGGCGGAGCCCATCCCGCCCAAGCGGGATTTGCAGCTCGATGCGTTGGTGGAGATTCTCGAGGGCAGGCGCTTGGTCCACGCGCATTCGTACCGCTCCGATGAAATCCTGATGCTCCTCAAGGTGGCCAAGGATTTCGGGTTCCGGATCGCCAGCCTGCAGCATGTGCTCGAGGGGTACAAAGTGGCCGACGAAATCGCGGCGGCCAACACGGGCGCCTCGACCTTCGCGGACAACTGGGCCTACAAGCTCGAGGCCTTCGACGCGATCCCCTTCAACGCGGCGCTCATGGCGGAACGGGGCGTCAAGGTATCCATCAACTCCGATTCCGACGAGCGGGCCCGCCGTCTCTATCAGGAGGCGGCCAAGGCCATGAAATACGGCGGCGCCAGCGAGGAAGAGGCCATCCGGATGATCACGCTGAACGCGGCATGGCAGCTTGGCGTGGACAAGCTGACCGGGTCGATTGATGTCGGGAAGGACGCCGACCTGGCCATCTTCAACGGCCATCCCTTTGCCCCGGCGAGCCGAGTGGAAATGACCTTGATCGACGGACGGGTCTTCTTCGACCGTAACAAAGCGCCGACCCTCGAGTACCTGATCGAACTGATGAAGCGCCGCCCCCGCGCCAACACCACCAGCGAAGGTGCCCAATGAAGCGACTCATTCTTGCCGGCGCGGTCGTCACAGGCGCAGCGGTTTCGCTCGGCGCCCAGTCGCCGTCCGCCGGCCCGACCGTCTTTGCGATCACCAACACGACCATCGTACCCGTCACCGGTCCGCGGGTGGCCGCGGGCACGGTGGTGATCCGAAACGGAAAGATCGAGGCGGCTGGTGCCAACGTCGCCACGCCCCCCGGCGCCACCGTCATCGACGGCACCGGCCTTTTCCTCTATCCCGGCATGATCGACTCGGGAGACCGGATGGGGCTGGTGGAGATCGGGTCGGTCCCCGGCGGGCAGGATACCCAGGAGCTGGGTCAGTACAACCCGCACAACGCGGTGCTTTCGGCGGTCAATCCGAGCTCGGTGCATGTCCCGATCACCCGCGCGAACGGCGTCACCACAGCGCTCACCTCGGCGCAGGGCGGCATGATCCAG
>JAXIPC010000186.1:0-4719 GCA_045403135.1 Gemmatimonadales bacterium | reverse complement strand
GGCGCTCCCTCGTGGAGCGCTACGAACCCCTGCTCCCCGACGGGTTCTCTTTCACTACGACGATCACCCTGGCCGCTGCCTGCAACGGCCATCCGGTGCATTACGTGCCGGTCGACTACCATGCCCGGCTGGGCCAATCGAAGATCCGGGCCCGTCACGCCTATGATTTTACGCTGCTGATTCTCCGGACCAGCGTTTTCTTCAATCCCCTCAAGGTGTTCATACCCCTGGGAGTCATACTGGCCCTGGTGGGGCTCGCGAAGCTGACCTACGACATCGTCATCGGCAATCTCTCGGAAAGCGCCGTCCTTGCGCTGCTGGGCGCGCTCATCGTCTGGGCGGTGGGCCTTCTGGCGGACCAGAACAGCCGGATCGGGTTGCGCCGGTGAGGCCCTGGGCCAAGGCCGCCATCAGCATCGGACTGCTGGCACTCCTCTTCATCCTGCTGCCATGGAGCCAGGTCCGCGAGGCCCTTGGCCGGCTGCCGCCCCGAGTGTGGCTTGGGGTGCTGGCGGGCTTCGGGCTGGGCCATACGCTCGGCATCGCCAAATGGCGGCTGTTCGTCAATGCCGCGCGGGGCGGTCTCCGGCGAATCGACGCCGCGCTCTGCTACTCGGCGGGCCTGTTCGCCAACCTCTGCCTACCCAGCATCGTGGGTGGAGATCTGCTGCGCATGGGGCTCGCGGGGAAGCTCACCCGCCGGCCCGAAGCGGCCCTGTGGGGCGGTATCATGGACCGGCTCACCGATCTGCTCTCGTTGGCCATCCTGGTCACGGCCGGCGCGATTCTGGTGCGGACCAGCGTCGAGGGATGGCTGAGCCAGGTCCTGACGGTGGGCTTCGCGGTGGGCGCGGGGGTGCTGCTACTCCTCCTGCCGCTCGCGGTGCGACGTCCGCTGGCGCGATGGCCCAGACGGCTCCGCCGCCCGGTGGGGCGGGGACTGGTGGGCCTTCGGCAACTCTGGCGGCGGCCCGGGGCGGCGGCGGCCGGCCTGGGGCTCTCGCTCTCGATCCAGGGCAGCTTCGTGCTCCTCAACGCCTGGCTCGGGCGGAGCGTCGGCATCGAGGTCGATCTCGCGGTCTGGTTCCTGGTCTGGCCGCTCGCGAAGATCGCGAGCCTTATGCCGATCAGCCTGGGCGGGCTGGCGGTCCGGGAGGCCAGCCTCGCGGCGCTCCTGCTGCCGTTTGGCGTTCCGGTTTCCCGGAGCGTCGTGTGTTCGCTCCTCTGGCAGACCGTGCTCATCGCCGGCGGTTTGCTGGGCGGGCTGATCTGGCTGGTGCTCCACCGCTCGCGGCACGTCTCGTTCCGGGCCGCGAACGGCCACGTCACGGTGTCCCGATCGGGGGGAGAGTGAGCGCCCAGCCGCGCGTGGTGATTCTGGGCGCCGGACCCGCCGGCCTTGGCGCGGCGTACCGCCTGCGCCATCTCGATCGCGCCCGGGTCACGGTGCTCGAGCAACAGGCGGTTCCCGGCGGCAACTCGGGGAGCTTCGAGTTCGGCGGCCTGCGGGTGGACTACGGGAGTCATCGCCTTCACCCGGCCTGCGACCCGGACATCCTGGCCGACATCCGCCGGTTTCTGGGCGAAGACCTCCTGGATCGCCCCCGGCACGGCCGCATCGGTTTGCGGGGAAAATGGGTGCATTTCCCGCTCAAGCCCGCGGACCTGATGCTGCGGCTCGACAAAGGATTCGCGCTGGGCACCCTCCGCGACATGATGCGGAAACCGTTCATGCGCCGCGGACCGGCCGACAGCTTCGCGAGCGTGCTGCGCGACAGCCTGGGCCCCACGATCTGCGATTCCTTTTACTTCCCGTACGCGCTCAAGATCTGGGGCCGCCCGCCCGAGGATCTCTCCGCCATCCAGGCGCGGCGCCGGGTTTCGGCGGGTTCCTTCACCAAGCTGGCGCGGAAGGTCTTGTCGCAGGTGCCCGGGTTCAAACCGGCCGGGTCGGGCCGGTTTTTCTATCCGCGACGAGGCTTCGGCCAGATCAGCGAGGCTTACGCCAAGGCGGCGGTGGCTGCGGGCGCCGAGATCCGTTTCGGTCGACGGGTGACCCGGGTTATCGCTCCCGCGAGCGCGACGGGCCCCTGGATCGTCGAAGCGACCCAGGGTGATGTGGTCGAGCGGATCGAGGCGGACTACGTCTGGACGACGCTGCCCATTTCCCTCTTCGGACGGCTCATGGGGGACGCGGTTCCTCCCGCCGTGCCGGCGGCCGCCGCGGGCATCGACTACCGGGCCATGGTCCTGATCTACCTGGCGCTCCCGGTTGGCCAGTTCACCGAGTACGACGCGCATTATTTTCCCAGCGCCGACGTGCGGATTACCCGGCTGTCCGAGCCGAAGAACTACGCGGCCCTCACCACTCCGCCCGACGGCACCGTCATCTGCGCCGAGCTGCCCGCCAGTCCGGATGATCGTCATTGGGCCATGACCGACGCTGAGCTGGGGGATCTGGTTGCCGCGGACCTGGCGCGCGCCGGAATCCCGCTCCCCGCGCCGCCGAAGGCAGTACTGGTACGGCGGCTTCGCCAGGCCTATCCGATCTATGCCATCGGGTACGAGCGGCCGTTCACCGTGCTGGACGAGTGGGCGGAGACGCTGCCTCGCGCGCTCAGCTTCGGAAGGCAAGGGTTGTTCGCGCACGACAACACCCACCACGCCCTCGCGATGGGCTATGCGGCGGCCAGTTGCCTCGGCCCATCGGGGTTCGATCGGAATGCCTGGATGGAGTACCGCAAGATCTTCGAAACCCACGTGGTGGAAGACTGAGGGCAGGCCTACACGCCATGGTACTCCCGGTACCAGGCGACAAACCTTGCGATTCCGATGTCGAGGGGGGTGCCGGGGCGATAGCCGAAATCCCGGTCCAGGGCATCGATACTCGCGTAGGTGGTCGGCACGTCACCCGGCTGCATCGGCACGAAGATCTTCTCCGCGGGCTTTCCCAGCGCCCGCTCGACGGCCTGGATCAAATCCATCAGCTCATTGGGCTGGTTGTTGCCGATGTTGTACAGCCGGTACGGCGCCGGACTGGTCGCGGGATCCGGGTCGCCGCCGGACCAGCCGGCCGAGGGCGATGCGGGACGGTCGGAAACTTTGACCACGCCTTCGACGACATCGTCGATGTAGGTAAAGTCGCGGCGCATC
Organism: Gemmatimonadales bacterium; assembly: GCA_045403135.1. Classification (GTDB taxonomy): domain Bacteria; phylum Gemmatimonadota; class Gemmatimonadetes; order Gemmatimonadales; family GWC2-71-9; genus JABFSM01. The sequence goes on along the minus strand of JAXIPC010000186.1, from coordinate 1,566 downwards.
TTCCCGTGGTTGAAGACCTGGATGGGGCGACCTTCGAGGATCGCCCTGGTGAACAGGAAATAGGCCATGTCGGGACGGCCCCAGGGCCCGTACACGGTGAAGAAGCGAAGGCCCGTCACCGGCACGCCGTAGAGATGCGCGTAGGCGTGGGCCATGAGCTCGTTGGCTTTCTTGGTCGCGGCGTACAACGACACCGGGTGATCGACGTTCTGCCCCTCGCTGAAGGGCGTAGCCGAGTTGAGGCCGTACACCGACGAGGACGAAGCATAGGTGAGGTGCTCGACCCCGTGGTGGCGGCAGCCCTCGAGGACGTTCAGAAACCCCGCCAGGTTGCTGGCCGAGTACGCGTGGGGATGGGACACCGAGTATCGCACCCCGGCCTGAGCCGCCAAATGGATGACGCGGGGGAACCGCTCGCCGGAGAAGAGCGCGTCGATCGCCGGGTGATCGGCGAGCTCCGCCCGGGCGAACCGGAAATTCGGTTGCCGCGAGAGCCGGTCGAGCCGCGCCCGCTTGAGGGCCGGGTCGTAGTAGTCGTTCAGGTTGTCGAGCCCGACGACATCGTCGCCCCGCGCCAGCAGGCGCTCGCAGACGTGGTAGCCGATGAAACCCGCCGCTCCGGTGACCAAGTGCTTCATGGGGGGGAACCTACAAAGCCCATGGCTTCTTTGCAGCCAACCCGGGGGAAGCAGGCGGTGTGGGGGCGGAGGGGCCGCGGCGTCTCCCAGACGAGGGAATGAGCGCGGCGGCGGCCCGATCTTCCTATACCTTTCGCCATATCACTGAAGGAGCCAGAGGTCTATGCCGACTCTAGTTCACGCACGTAGCAGGACGCTTCGAATCTGGGCCCTGGGGATCGCTCTCGCCGGGTTCGGGTGCGGCGCGGCCGATACCGGGACGCCGCCATCTCCGCCCCCCCCTCCGCCCCCGGCCGGGGTGATCGCCACGGTGACGGTCGATACGCTGACCCGATTCCAGGTCATGAGCGGATGGGAGGCCAGCGCGGACGCCGCCCTCATCGGTCCCAATATCGAGCTGTGGAGAGACGACATGATTCGTCTCGCGGTGACGGACCTCGGGCTCAATCGCTTGCGTCTGCCGTTGCGGAGCGGGTCGGAGAACCCGGTCGACAACTACACGGAATTCCAGGAAGGCCGACTGACCAATCAGGAATGGCGCTGCGCGCGGTACACCACCATCAATGACAACACCGACCCCAATGTCATCGCTCCGGCAGGGTTTTTCTGGACGGAGATGGACAAGCGAGTGGAGAAGCTGGTGCTGCCGATGAAGCAGCGGCTGGAGGCGCAGGGAGAATCGCTCGTGCTCAGCCTCACCTACGTCGCATTCCTGAGCCAGTGCAATCCCATGCCGCCGTACCCGCACATCGATCCGGCGGAGTACGCCGAGTTTGTCCTGGCGGCCTTTCTCCACCTCCAGCAGAAATACGCCCTGGTGCCGACCAACGTCGAGATACTTCTCGAGCCTGACAACACGGGGGCGGCGAGTCCATGGAACGGAAACGGCACGGCCATCGGCCAGGCCATCGTGGCCACCGGCCAGCGC
>JAXIPC010000074.1:0-5813 GCA_045403135.1 Gemmatimonadales bacterium | reverse complement strand
CGTGGCGAGATCAGGCCGGATGATCCCGGCCCCGGTGCCGACGTAGATGGTGTTCGGATCGGAGAGCGCCACGGCAATCGCGCCGATCGAGCCGGTCGACTGCTGGTCAAACAGGGGCTCCCAGTTGGAGCCGTAGTCGGTGGAGCGCCACAGGCCCCCGTTATCGAAGCCGATGTAGAACACGTTCGGCTGGCTCGGCACGCCGGCGGCGGGCCGGGCGCGACCTCCTCGGTAAGGGCCGATGTGGCGCCAGCTCATGGCGGAGACCATGTCGGGCGATTGCGCCGCAGTGTTCGCGGCCTGCCGCGCAAGGGCAATCACGGCGATGGCAATGCCGGGAAGTGAAGTGCGCACGGAATCCGCCTTAGGAAGAGGTGTCAGCTCCCAATTTCCTACATGCCCGGCGCAAATTCGGAGAAGATGAACCGATAGGTCTGCTGGGCCTCGTCATACTCGGCGCGGAACTTCCTTGGATAGTTCCCGGTGAGCCCGGGAATCGTCGGAATCGGAAGATCGAACGACTTCCTCTCCTGCAACATCACCTTGCTCACCATCGGCTCGATGAAGATCGGCTTGCCGCCATAGTACCCGATTACCATCTGTCCCTGGAAGGTCTCCTTCGATTCTAGGCTCGTGGTGAGCAGTGAGTGCATCCCCATGGTCGGGACGCAGAGACCGAGGAGCGTGTCGGTCCCGATCATCTTGGCGATCTCGGGCGGCATTGCCACATCCGGCAGCGAGTAGCCCTCGGCCAGCGCCGCCGGTTTGGAGGTGTCTTTGCAATCGTAGGTCATCTCTTCGCCGACCGGCACCACGTAGAAATGGAAGTCGAAATGCGGCGTCGCGAAGGTGGCGGGAGGATGACCCATCGCCTCCCAGAAAATCGTGAGCTGGGTAAGCCCGGATTTCGACTGCACCGCGTCGGGTAACTTGAGCTTGGCCTCCGCGGCCGGCGGCCAGGCCATCATGGCATTGGCCGGCGAGGAATCGATACTGGCCAGCCGGACGACGGCACCGACGTCGATGAGACTGTCGCCCTTGGTCCGGGCCCAGGTGCACACCTCTGCCTTGAAGACGGCTCCGCAGTCGCCCTGCGACTCGACGATGGGGACCTCCTTCGCACAGGAGGCAAGGAGCGCCAGTATCGGGAGCAGCTTCACGGTGTGGGACTGCATCATGGCCTGCCTCGGGAGTGAGAGAGTCTAACGGCGTCGGCAGCGAAGATACCGCCGGGGTGATGGTTCAGCGAGCGCATCACATGGAGCCGACTCTGAACGCGGAGGTGCGGATCAGCTGCTGGGCGCACATGTATCCGGGCGTCCCGGCAATCGAGCCGCAGGGGTATGCCCCGGCTCCGCAGTATGAGAGGTTGGCCCAGCGGCCGAACTGGTAGAACCGCTTCTCGGGATCGGCCGCAAACTGGCGTTCGAAGAAAGTTTGACCGCCGACCAGCATGGTGTGGTCGATGTTGCCGCCGGGAAAGAGAAACAGCTCCTGCAAGTCTCGGGGGGTCAACATGCGGCTCCAGACACAGTCCTCGGGATTGGCGATGTGGGCGAAGACCTGCGCCGTCACGGCGGCCTCCACCTCAGGCAGCACCTCGCCCTGCCGATCGAGCGCCAGATTCTTAACGAACAGCGTCAGCCGATCGAAGGGCTCGACCAGGCCGAGCTGCCGCATGGCGGCGCCCTCGCAATAGATCTGGATGTATCCCGGCTCGTAGCTCACCTCGCCCGACAACACGCGCAGGGTGGCCCGCTCGAAATCGGCGAGGGACTCGACCGCGAACACAAACCGAAACGCGGTATCTCCATCCGCGCCGGTGCTGCCCTCTTTCCAGCGCACCGGGTTCCGGAACATCAAGGTCAGCTTGCCGCTGGTTCCAAGGAATCGCTTGCCCTCGACGCCGGCGATCATCGCCTGATCTCCCACCAGCCGAGCCGCCGTGAGCGGATCGGTCGCCATCACCAGGTGGTCGAACCCCGCCGTGCCGGCTTGCCCCGCCTGGGAATAGTGGACGACCTCCGCGTCGAGGTCGACTCGTTCGACCCGGCACCCCAGGCGGATATCCACGCCGATCTCGCGATCGATCCGGGCGAGCTCTTCGGTCACTCGCCAGATGCCCTCTTCGACGAAGCCGTAGTAGCCGCCGAAGATGGAGCCGGAGTCCATCACCGGCAGCGTGAACGCGGAGTAGGGCTCCTGGAGCGATACCGGACCGCTCTCGGTGACCGTCATCCCCATGTAGATCTTGGTGCGCTCGGCGGTGAAATAGTGGTCGAGCAGGTCGGCGGCGCTGCCGCTGATCCAGAGCCGGGTTAGGGCTTCGCCGAGCCGGGCCCGGGCCGATTCCAGATTAGGTGGAGTGGCGGTGCGGAATCCGTCCTGCAGATAAGCCACCACCCGCGTCTCGTCGTGGCGGAACCCGGCGACGTCGCCCCGTTCGCCCCATTTCGTCCGGAGCTCGTGTTCCAGCTCGGCGGGATCCCGATAAATCCAGGCATTGGCCCTGGGATCGGGGAAGTAGACCCGCTTGGGGTGAGCGGGAACGAACGTTTCCAGCCGATCGGCCAGGCCGGTTTCCCGGAAGATGAAGTCGGGCATGAGGCCCAGGACCGACGCGCCGAGAGCGTACTGCTGGGTGAGGCCGTTCACCGTCGCGGTTTCGGAAACGCATGCCCCGCCGACCCGGTCGGCCCGCTCGATCAGGGTGACTGTGCAGCCGGCCCGCCGCAGGTAGTAGGCGGCGACGAGTCCGTTGATGCCGGCTCCGACGACGACCACTCGCGGGCTGGCGACCCGGGAGATGCCTTCCGTCAGGCGAGGAGCCATTCGCGAGCAGCGGAGTTCCGGATCATCGCGTCGCTCACTTCCGCTCCGCGCTCCGCGCCGTCGCGGCGCGCAGCTCATTGAAGAAATTCAGCACCACGATCAAATCCCCGGATTTGTCGCCCGCGCCTTGTCGCACCATCAGAAAGCGACGTCCGTCGGGGCTCATCTCGAACATGTGCCCTCCCAACCCATTGCTTTCGAACTGCGACAACGCGGGCAGTTGCGCGAGGATCCGAGGGCTCGCCTGGCCCGGCCCATGCGCCATGTCCACCGAGTAGATCGTGCCGCCGCCCCCGCTCCGGAACACGAGCTCGCGGCTGTCGCGGCCCCACAGCGGTCCATCGCCGCCGCCGGTGGAAATCTGCCACTTGCCGTCCTGGACCGCAGGGAAAGGCCGCACGAAAACCTGCGCCGACCCGGTTTCGGTGGACACGTACGCCAGCCAGCGTCCATCGGGTGAGAGGGCCGGGAGTCCCTCGTCATACGCCTCGGTCAGCAGGGGCCTGGGCGTGCTGTCCACCCCCAGCTGCATCGCGAACACGTCGCTCGAAGGCGGGGCCCCCACCGAGAGGAGCAACCACTTTCCATCGCGCGACCAGCGTACGTCGACGATATCGCGGGGAAGCTTTGCGACCAGCTCCTCGACGCCGACGCCGTCGGCCCGCCGGCGCCACAAACTGCTGGGCCCGCCGCGAGCGGAGATGAAGCTGACGTAGCGACCGTCCGGGGACCAGGAGGGCGACCAGTTGCCGGCGCCCCCAAAGGTGAGCCGGGACTTGGCACCCCGGTCCAGCTGCTTGATCCAGATGTCCTGGCGGGAGGCGGAGATGGTCACGGCAGCGCGCTTTCCATCCGGGGAGAGCTCGAAGTTTTCAAACTCGGGGTCTCCCCAATCAGGGTCGACGACCGTCAGCTCCCCCGTCCGCGAGACCCAGACGAAGTCCTCGGCGGCATTCAGTCCTCCCGCTACGTAGACCAGCGTCCCCGACTCCGACACCGCGAAATCCGTGAGCCCGGTGAGGCGGACATCGAGTCCCTCGATCAGCGCAGCCGGGCGCCCCCGGGTTGTGAGGGTTTGCGGGTCGAACCCGACCCCCATCAGCGTACCGTTGTACGTGACGTACAGGAGCTGGCCGTTGGACGTATAAATGCCGGCCACGCCCGGCACCCGCGTGCCGAGCTTCCCCGTCTCGAAATCAACTCCCCTGATGCTGTATACCGCTTCGTTCCCAAAGTTGGCGGGGAAGGAGGCGACCAGTGCCGAACGGCCCCCCGGCAGCACCGACAGGTAGCCGTACCTGGTGGTGCTATCGTCCGTGACCAGACGGACCACGTCCTCCGGCGGCCCGCCGCTGGAAGCGACTCTGCGCACCATCTGTCCCGATGCGTCGATGAAATAGACAAAGCCTCCCAGGCCCCAGGAGATAGTGCCTCCTCCAACTCCCCCTTTCTGCACGACGACCGGCGGCCCGCCCCGAAGCGAAACGACCTTGACGGCCAGTTCCTGGGTCCTCCACCCGGTCATGAAGGCGACCTGCGCCCCGTCGGGCGAGATAGCAGGTGCCACCGCGCTGTCCGTGCCAGGCAGGAGGCGGGCGTCCAGGCGGCCCATCTCCCGCAGATAGAGTCCTTGCCTGCTGAAGCCGCCGCCTACATACCCGGTGTACACCAGCTCGCCCCCGTCCGGAGAGATCGCCAGCCTCGACGGTTCGTTGATGGTACCCGAATACGTGATTGTCGCATTGCTGTCGAGCACGACCGCGAAGCGGCTCACCTCTCCGGGGGATACGGTCGACCGCAGCATGGTCCAGATCGCAAATCCTGACGCGGCCACCGCGACGGCGGAGACTATCAACGCGATCGTCCGCCAGCGCGACGCGGATGCGGTCTGTTGAATCGCCGCGGCCGTTGCGCCGGTACGCTGAAAGGTGGCGCCCGGGGAAACCAGCGCTTCGGCGAACTGCGCGGCGGTGGCAAAGCGATCCGCCGGGAGTTTGCTGAGCGCAATCAGGGCAACCGCTCCCACGTGGCTTGGCACCGTCTTGCGCAGCTGCGTCGGCGGCCGCGGCTCGTCGGTCATCACCTTGGCCACGATGGATTGCGCCGTCGGCCCGGTGAAGGGCGGTTCGCCCGTCAGCATCTCATAGAGCACGCAGCCCAGCGCGTAGACGTCGGTCCGGGCGTCGAGCGTGCGCTCGCCCATGGCCTGTTCCGGACTCATATACGTCGGCGTGCCGAGCGACATCCCCGTCTCGGTCATCCGGCCGCCGCTGGCGCTGGTGGCCGCGAGCGCAATCCCGAAGTCCGCGACCAGCGCCTGCCCATCGTGGAGCAGAATGTTCTCGGGCTTGATGTCGCGGTGGATCACGCCATGGCGGTGAGCGTAGTCGAGGGCGCTCGCCACTTCCCGGGCGATTCGAATCGCGGCGTCGATGGGGAGCTGCTTCTCCCGATTCAGCAGGTCCCGAAGCGATTCGCCCTGCACGTACGGCATCACGTAGAAGACCGTTCCGTCCACTTTACCGGAGTCGTGCAGCGGCAGGATGTGGGGGTGTTGCAGATTGGCGGTGGTCTTGATCTCCTGCAGGAAGCGCTCGGCGCCGATGACCGCCGCGAGCTCGGGCCGCAGCACTTTGAGGGCGACCTGGCGACCGTGGCGGATGTCCTGGGCCAGGTATACCGTCGCCATACCGCCCTGGCCCAGCTCCCGCTCGATCCGGTAGCGGTCGGACAGTGCGGCGGACAGGCTGGCTATCGAGTCCTGGCTCATGGAGAGTTCCGTTTGAGGTCCGTGCCTGGGCTCACGATCGGCTAGAAGATCGCGTCCAGGATGTCGGCAATGAGGCCTCCTGCGTTCACCAGCACGATCCGGTCTCCAACGAGGAAGAAGCTGTAGCCCGGCGGGCGCCAGGGCAGCTTCACCAGGACAACGTCCGGCACCCGTGTCTTGGCGATTCCGGGAGGGAGGGGCTTACCGCGCG
>JAXIPC010000128.1:0-7047 GCA_045403135.1 Gemmatimonadales bacterium | reverse complement strand
TCATCCCCGCTTCACGCTTTACATACTCCACCGCCCCGCGATGGGTGGAAAACCAGACCTTCCCCTTGGCGCGGATGTGGTCGAGCAGGAGCTCGAGTGCCACGATCCGGGAGCGATGTCCGATGATGTGGGGATGCATGGTCAGCAGGAACATCGTCCCCTCGTCCCAGGCCCTGTCGAACTCATCGATCCAGACCTGGGCCACCTCGCGCGGCGAGGCGTAGTTGGCGCCCTGCACGTTGAAGAGCGGCGCGTCGTCCTGGATCCATTCCACCGGAAGCTCCACCAGGCCGGTGGGCTGACCGTTCTGCAGCAGCTCGTAGGGCCGGTCGTCCGACATCATCGAGCTCTCGTACTGGAAGCCCAGCTCGCGAATGATGGTGAGCGTGTTAGGTGAGAAATTCCACGACGGGGCCCGATAACCCACCGGACGGCTCCCCGTCGCCATGGTGAGGTAATCCAGCGCGCGTTTGACCAGATCGCGCTCCACGTCCCCCGGCAGCAGGGTGTTGGTCTCGTGGATCCAGCCATGCACCCCGAACTCATGCCGCCCGGATCGCTTGATGAGATCCGCCATCTCGGGGTGGAGCATCAGGCTCACCGCCGGGATGAAGAACGAGGCCGGGATGCTGTGCCGCTCGAGCAGCCCCACCACCCGGCCCAGCGCCACCCGCGCCCCGTACTCGCCCTGAGACAGCGCGCCGACGGTCGGCTCGCCGGTGCGCAGCGAGACAGTCTCATTGTCCACGTCGAAGGATAGCAGCACCGCCACCCGCGCACCGTCGGGCCATTGCTTGGGCTGGAGGCTCCGGCCGGCCCGGACCGCGTTCACCACGGTGTTGATGGTGTCGTTGGTCCATTCCCAGGCGGGGCGCAAGCGAGTGGGGGTCTGGGCGGCGAGGGAACCGGCCAGGAGGGGTACGACGAGCAGAAGGCGAGGCATAGGTCCTCCGTTGAGACCAAGATACCGCTATGAGATCGCGCCTATAGCTCCTTATAGCTAGTACATCTTGTAGTCAACTTCCCTTTCCGGGAGCTTCCGCTACTGTTGCTGGCGGAGGGCCCGTCCTCCCGAGCGGAGAACTCTTCGTGATCTGAGCAAGAGAAAGCGGACCTATGAAAGGCGATTTCACCAACGTCTCCTTCGATCGGGCGAAGCACTTCAGCCGGGTGCTCAAGCAGCAAGGGCGCGTAACGCTCGACGCGGACGACAACGAGCAGACCGCCATTCTGTTGCACTACCTGCGCACGCTCACCCTCGACCTGGTCGGGCCCTATGCCGCGCCAATCGTGGGCGGCGGGTTCGTCCTCACCGCCGACCAGAAGAATCTGAAACTCAGCCCGGGCCGCTGCTACGTGGACGGCCTCCTGGTGGAGAACGAGACTGAGTACCGTGTCGAGGACGCGCTATGGAAGAAGATCAAGGACGAGGAGCAGCCCTACTGGCTCTACCTGGACGTGTGGGAGCACCACGTCACGGCACTGGAAGACGACAGCATCCGCGAGAAGGCGCTGGGAGGGCCTGACACCTGCACCCGGGCCAAGGTGGTGTGGCAGGTACGGGCGCAGAAAGTCGAGAAGGAGGAAGAGGTACCCGCAGACGGTGCGAAAGCCGAGGAAACGGTCACCAAGTGTGCGAAACAAGTGAAGGCGCTGTCCAGAGTCAATCCTCCGGGGTTGACGGCGCAGGTCGATCCGGATCGGAAGGACAAGGATCCCGGCGTGACGTCGCCCAGCTCGAAATACCGGGGAATGGAGAACCAGCTCTACCGCGTGGAAATTCATCAGGGCGGAACAGTCGGAGGCGCTCCGGAGCCCACGTTCAAATGGTCCCGTGACAACGGCAGCGTGGCAGCGGCCTGGCTTGCGACTGCGGGCAACGGCCTTCAGGTGTCCCGGGCGCGGGGCTTCAAAGCGGGGAATTGGGTGGAGCTGTCCGACGAGGCTTCCGAGCTGCAAGGGAAGCCGGGCGTCCTGGGCAAGGTCACCCAGGTCGACGGCGACACCCTGTCGGTGGAACCCGATGTCGGCGCCTCCCTGCCGGACTGGAAGGATCTGGTGAACCCGAGGGTGCGCCGGTGGGACCAGCAGCGGACGGAAGGCATCGAGTGGAAAGATGGGGCGGTGATGGTGACGGCAGCGGCGTGGATCGACTTGGAGGACGGCATTCAAGTTCGATTCACGGCCGGTGGGGAGTATCGCACCGGCGACTACTGGTTGATTCCGGCTCGGGTGGCGACGGGCACGATCGAATGGCCGGACTCAATAGCGGTGCCCCCGCACGGGGTCGAGCACCACTATGCGCCGCTGGGATTCGTTTCGTGGCAGGACAGCGAAGGCATGGTCGTCAAGGGGTGCCGGTGCGTCTTTCTGCCGGTGAGCAGTTGCGCCAAAGTGCTCGCCGAACGGCCCTAGCCCCGCCGCCCCTGGCGCACCATCTCGGGCTCGAGGTGAACGACCCCGGAAAGTTCTTGGAGACGCGGGATGCCCGAAAGTCCGCTGGCCCGGCTCGCGTCGATCGCCTCGACCCACGCGGCCTGGGGAGCGTAGGAGAGCACCTCAGCGATGCGGTAGCCTGCGTTTTCGATGGCGTCCCGGTGCCGGTCGGCGAGGTCCTCTGGAGCAAAGCGCACGAGCACACGGCCGGTAGGGACCGCGGCGCTCTGCCCGGGTCCGAGCGCATAAACCGGAGTGATTCCGGCGGAGCTCAACGCAGACTCCGGAGTTCCTTCCATGATCGAGATCGCGCCGTCGGCAAGCTCCTGCACCACCCGCGCCCGGAGCCGTTCCGGGACCGGGCCGTGTACGGCAAAACGATTCGGAATCCGGAGATACCCCTGCTCCGGCCGCCCTGAGCTCCGGGGTAGATCCTGGGGAAAGTCGGAGAGTGAGTCCTGCTCCGTCATGGTACTCGAACCGTCAGCGAGGTGAGGTGAATATGTACCAGGTTCAATATGGTGGAAAGAACGGGGAACCGTACTCTCTGGACGAAGCCCCGGGACTTGTCGTGATCCGCACTCGATCCCGCCAGATCCTCGACCTGGAAGAGCAGTCTGGTCTCGATCTCAGCCCCAGGACGCGCCGAATCCTCGGGGACACCGAATCGGTCCTGCAATTCCGCGACGCCGGTGTGGAGGTGCTCCGCCAGCGCGGTGCCGACCGGACCTCCGAATCCGGGGAGCAACTCCGCGCCGAATTGAAGCAAGAGCCCGACATTCAGTTTGCCGGCCGGGTGCTGAGGGCGCCGGGGTCCCCGGAGCCGGTGGTCTACACCGAGAATCTCTTCATCAAGTTTGACCCCGATCTGCCGGAGTCTCGCTGTCTCCAGATCCTCAACAGCTACGGGCTCGTGGTCAAGCGGCCGCTTGACTACAGCCCCAACGCCTATTTTGTGGGTGCCAAGGAGGGCACCGGGCGGGAGGTCTTCAGCCTGGCGGAAAAGCTGCTCCACGATACGGCGGTCCAGCTCTGCCATCCGGAACTGATCCGCCGGATGAGCTGCCGACAGGTCTTCCCCAATCAGTGGCACCTGAAGCCGTTGTCGGTCGGGGGGGTCGCGATCGACGCGCACGCCAACGTCGAGGCGGCGTGGACGCTGGCAGAAGGACAGGGAACCACCATTGCCATCATCGATGACGGCATCGACCTCGAGCATGAGGAGTTCGCCGGCGCCGGGAAAATCGTGGCTCCCCGCGATGCGACCCGCCGTACCGCCGATCCGAGACCGGGTACCGGCAACAACCATGGGACCGCGTGCGCCGGTGTGGCGTGTGCGAATGGGAACCACGGCGCGTCGGGCGTGGCCCCCATGGCGCGACTGATGCCCATCCGCCTGGCGTCGGGACTCGGCTCCCAGCAGGAGGCCGATGCGTTCATGTGGGCGGCCCAGAACGGAGCCGATGTCATCTCATGCAGCTGGGGTCCGGCGGACGGTGATCCGTCGGATCCCACCGATCCCCTGCACCAGGAGGTCGTGCCACTCCCGGATTCGACCCGGCTGGCGATCGAATGGGCGGTGACCAACGGCCGCGGCGGGAAAGGCTGCGTCATCACGTTCGCGGCCGGCAACGGCAATGAGAGCGTGGACAACGACGGGTACGCCAGCCACCCCAAAGTCATTGCGGTGGCGGCGTGCAATGGCCAAAGCCAGCGGAGCTACTACAGCGACTTTGGAAACGCCGTCTGGTGCTCGTTCCCCAGCAGCGATCGGAGCTCGCCCCAGACCCCCGGCATCTGGACGGTGGATCGGAGCGGAGCACCGGGTTACAACTCCGGCCAGATCACCAAGGGGGACGCCGCCGGGAACTATACGAATTCCTTCGGGGGAACCTCGAGCGCTTGTCCCGGGGCTGCCGGGGTGGCCGCGCTGATCCTCAGCCGAAATCCGGCGCTCCGCTGGGACGAGGTGCGAACACTCATGCGCAACTCCTGCGACCGCATCGACCCGGCCGGCGGCGCCTACGACGCCACCGGGCGCAGCAGGAACTACGGCTATGGCAGGCTCAATGCCCGGACTGCGGCGGCGCTCGCGTCCGGCCAGCCGCCCGACCCTCCAGCGCCGTCTGCCATCGGATACCGAGTCTTTCACAAGGCCGTCCAAACCGTCCCGATACCCGACCTCGGCACGGCGACGCTCGCGGTCGAGGTGGGGGACTCGAAGCCGGTCGTCCGGGTGGAGGTCGCGGTCGACCTCGAGCATACCTACATCGGCGACCTGATCGTGCGATTGCTCGCCCCGACGGGCAGTGGCGTCGGCCCCATCACACTCCACAACCGGACCGGCAGCGGCACCGACAATCTTCGCCAGACCTTTAACGTCGTCGGGCAGCCGGCGCTCGCCGGGTTCACCGGCAAGTCGCCCCAGGGCACCTGGACGCTCGAAGTGCAGGACAAGGAAGCGCAGGACACCGGGCGGATTCTGAGCTTTGCCGTGGACCTCGAATTCTGAAGAGGGCTTGATACCGCAGCGCCAGCAAGAGCGGCGGGCCTTGGCCCGCCGCTGAGTTGCCCCTCCTGGGCTCGAACCAGGACTCTCCTGATCCAGAGTCAGGCGTGTTGCCAGTTACACCAAGGGGCAGCGATCTGGAAAGGCTTCAGTTGTCATGGAGCGGAGGGGGATCGAACCCCTGACCTCTGCATTGCGAACGCAGCGCTCTCCCAGCTGAGCTACCGCCCCTTCTCCGGCTCCGGGACCGCTAAACTAATCGCCCGTTCTCCACACGGCCAGACCCGGAAACCCAACCCCCATAAATGCATCGAGCGATGATCAGCTGGACCGGGCGGGGGTCTTCAGACCTATACCGCGCCCAATACAACTGTCACCGCTCTAAGTCTGCACCTAATATAACCTGCATATCCTGCGCCGCCAAGGGGCCCTGGGAGGCCCCTTCCTGCCCAAAAACCGCCACCGTCGCAGGAGCCCGATGGTCCGGGCCCCTGCGGCGGGTGTTTCGCGAGTATGGGGAGCCCGCTACGGCGCGGGCACCAGAACGAAATTGACCCCGGTCAGCGCCTGGGCGTTACCCAGCACGATCGCCGCGCTCACCGCGTTCTGGAAGCCGGTGGCTTTCACCCCCACCACATAGTTGCCGGGCGGGAGGAACTGGAGCGTGTAGGCGCCGGTCGTGGTGTTCGCGAAGGCGGTCCCCACCGTGTCGATTCCCACGATGGCATAGAGCGTGGCATTGCTCGAAGCCGGGGTGACCGTGCCGCTGATACTGGCCGCGACGTCCGTCACGGTGGCATGCAGGACCGGCTTGAACAGAATACCGTTGGGATGGTCGCTCGGTCCCTGGAACACGAAGCTCTGGCTCACGTCGAAGTCCACCACCAGCACGGTCTGCCCCTCGGTGACACTGACCGGCGGACTGATATTGACTTTGATGCCGGTCTGCGAGCCGCTCGGTACCAGCAGCTTGGCGGTGTTGGTGCCGTCGGAGAACGTATGCGGGGCTTTGAGCACCACCCGCGCCGAGTCGACCAGCACTCGCACCTGGTGATAGGTTCCCGTCGGGATCAAGGCCGTTCCGATCGTCGCGGTGACCCCGTTCTGCAGGTCGAGCAGATCGTAGGCTACGTCGGGCGTGCTGCTGATGATCACATCGGCGCCGCCGCTCGCGTTGACGCTCACCTCCGAGACCCAAATCGTCGCGCTCTCGAGGTCATCAGAGGGCGCGTCGGTCAGCCGCACCACCAGCGTCCCGGTGTCGGACGGTGCGGTATCGTCGCTGCATGCCGCCCCACCCGCCAGAACGAGCAGTGGTGCGCAATAACGGAGAAAAGCCTTCATGAATTCGTCCCCTGTTGAAGTGCCGTAAGAGCCGGATTACCCGGTCGCCACTATGGATCGTGGACGACCGCTCCGACTTGGCACGCACAGGGGCCGATTCTGGTGTGATCTGGGTCACCGCATGGATTTGCAGTCGCGAACGGTCAGTGAGGTGGGGCGCGGCGCCCCGCCGCCAGCGGCCGTGGCCGGCGAGCGGCTGCGGGGCCCGAGCGAGCGCGTCAGTGGCGGGCGGGAGGCTCGCAGAACCGGGAATTGATGGCCACTGCAGCGCCGCTCGGGTCAGCCGCCCCGCGAGCCGAGCTAGGCCGCGGAAGGAGCCTGGGATCCCCTCGCCCCAGAGCCGGAGAGATCCGGAGCCGGAGAGACTCGGAGCCGGAGGGATTGCTTCGGCGCTTCGCGCCTCGCAATGACTATTGTTGCCGCGCCAGTCGCTCGAGGATCTCACCCAGCCGCTTGATCTCGTCCCCGTATCGCGCCCAGTCTCCCGAGCGCTGGGCCTCAAGGGCCGCCTGGTAGCGCTGCCTCGCCTCCGCCAGCAAGCCGCGGAGCTCGGCGGAGATTGCCACGGCCCCTCCGGGACCTCGCAATGACAAACTGTCGCCGGGGGCTCGCGGTGACTGAACCGCCTGCACGCCGGCCGACCCGCCGAACAGCTGCGCCAGCGACGCGTCCAGCGTCTCCTGCATCACCACCTGATTCTGATAGGCCACGATTACCCGCTTGAGCTCGGGGATCCTGCCGCCCTCCGCCTGCAGATA
>JAXIPC010000196.1:0-13778 GCA_045403135.1 Gemmatimonadales bacterium | reverse complement strand
GGCCTCGCCGATGGCGATCTGCTCGATTTCGGCGCGGGCGATCGGGAACGCCACGATGCGATTGGCGATCCCGTCGAGCACCACGTTGGCCGCTGGGGGCGGAGGCGGCGGCGTAGCCGGCTTGGCGCTGTCGGCGGTCGCGGCGGGGGCGATTTTTTCTTCGTCGCTCTCCCGCGCGAACGGGTTGGGCGCGTCCCGGGTGAGCGCAATGGCGTAGATGGCCCTGGTGCGGACCAGCCCCTGGGTGCTCTGGGCGAACCAGTCCAGCGCCGGCCCGGCGTCCGTGGACGCGATCACGTAGAGGTATTTTCCGTTCCGCTCGAAGACCGGCTGGGTCACCTCGGAGAGCCCGTCGGTGACCTGCGACGACCGGTCCTGCTGTGCGTCATACAGGTAGAGTGCGCTCACCAACGGGTTGGGCTGCACCGTGTAGGCGAGCCAGCGGGAATCGGGCGACCAGGCATGGCTCAGCATTCCGATCGGCGTGTAGACCCGGTTGCCTCCCACCTTGGCGCAGCGACCGGTCGCGACCTCCAGCACCCAGATGGTTTGCGAGTTGTCGACATAGGCGATCCGCTTGCCGTCGGGCGACCAGTCGAGCCCGCTGTAGAACCCGGCGCCGGACAGCTCCAGCACTCGGTGCCCGCCCTTGGCGTCCTGGGGAGCGAGGTGGAGACGGTACTCGCCGCCCTGGTCCGACACGTAGGCGATGGTTTTTCCGTCGGGAGACCAGGCGGGCGTGCGCTCGTGGGCGCCGGTGGTGTTGGTGATGTTGCGCGGGTCGCCCTTCTCCGCCGGAACGGTGACGATCTCGCCCCGCATCTCGAACGCGGCCCGGGCGCCGCTGGGTGAAAGCGAGACCCCACGGATGAAATCGGCGCCCTTGACCCAGCGAGACCGGGTCTCGCGCAGGTCGGCCGCCACGCCGACGACGAGCCTTTGCGCCCGGCCGGCGGCCGGATCGAAGAGGTGCAGCCAGCCGGCCTGCTCGTACAGCACCTTGCCGCCGCCCGCCGAAGCCGCCATCACCGGAAAATCGGCGTGACTGGTGGCGCGGGTGACCGCCTTGGTGCGCCGGTCGTACTTGTAGAGGTTGAACTCACCGTCGCGGTCGGAACGGAACCAGACGACGTCGGGCTCGAGCCACATGGCATCCACGTCGTTGCTGCGCCCGGCCGGCTGGGGCACCTTCTCGACCTCCCAGGTCCGGGTGTCGATCAGCCAGAGCTGGGAGACGCGCCCGCCCCGGTAGCCCTTCCACTGCTCGAAGGCGCGGCCGATCGGGTTGTACGCGATGGAGCGCCCGTCCGGCGAGTAGGTGGCCTGCGCGGCGTTGGGGATCGGGAGCCGCGCTTCAACCCCGCCCTCAACGGGCACGGTCCACAGCTGGGTGTAGCGATTGGAGAAGTCGGCGCGGTTCGAGATGAACAACACCTTGGCGCCGTCGGGTGTGAACGCCTGCGGGGTGTCGCTGCCGGGGTGCCAGGTGAGCCGGGTCGGCTCGCCGCCACCCCCTGGCACCACGAACACGTCCACGTTCCCGTCGTAGTTCCCCGCGAAGGCGATCCACTTGCCGTCCCGGGAAAAGACCGGCGCGCCCTCGTCTCCGTCGGCGGTGGTAAGCCGCCGGACGTCGCTCCCGTCCAGTTTTGCGGTCCACAGGTCGCCACCGTAGGCGAAGGCGATATGGGTGCCGTTCACCGCCGGCTGAGAGAGCAACCGGGTGTCGGCGGTGCTGACCTGGGCTGCGGCGGTAGCGACGGGTGCCACCAGCAACGCGGACGCGATGGGAAGGGCGCGGATACGCACGGGAGACCTCTAAGATTGGCAGGGAGACAGGCAAAGGTTGCCGCCGGAGGGGCCAGGCCGCAAGGGCGCTGTAGCTTCAGGCATGACCAGCCACACCAAGTACCTCTGGTTCGAGACCAAGAAACGCCAGGAAATCATCGACATCACCGATGAGCTGGAGGAAGCCCTTCGCGGCAGCGGCATCCGCGAAGGGATGATTCTGGTTTCGGCGATGCACATCTCCGCGTCGGTGTTCGTGAACGACCACGAGCCGGGTCTCTGGCACGACATCCTGCATTGGCTGGAGCACACTGTGGCCCCGTGGGATCCCAGGCGCTACAAGCACAATGACACCGGGGAGGACAACGCCGCGGCGCACCTGCGGAGCCTGGTCATGGGCCACGAGGTGATCGTGCCGGTCACGGCGGGAAAGCTGGACTTCGGGCCGTGGCAGCGGGTGTTCTACGGGGAGTGGGACGGACAACGGCGGAAGCGGGTGGTGATCAAGGTGATCGGGGAGTAGGGGAGACGGGAGCAGCGAGTCGGCGCGATTCCGGTCCCCGGTGTGCACCCGACCCACCCGCGCAGCGTCGACCACTGTGTAAGGGAACTGGCGGGCTGTTGACTCATACGACGGGAGGTTCCCATGGAAGTCCACGACCATGTCTGCGGGATGTTGCTGGACGACAAGACTGCACCCGAGCAGTCAACCTACGAAGGCACCACCTACTATTTCTGTAGCACAAGCTGCCAGCACACCTTCGACGAGCGCCCCGAGCTGTACGCCGCGGACATACCACAGTCCACGCGGTAAGGCAGGACGAGTCGAGCGGGCCCGGACAAGCTGTCCGGGCCGCGTCCTTTCGACACGCCCTCCGTCCCCTCCCAGGGTCACCAGGACACGCGGGCAGACTCCTGCACTCCGTTCCCCCTTGTGCCGCAACGGCTTGGAAATACGCCACCCAGGCACGCCCCGTGCAGACTCGGAACGGAATGACCAAGCAATCCCTGGCCCTTTTGACCCTCCTCCTGGCGGGCGCGGCGTGCGAAGCCCCCACCGCCCCCGGCGAGATTGACAGCCTGATCGCGGCTCGGGACCTGTGGCGCGCCAGGGGGTCCGACTCCTACACGTACACCGTCAACCGCGGCTGTTTCTGCGTTCTGGGCGGCCAAACCGTCACGGTCACGGTCAGCAGCGGCGCGGTGACCGCCGCGGAGTACGAGGGATCCGGCGTCGCGGTGGACAAGGCGCTCCTGACCTACGTTTCCACGGTCCCTGACCTGTTCGATCTGATTCAGGCCGCGCTCGACGCCAAGCCGGCCCTGTTCGCGGCCACCTACGACCCGGTGTACGGCTACCCCAGCCGCATCGAGATCGACTATTCCGCGAATGTAATGGACGACGAGCTCGCCATCAGCGCGCGGAACCTCACCCTCTCGGGCACCAGCCTCCGGTAACGCCGCCATGCCGGCCGCGCGGCTCCGCCTCGCCCTGCTGCTGGCTCTGTCCCTTCCGGCCTGCGGGCCGTTCACCGGCCCCGACGAAGACGACCGCCTGGCGGAGGCGCGGGCACGGTGGTCCCTACATGGCCAGCAGAGCTACACCTACGAAGTCCGCTCCGATTGCTTCTGCGGCCTCGCGGGCCGCTGGATCGAGATCACCGTGATCGGAGACCAGGTGGTGAGCGGCCGCTACCTCGACACCAACACGCAGGTCGAGGCCGGTTTCCTGCCCGCGCTTCCCACGGTCGGCGATCTGTTCGAGCGGATCGAGGACGCGGTAAAGTCGGATCCGGTCCTCCTCCAGGTCGAATACCATCCCGAAGACGGCCATCCCAGCCGGATCAACGTGGACGTCAGCTACAACATCGCGGACGAGGAGTACCTGCTGCAGAGCAGGAACCTGATGGGACTCCTCACGGCGAGCGGTAGTACTCCGCCGAGGTAACGCCATGCCAAACAGCGTCCGTCGTCCGCTGCTCCCCGCCCTCCTGCTGCTGGCGGCGTGCACCGGATCCACCGAGGAGAGCCGCAAGGGGCCGCCGCCGCTGCTCACCGCGCTGCCGCGCGCGCTCAGCCCGGCCGAAGCCCGCATGGTGGGCGCGGGCAACCAGTTCGGATTCGATTTGCTCCGCCGGGCGCGCAGCGCGGAAGGAGAGGTCAATCTCTTCCTCTCTCCGGTCAGCGTTTCCATGGCGCTGGGCATGACGCTGAACGGGGCCCAGGGCAGCACGCTCGACTCGATGCGGGTGGCCCTCCGGCTGGATGGGGCGCCGATCGACGAGATCAACGCGGGATACCGTAACCTGATCGACCTGCTGCAGAGCCTCGACGGCACCAGCCAGTTCCGGATCGCCAACTCGATCTGGGGCCACTCGGGTATCCTCTTCCTGCCGGCCTTCCTGGACGCCGGCAGGAGCCATTTCGACGCCGAGGTGCGGTCTCTCGACTTCGGCGCGCCGGCGACGCTTGGCACCATCAACGATTGGGTGAATACCAAAACCAACGGCAAGATCGCGAAGATCCTGGAGGAGATCGCGCCGCAAGAGATCATGTTTCTGATCAATGCGATCTACTTCAAGGGGAACTGGCGGCTGGCGTTCGACCCAAAGCAGACCAGCGACGCGCCGTTCCATGCGGCGGACGGCTCGACCCAGAGTGTGCCGACGATGCGGCTCGACCCCGAGTTGCACCGCTATTCGTCCAATCGTGATCTCGAGATAGTGGAGCTGCTCTACGGGAACGGCGCGTTCGCCATGACGATCGTGCTGCCGCGGGAGGACCGGAGTCTGGCTGATGTCACGGCAAGCCTCGACGCCGCCCGCTGGGCCGAGCTGGTGGCGGGGTTGCACGACCGGGAGATCGGCCTCATGCTGCCGAAGTTCCGGCTGGAGTACAAGCGGGAGCTGAACGACGACCTCAAGGCGCTGGGCATGGGGATCGCGTTCGACGCGGGCCGAGCCGATTTCTATGGGATGGCGGACGTCCGGCCGGATCGGCTGTACTTCACCAAGGTGCTGCACAAGACGTTCGTCGATGTGAACGAGGAAGGGACCGAGGCCGCCGCGGTGACTTCGGTGGGCATCGGCATCACCTCGGCGCCGCCGGTGCTCCAGATCGACCGGCCGTTCCTGTTCGTGATCCGCGAGCGACTGACCGGGACCCTGCTGTTCGTGGGGCAGGTGACGGACGCTAAGACGCTATGACGCTAAGACGCTAAGACGCTAAGAAAGAGCAGGTTCCTAGCGTCATAGCGTCCTCCTACACTGACACCGCCCCTACGCTCGAAGACACCACCCGGTTTCGCCCCAACGCCTTGGCGTGAAACAGCCGCGCGTCCGCGACGTGCAGCAAGTCGTCGGAATCCTCGCCGTCCACCGGCCAGAGCGACACCCCCGCGCTCACCGTCACCCGCACCGCCTCCTGCCGCTTCGGCACCTGCAACGGCTCTGCGGCTACCGCCTCCCGGATCGACTCCAGCCGCTTCCGCGCGGAGCTGAGCGAGGATTCCGGCATCACCAGCACCAGCTCTTCGCCCCCGTACCGCGCCACCAGGTCGCTGCGCCGCACCCCGCGCTGAATCGCCTGCGCCACCGCCTTGAGCGCTCGGTCTCCCACGGCGTGACCGTAACTGTCGTTGAAATTCTTGAAGTGGTCGATGTCCACCATCGCCACCGCAAACTGGCGGCTGTACCGCCGGGAGCGGCGCACTTCGGCGATGAGGAAATCCTCGAAGTAGGCCCGGTTGTACAACCCGGTGAGCCGGTCGGTGTTGGAGAGCCGCCGGTGGCGCTGGAGCCGGAGCACGATCCCGGAGCAGAGGGTGGTGTGCAACCCGAGCAGGATGATCCGGGAGATCTGGTCGCTCCAGAAAAACCGGCCATACACCCACGGGGCGTAGAGGGCGGCCGAACCCAGCTCGTAGCGGTTTGTCACCAGCGCAATCACGCCGATGTACTCCAGGATGGCCACGCCGCCGGCGATGACCGATACGCGGATGTCGTAGCGGAGACAGGTGGCCCCGATGGCGAGAAAATAGGTCTCGAAGGTGACTTTGCTGTTGACCGCCTGGTGAGGATCGCCGATCAGGCTGAAGCCGACCAAGGCCGTCGACACCAGGGTGACGTCCATCAGGCTGGTGGCCAGCGGCAGCCAGGGCTGGCGGTGGCCCTGCCGAACTACGTGATACGCCACCAGCGCGATCAGCACCGCCAGCAGCGTCACGCCCAGCCCGGTGAGGTGGGTGACCCGCTCTTCGGGCCGCGACACGATCAGATTGGCGATGGGAATGAGGAGCAGCAGCGCCGTAAGCGCGAGCCGCACGCGGGCGATCAGGAGCTCCGCATCGGTGCCGGCGTCGAGGAGATAGGGGTCCGGCGCCGCCCAGATGTCGGCGAACCTGAGCTTCATGCGCTCCAGGCGTTCCCGAATCACATCAGGCGGTATTTCGGCCCGCTGCCGCCCTCGCGGGGAGTCCACCGGGGCCCGAGCACGTCGGTGGCCTTGCAGTCCACACAATTCGGCGGGTTCACCCGGAGACCGTCCGCGGTCCGCTCGTACACACCCGCCGGGCAGACGTGGGCGTAAAAATCGGCGACCTCGGCGCTGACGTCGGGTCCGACGATCAGATGAGAAGGAATGGTGTCCCGGGTGGCGTTCCCCGACTTGAACACCGCGTCCAGCTTCGAGAAGGTGAGCACGTTGTCGGGCTGGAACGGCTCGGCCGGCTTCGACTCCCGGGGCTCGGCGGCGTCCTCCTCGACCTTGATGCGCCAGCCGGGGAAGGCGCCCCTGGTGATGGTCATGAGACCGGCTTCCACACCCGCGAGCGCGAACCCGTGCTTGAAGGCCAGACGCATGTTCCGGGTCTTCCTGAGATCCCCGGTGATGTAGCTCTGCCGGACCATGGCGTCGTAGGAACCGAGCGCCGCCGCCGACGCATCCTTCGAGGTGAGCGCCTGGAACGCGGTGCGCGCGGCGAAGAGGCCCGACTGCATGGCGTAGTGGATCCCCTTGAGCGATGCCACGTCGACGAAGCCGGCGGCATCGCCGGCCAGGAGCACACCGTCTCCCGAGAACCGCTCTGCCAGGCTCCAGTACCCGCCCTCGGGAATGGTCTTGGCCCCCCACTCGAGGAGCTTGCCGCCCTCCAGGACGCTCCGGAACAACGGGTGCAGCTTCATCCGCTGCAGCAGCTCGTGCGCGTCGAAGGAGGCGGCGTGGGCGTCCAATCCGGTGACGATGCCGAGCGAGACCTGATTCGGCCCCATGGGGTACATGAAGGTGCCGCCAAAAACGGTGAGGGGCACCGGCCACCCCAGGGTGTGCACGACCCGGTCGAGGGGCCGGGCGACCTCCCAGACTTCCTTGACGCCCAGCGCGTAGATCTGGGGATTCGGGCTGGTCACCCCCTGCCACTGGCGCCACGCCTGGGCAAGCGCCCCGCGGGTGCCCTCGGCAAGGACGGTGATGGTCGCGGTGAGATCGGTACCGTCCTGGAAGTCCGGCCCCGGTGTGCCGTCGCGATTGAGGCCGGTCGGCGTGGTGCGCACTCCCCTAACCCGCGGGCCGTCCACCAGCAGGCCGTCGGCGGGAAAGCCGGTGAAGATGTTGACTCCCAGCTCCTCGGCCCTGGCTCCGAGCCAGCGCACGATTTCGGAGAGGGATGCGGAGTAGTAGCCGTGATTCCGCATCGTGGGGGGCGCGGGGATCCGGAATCCACCCGACCGGGTGAGGAAACGCACCTCTTCGCGATCGACGGGTTGCCGGAACGGGAAGGCGTCGTCCCGCAGGTCGGGGAAGAGCTCGCGGAAAGCGCGCGGGTTCACCGCGGCACCGGAAAGGCTGTGCTCGCCCAGCGCCCCGGCCTTTTCCAGCACGCCGATGTTGACCTCGCCCAAGTCGCTTGCGGCCACCAGTCGGGCCAGCTCGATCGCCCCGGCCAAGCCGGCGGGCCCCGCACCTACGAACAGAACGTCCATCTCGGTGGCATCGGGGCGCGGCGCGTCGGCAAGGATCAACCGGTCGAGCGGCAGGCCGGGTTGGTGACGGCTGGGGAGGATTCGGCTCAAGCGCGTGCCTGAGGCGGGTGGGCCGAGCGTCTCTCCATGCTGTAATATAGTGCGTAAGCCAGCACGCCCAGCGTCCTTAGCCCGCAACGCGGAGCCCCATGACGACGACCCCACCGGCCCGCCGGAAAGTGACCGGAGATGTCCTTCGCGATGCGATGCTGGTGGGAATCTTTCTCATCCTGCTCACCGCCGCGCTCCGGGTGGGCGCCGGGCTGTTGCTGCCGGTGGCGATCGCGGGGCTCTTCACGCTGCTGCTGGACCAACCGGTGCGCGCGCTCAAGAAGGCCGGGCTTCCCACGGGCTACGGCGCGGCCCTGGTGGTGTTCGGAACTCTGGGCGTGCTCGGCGCGGGCATCGGACTGCTGGCGGCCCCCGCGGCGGACTGGATCGAGAAGGCGCCCTCCACCCTGACGCAGGTTCAGACCAGAATCCGGCGAATCATGCGCCCGCTGGAGCAGACCGCCCAGAAGGTTGAGCAGGCCACCCAGGCGGCAACGCCGGGGGGCCAGCGGACCGTGCAGATCAAGCCGCCGGGCCTGCTGCAGCGGGTGAGCGGCAGCACGTCCATCATTCTCGCCACCGCGATCACGGTGGTATTCCTCACCTACTTCCTGCTGGCCTCGCTCCCGGTATTCCGCAAGAAGATCGCCGAGCTGATCGGCAGCCGGGCAGGAGCCCACAACATGGAGCAGGTGCTGGGCGAGATCGAAACGCAGATGTCGCGCTACATGCTGCTCAACACCCTGACCAGCCTGGGCGTCGGGCTCGCGACCTGGGGCTTCCTGCAGCTGGTCGGGCTGCCGAACGCGCTGCTGTGGGGCGTGGTGGCGTTTTTCATGAACTTCATCCCCTACGCCGGCGCACTGGTCACGACGGTGGTGGTGGGCGCCGCGGCGCTGGTGTCGTTCGACGATACCGGCCGGGTGCTGCTGGTGCTGGGCGGGCTGATCGCCATCAACATCGTGGAAGGCAACTTCGTGACGCCGCACCTGATGGGCCGGCACCTCCCGCTCAATCCGGTGACGATCTTTCTGAGCCTGCTCTACTGGGGCTGGGTGTGGGGGCCGGTGGGAACGCTGCTCGCGGTGCCCATCACCGTGATGCTGCAGGTGGTCTTCTCGAACATCGATGCGCTGAAACCGGTAGCGCTGTTACTCGACCGGGACAGCTAAGTGGGCTACTGCTCCGAACGGATTCGCTTGATTGCCTCCGTGAGCCGGGGCACCACCTCGAAGAGATCGCCCACGATGCCGTAGTCCGCCAGCTTGAAGATCGGCGCGTCCTTGTCGCGGTTGATCGCCACGATCACCTTGGCGGTCCGCATGCCGGCCAGGTGCTGGATGGCGCCGGAGATACCCACCGCAACATAGAGCGCCGGGCTCACCAGGCGGCCGGTCTGGCCGATCTGGTCGGAGGAGGGCCGCCAGCCATCGTCGGTAACCGCGCGAGTGGCGCCGACCGCCGCGTTGCCGAAAGCCGCGGCGAGGTCTTCCACCAGCTTGAAGTTCTCGGCGGCCTTGAGGCCGCGTCCTCCGCTCACCACAACGGGCGCCTCGCCGAGGTCCATTCGAGTGGCAGCGCGCTGGGCGAGGTCGGTGACTTTCACCCGGGCCGAGGCGGGATCCAGCGCGGGCGGAGCGGATTCCACCTGCGCGGAGCGGGCCTGTTCGGCCGGCGTGATGGCGCCCGGGCGCAGCGACACCAGCGCCGGCGTCCCGGCCAGGCGGAGCGTGGCGATGGCCTTGCCGACGTACACCGGGTGGCGGGCGATGAGCGCCTCGGAGGTGACCTCGAAGCTGGTGACGTCGGACGCGAGACCCACATTCAGCGCCGCGGCCACTCGCGGGGCGAGATCCCGGCCCTCGGCCGAGGCGGAAAAAAACCCGGCCCGGAAGGCGCCGGACTTGAGCTGGGCCGCCGCGGTGGCCGCGAACACCTCGGGACTGTAGCGCTGCAGGTCCGGGTGCTCCACGACGACGACGCGATCGGCGCCGTACCGGCCTAGGTCGGCGGCTTTGGCGGCGAGGCCCGGCGCGCCGATGCACAGCGCGGTGACCGTGCCGCCACCAGTGGCGTCGGCGGCTTGCCTCGCGGCGCTCACCGTTTCGAACGCGACCTTCCGGGGGGTGCCGGCGCGGCACTCGGCGAAGGCGAAGCTGTCGGCCATCAGAGAACCTTCGCTTCGTCGTGAAGCAGCCGGACCAACTCCGGAACGGCATCGGGACCTTCGCCGACGATCCTCCCGCCGGTGCGCTCGGGGGGCAGCTCGAGCTGGTCCACCGTTAGATGTACCGGGCCGAGCGCCGCAGGCCTGGTCTCGATGGGTTTTTTCTTGGCGGCCATGATGCCCTTGAGCGAGGGGAGCCGGGGCCGGGCGATACCCTCGTCGATGGTGAGCACGGCGGGCAGCGGGAAGGTGACCGTCTCGGTGGCGCCCTCGAGCTCGCGCTGGGCGGTGCCCTGACCACCCGAGAGATCCAGCTTGGAGATGGCGGTGACGCAGGGCACGCCGAGCAGGGCAGCGGTCATGGGTCCCACGGTGCCATTCCCGGTGTCGGTGGCGACCCGGCCGAAGAGAATGAGATCGAAGCCCTGATCCTTGAGCTCCGCGGCCAGCGCGTGGGCGATGGACAACCCATCGAAGGGAACCGGGTCGGCCTTGAGATGCACGCCGCGGTCCACCCCCATGCTGAGCGCCTTGCGGAGGGTTTCCTGGAGCGCGTCCGGCCCGAGCGCCACCGCCACCACCTCTCCTGGGCCATGCTGCTCGTTGAGCCGGAGGGCGACTTCCACGGCGTAGCCGTCGAAATCGCTAATGTCGAACTTGAGGCCGGATGCGTCGAGCGATTTGCGGTCGGAAGCGAGGGCAAACCTCATCTCCGTATCCGGTACCCGTTTGAGGCAGACGGCAATTCTCACGAGAACGCCGAGTGTCCGGTTATTTCCTGACCCAAGATCAGGCTATGCATGTCGTGGGTCCCTTCGTATGTGTAGACCGACTCGAGGTTGGCCATGTGGCGCATCGAGTGATACTCCGCCAGGATCCCGCTCGCGCCCAGCAGCCGGCGCGCCTCGCGAGCGATGTCGCACGCCATGCTCACGTTGTTCCGCTTGGCCAGCGACACCTGCTGCGGCGTCATCGTGCCGGCGTCCTTGAGCCGTCCGAGCTGGTGGCAGAGGAGCTGCGCCTTGGTGATCTCGGCGAGCATGTCCGCCAGGCGCACCTGTTGGATCTGGGTGGCGCCGATCGGCTTACCGAACATGATGCGCTGCTTGGCGTACTGGAGCGCCTCGTCATAACAGGCCATGGCGGCGCCGATGGCGCCCCAGGAGATCCCGTAGCGGGCCTGGGTCAGACAGGACAGCGGGCTCTTGATCCCACCGCTTTTAGGCAGGATAGCGTCTTTGGGAAGGCGCACATCCTCGAGATGGATTTCGCTGGTGTCGCTGGCGCGGAGGGAGAGCTTGCCCTTCTGGTCCTTCGCCCTGTAGCCCTTGGTGGCGGTGGGCACGATGAAGCCGCGGATGGACCTCGGATCGTCCACCGCGCCGGTCTTGGCCCAGATGATCGCGACCGTGGCCTGGCTTCCATTGGTGATCCACATCTTGACGCCGTTGAGGACCCAGCCGTCCTTGGCCTCTTTGGCGGTGGTGATCATGCCGCTCGGGTTGGAGCCGAAGTCCGGCTCGGTGAGCCCAAAGCAGCCGATGTCCTTGCCCTGCGCCAGGCGGGGGAGCCAGTGCTGCTTCTGCTCGTCCGACCCCATGTTGTAGATCGGGTACATCACCAGCGCGCCTTGTACCGAGGCGAACGAACGAATCCCGCTGTCGCCCCGCTCCAGCTCCTGCATGATGAGGCCATAGGCCACGTTGTTGAGGCCGGCGCAGCCGTATTCCTCCGGCAGGTTGGCGCCCAGGACGCCCAGCTCGGCCAGCCCGGGGATGATCTGTTTGGGGAAGCGCCCCTCGATGTAACAGTCGCCGATGATCGGCATCAGATGCTCGTCTACCCAGGCTCGCACCGTGTCGCGCACCGCCCGTTCCTCCCCGTTCAGGAGGCTGTCCATCTGGTAGAAATCGACACCGGTGTAGGCCATTGTAACCTGATATGAGGGAATGAGATAGGAGACACAAAATAGACGCTAAGACGCTAAGACGCTACGACGGTAAGAAAAGCTCTTACAACGTAGCGTCTTAGCGTCTTAGCGTCTTCCTGGGCAAGCGGCTTTTAGGCGGGCCTCGTGGAGGGCCGACCCCCATTTCTCGATTTGCCGGCGGTGCGGCGGAGCGTCGCGGGAGAGGGGGGTAGTCCGCCGCCGGCAGCAGCCAGTCCCAGCGACTTGAGCAGGCGGGTCGCCTCCACCTGTTCATCGGAAGTGAGGGACTGCATCGCGTTCGCCAGGGTCCGCGCATGGGAGGGAAACAGCTCACGGATCAGGCGGGTGCCTTCGCGGGTGAGCGAGACGTACTTGGCCCGCCGGTCCTCGGGGCATTCCTGCCGCACCACGAGTCCTTTCTCGGCCAGGCGGTCCACCAGGAAAGTGATTCCGCCGCTGGATACCAGGATGCGCCGCTGGATCTCGCCCAGCACCATGCGGCCCCGGTGATACAGCGCCTCGAGGATGGCGAACTCGGTGAGCGAGAGTCCGTGGTCGGCCGCGTGCGCCACGGCGTGCGCCGAGATGCTGGCGTGCGCGCGAGACAGCACGACCCAGAGCTTCAGGGCAACCTGGGTCTCCGGAGGTACGGATGGCTCGTCGGTGACAGCGCGTTTGGACATCGCGGGCACTCACGGTTCGGGGCGCCTGGATCGTTCTACGGGGATTAAGATAACGCTTGAAAGCGGGTCGGTGGTCGATGAGCTCGGTGCCACCCGAGTCATCGGTGCACCCGCCCGAAGCGGGTCATGTCGGACGGCGTAAACCGACGAAGATCCTGTTCCCAGCGCAGGTGCTGGATCGAAATAGCGGTTTCGTCCACCGTTATCAGATTGAAGGCCGATGCCCGGTTGCCCCGGCACCGGTCGGTGTGGGTTCCGGCGGTGCTGACCACGACCCGGCCGTCGATCTGCCCAGAGGATTCCTGGTGATCGTGCCCGCACAGAATGAGGTCGGCTCCGGTCGATACCAGCCGGCGTTGCGCGCGGCGCCAGTGGGCCAGGCCCATACGCTGCGAGATGGGACCGGCCAGCACGTTGTGATGCATCACGACGACTCGAAGCGCTTCCGGTGGAACGGACTGGAAGTAGCTGGTGAGCCTTGCCACTTCCTCGACGGGCAGGTGGCCCTTCACCGCCAGGTCATTGATGTTCCAGGTCATCGAGCCCGGGGCAATACCGTGGGCGGTGAGGGCGCCCGCGATCACGGCGCCTTCGATCTCCAGGCAAGGCGTGAGCTCCGGGCCGAAGTACTGCCGGAATTTCACGTACTTGGGCTCGCTCCCGAAAATCGACATCGGGCTGGCCCACCACTGCACGTCGTGATTGCCGGGCACCACGAGCGTCGGCGCCGAGCCGGCGAGGCGGTCCACCGAGACCTTGGCGCGTTGCAGCTCTCCGTGCCGGGCGCGCTGGGTAAGGTCACCTGAAATGATGATGGCATCGGGCGCGAGCGACGGAACCAGCTCCTCGAGAGCCTCGACTTGCTCGAGCTGGACGTCCCGCCCGAAATGAAGATCGGAGGTGTGCGCCAGGACGATCGGCGTCACCAGACGACACGGACCCGATAAGTGACGCTCGCCTCACCCGTGGCCGGAACGCGCACCCGGAATCGGGTTCTCGTGCTGGAGAGCTTCTCCGCCGGCAGCGAGCTCGAGAGCACCGACCACTCGCCGAAACGCTCCTCGATCACCTCGACCGTCACCGCGGTGTCCTTGGCGCTGGTGATGGTGACCTTGAAGTCGGCCGTGGCGATGGTGCGG
>JAXIPC010000229.1:0-36815 GCA_045403135.1 Gemmatimonadales bacterium | reverse complement strand
ACCCGGTAGGGCCGGCCCAGCCACTCGGCCACCTGGCCCAACTCGCCGACGGCGAGCGCCGAGCGA
Source organism: Gemmatimonadales bacterium (assembly GCA_045403135.1). Taxonomy (GTDB): domain Bacteria; phylum Gemmatimonadota; class Gemmatimonadetes; order Gemmatimonadales; family GWC2-71-9; genus JABFSM01. Next base: position 36,749 of record JAXIPC010000229.1, on the reverse strand, counting down.
ATCCGGGTGCTCGACACGGCCTGACCGGTTGCATCCGGCACCGGATCGACCACCACCACCTCGAAGCCCAGGCGTTCACCCAGCGCGGGGAGGGTGGTGCTGTCCGCGCCGCGTCCCTGCCCGAACCCGTGGTCGGCTCCGATCACCAGTTCCTTCATCCCGCAGACCCTCAGCAGCACCTCGGTGACGAACCGGTCCGCCGGCAACGCGGCCAGGGCCGCACTGAAGCGCAGAACAACCAGGCGCTCGAGTCCCAGCTCCGCGGCGATCTCGAGGCGCTCGACGGCTGTGGTGAGCCGGGCCGTCGCCGCTCCGGGTGTCAGCACCGAGCCAGGGTGCGGCTCGAAGGTGACCATCACCGCCGGGACTCCGCGCCGAGCCGCCCGCTCGCACACCTCCCGCACCACCGCCTGATGCCCGAGGTGAACGCCGTCGAACGAGCCGACGGTCACCACGCTGCCCAAGGCGAACGGGGGCGCCGAGTCGTTCACGGCAGCACCACCACCGGGTGCCACCCCAGCGGCACCGCGCGCGCCACCGCAACCAGCCGGTCGCCGTCGAGGAGCGCGGCCTCACCGTCGGTCGGCCCTTCGCGCTCGACGTCCCCGCCGTGCGCCACCCGGACCAGCTCCCCGGGGGCGAGCGGCACCGGCTGCAGGTCTCCCACCAACGCGCGGGCCGGGAGGAGCGGCTCCGCACCGGTCAGCTCCGCGAGCGCTGTGGCGTCCGCTACCTGCCAGGGCCCGATGCTCTCGCGCCGGAGCTCGGCCAGGTGGGCGCCAATCCCCAGCCGCTGGCCCAGATCGCGCGCAAGGGCGCGAATGTAGGTGCCCGCGCTCACCTCGGCCCGCAACGACACCAGAGGCGGCGCGTACTCCAGCAGGGTCAGCGAGAAGACCCGCACCAACACCGCGGCCGGCTCCGGGTTTGCTCCCCGCCGCGCCAGCCGGTGACTCCGCTCACCGCCGACCCGCTTGGCCGAAAAGGCGGGCGGCCGCTGGCTCTGTTCCCCGACCAGGCCCGCCACCGCCGCTTCCAGCCGATCGGGCGAGGGCCAATGTACGGGCTGCTTTTCCTCGAGCACCGCTCCGGTGCGGTCATCGGTGGCGGTGATCGAGCCGAGCCGGACGTCGGCGCGGTAGACCTTCCGGTGTCGCTCGGCCCAGCGGGCCAGCCGGGTTGCCCCACCGAAGACCAGGATCAGCAGTCCGGTGGCGAAGGGATCGAGGGTTCCGGTATGCCCGACCGCCCTGGTGCGAAAGACCCGGCGGGCACGCGCCACCACATCGTGCGAGGTCGGACCCTCCGGCTTGTCCACCAGCAAAGCCCCGATCAGTCCTCCGACTCCCGCTTCAGATCGGCCAGGACCGCGTTGATCCGGGCCGCATGCTCGAGCCCGCGATCGAGGGCGAAGTGCAGCTCCGGAATGGTCCGGGTGTCCAGCGCCTTCGCAATCTTCCCGCGCAGAAATCCGGCTGCGCTCTGGAGCCCTTCGAGGGCCTTCTGCCGCTCTGGCTCCTCACCCTGCACCATGACGTACACCTGGGCATGGGACAGGTCTCCGCTCACGTCCACGCGAGTCACGGTGACGAAACCGATCCGCGGATCGCGCACTTCGCGCCCGATGGCTTCCGCCAGAACCTGGCGCACGATTTCGCCGATCTGTCCCGGGCGGCGCTTCGACCCCTTGGCCACAGCCCCTCGCTCAGCCGGCCGCGACGGCGGGAGACTGCAGCGTCCGCTTGATTTCCTCGATGCGGAATGCTTCGATCCGGTCGCCCACCTTCAGGTCGTTGAAGTTCTCGACGCCGATGCCGCACTCGAGGCCCTCGCGCACTTCCTTCACGTCGTCCTTAAAGCGCTTGAGGCTCGAGACGCCGCCGGTGTAGATCAGCGTGCCGTCCCGCACCACCCGCACCTTGCCGGTGCGCTGGATGACGCCCGAGCGCACGCTGCACCCGGCGATGGTGCCCACCTTGCTGACTTTGAACACCTGCAGCACCTCGGCATCTCCCAGAACCGATTCGCGCTGCTCCGGCTTGAGCAGCCCCTCGAGGGCGGCGCGCACGTCCTCGACCGCCTCGTAAATGATCCGGTAGGTGCGGACGTCGACCGAGTCCCGTTCCGCGGTGGTCCGCGCATTGGCGTCGGGGCGCACGTGGAAGCCCAGGACGATGGCGCCGGACGCCTTGGCGAGCAGCACGTCGCTCTCGGTGATGGCGCCGACGCCGCGGTGCACCACCTCGACCCGCACCTCGGCGGTGCTGAGCTGGGCCAGCGCGTCCGCGAGCGCCTCGGCGGGGCCGCCCTGGTCGGCCTTGATGATGATCTTGAGCTGGGTGACCTGTCCCTCCTTGAGGGCCCGGCTGAAGTCTTCCAGCGTGCCGCCCCGCGCCCCGCGCCGGTTCTGCGCTTCGCGCTCGAGGCGCTGCCGCTTCTGCGCGATTTCACGGGCTTCGTTGGCATCCGCGACCACGAGGAAGGTGTCGCCGGCCGCGGGCACGCCTTCGAAGCCCAGGATCTGCACCGGCAGCGACGGACCGACTTCCTTGACCGGCTTGCCGCGCTCATCGCTCATGGCGCGGACCCGGCCGGAGAATTTGCCGCAGATGAAGTTGTCGCCCTGGTGCAGGGTGCCGCGCTGCGCCAGCACGGTCGCCAGCGGTCCCTTCCCGGGATCCAGGGTGGCCTCCAGCACCGTCCCGTGACAGGGACCGGTTGCGTTGGCCTTGAGGTCGAGCACTTCGGCCTGCAGGAGGATCTTCTCCAGCAGCTCCTCGACGCCGGTGCCCTTCTTGGCGGAGATCTGGGTCGAGAGCACGTTCCCGCCGAACTCCTCCAGCACGACGTTGTGCTGCAGCAGGTCCTGCTTGACCTTCGGAATGTTGGCCGAGGGCAGATCGATCTTGTTGATGGCGACAACCAGCGGCACGCCGGCGTTCTTGGCGTGGCTGATCGCTTCCACGGTTTGCGGCATCACCTGGTCGTCCGCGGCGATGACCAGCACCACCAGGTCGGTGACCTGAGCACCGCGGGCCCGCATGGCGGTGAAGGCCTCGTGGCCCGGGGTATCGAGGAAGGTGATTTCCTTGCCCGCCGGAAGCGACACGTGGTACGCGCCGATATGCTGGGTGATGCCGCCCGCCTCGCCGGCCACCACGTTGGCTTTCCGGATGTAGTCCAGCAGCGACGTCTTGCCGTGGTCGACGTGGCCCATGATGGTGACGATCGGCGGCCGGGGAGTGAGATCCTCTGCTTTGTCCTCCACGGGAGCCGCGGTCAGCTCCGCTGCGTACTCGTCCTCGCGCACGGCCTGGAAGCCGAACTCCGAGGCGATGAGCTCGATCTGGTCGAAGTCGAGCCGCTGATTGACGGTCACCATCAGGCCCAGCTCCGTGAAGGCGAACTGGACGATCTGGGTGGCCGGGATCTTCATCTGCTCCGCCAGCTCCGCCACCGAGATGAACTCGTTGACGCGGATCCGGGTCTTTTCCCGCTCCTTCTCCTCGGCGGTTCGGCTGGCGATGAGGTCCCGATAGCTCGGCTCGTCCGATCGCCGCTTGCCGCGCGCGCCGCCCTTCATGCCCTGCAGCGTCTTCAGGATGTTGGCCTGGACCGCATCCTGGTCGACGTAGTTCTTGCGGCTCTTCTTGCCCTTCTTGCGGTCGCCGCTGCCGGCGGGCTTGGCATCGGGCCCGAAGGTGCGCACCGGCGGCGGGCCGCCGCCGGTCGGCGGGCCAAACCGGCTCGGGCCCCCCGGACTGCCGCCGCGACTGGGGCCGCCAGGCCGGCTACCGCCGTCGGATCGGCCACCGGGGCGGCTGCCGGGCCTGGAGGGGGCGCCGGTGTGACTGGGGGCCCCGGGACTGCTGCTGAAGACCGGACGGGGGCCTCCCCGACCGCCGCCGCGGCCCTGATCGCCTCCCGGCGCGGGGCGCGGCACGCGGGGCGGGATGAACGGGGCACGGTGCACCACGGCCGGACCGTCGGCCGTCGGCGCCAGCCGGGGCGGCGGGGTGAACCGCTCGGGACGAGGGGGGGGGTCGACCGCCGGCGCGGCCGGCTCGTCGGGAGCCTCGGCCCCGACCGGAAGCGGCGGGAGATCCTTGAAGAGCGCGCGGGCGCGCTCCTCGATAGTGGGCATCGGCTGGCCGCTGATGTCGGGAAGCTCGAGCTTCTCGATGGTCGGCCGCTCCAGGTCGAACGCCGCCGTGGCTGCGGCTTCCGCCTGCCGCTCGGCTTCCTGGATCGCCTCGACCTCCGCGACTTCCGCGGCGGTGCGGCGCCGCTTGGACGGCTTGGCGCCGGCCTCGGCAACCGGCGGCGGCGCCTCGGCCGCCACGGCCTTGGTGACCCGTCGCTTGGGCTTCTTGGCCGGCTCGTCGGCCTTCTTCCGCTTGTCCCGCTCCCAGCGAACCCGAAGCGCCGCAACCTGCTCAGCCGCCAGAGAGGACTGGGGGCCTCGCGCCTGGACGTGCATCTCCTTGAGCAGGCTCATCACCTGTTCGGTGGGGACACCCAATTCGCCGGCGAGATCCTGCACTTTCGTCTTGACCACTCAATCCTCCGTCAACCCTTCCCGGCCGCCCCGGCCCGGACGATCCCGTCCGCCAGCGCGGCATCCCGAACTCCGGCCACCATCACCGGAGGCTTGCCGAGCCGAGCGCCCAGCTCGGCGGCCTCCGGTCCATCCACCTGCGGTACTCCCAGCGCCGTCGCCAGCCGGACCACCTTTTCGCGCGCCCGCTGGCTGGCGTCCTTGGCGACGACGACGCAGCGAAGCTCACGGGCCTGCAGGCTGCGACGCACCGCATCGACGCCGACAACCACATTCCCGGCCCGGATCCCGAGGCCGAGATACCCCATCACGCCGCTCATGTGGCCGGCTTCTCGTCCCCCGACTCCTGGGTGGTGAGATCGGCGAGGAATGCCATCAGTTCCTCGGCAGCGGCGGGCGTCATGTTGGGGACCTTGTCGATGTCCTCGCGCTCGAGGTCGAGGATGTCGTTCAGGGTCCGGTAGCCTGCTGCGTCGAGGATGCCCAGCACCTCGGGCGAGAGCCCCTTGAGCTCGGACAACGCCACCTGAGCCACGGAGGATTCCTCCTCCTCGAGCGGCGCCAGGGCGAACAGGGGACCCTCGCCGCCGCGCTCCAGCCATTCGCGGCTGGAGTAGAGGTCGATCTTCCAGCCGGTCAGCTCGGACGCGAGGCGGACATTCTGCCCGTTGCGGCCGATCGCCAGCGAGAGCTGGTCCTCGTCCACCACCGCCTGAATGGTCTTGCTCTCCGGATCGGAGAACACTTTGGCCACCCGCGCCGGCGCGAGCGAGAGCCGCGCGAAGCGCTCCGGGTCGGGCGACCAGGGCACGATGTCGATCCGCTCGCCGCCCAGCTCGTTGACCACCGCCTGCACCCGGGAGCCCTTCAAGCCGACGCAGGCCCCGACCGGGTCGATGGCATCGTCTTTCGAAATGACGGCCACTTTGGTGCGGCTGCCGACCTCCCGGGCGATGGCGCGAATCTCCACGACGCCCTGCGCGATCTCGGGCACCTCGAGCTTGAAGAGCGCCGCGACGAACATGGGATCGCCCCGGGAGAGCACTAGCCGGGGGCCCTTGGGCGTCTCTTCCAGCCGCTTGAGGACGGCGCGTATGGTGTCGCCCTGATGGAAATGCTCACGGTGGTTCTGCTCCCGGTAGGGGATGATGGCCTCGGCTTCGCGGAACTTGTTCAGCATGAGGACCAGCTTGCCGCGCTCGATCTGCTGGACCTCCCCGGAGAGCAGCTCACCGACCTTGTCGCCGAATTCCTCGCGGATCTTGGTGCGCTCACCCTCACGCACCCGCTGAATGATCCGCTGCTTGGCGGCCTGGACCGCAAGCCGTCCGAAGTCGGTAAAGGGAATCTCCTCCTCGAGCACATCGCCCACCTGGAACTCGGGATCCTCGAACCGCGCATCGTCGAGCGAAACCTGGGAGCTCGAATCCTCCACCGTGTCGACTACGGTGCGCAGGCGCATAACCCGCACGCTGCCCTGGAGCTCGTCCACGTCCAGCTCGAAGCGGACGTTGGGGCCGAACTTCCGCGCGAGGGCGGCATGGATGCCGTCGCGCAGCAGCTCCAGCAGGTCGGAGCGGTCGAGTTGTTTTGTCGTCGTCAGCTCGCGAAACGCGGCCAACATTTCTGCGGAACCTGCCATGCCATGCACTCCCTGCACGTTTTTGGAAGCCGGGATCGCTCCGGAAGCGCCGGATGGAGCCGGAAAAGAGGGGGGGACAGTAGGATTCGGGGTGACGCGACAGGCCGAAAACAAAAATGTGGGGGAGCACCCCACATCGAAGTCCTGCGGACCGCTCCCAGTCCCAACCCACTCAAGCCCGCAAAAGATAGCCGACAAATCCGCCGGAGTCAAATCACAACGGCGTCACCGAATGCGGCTAACCCGTTGCCAAGCCGGTGACTGCGGGCCGTTGAGAATAGTGACGGAGATCTGGGCAGCCCCCACGTTCCCGGCGTCGTCGGTCGCCTCGCCCCGAATAGTGTGAGCCGTACCATTCGGGATCGAGGTGGTGTTCCAGATCACGTGGTAGGGTGCAACAGTGAAGTCTGCCCCCAGCTGGTTGCCGTCGACCAGGATTCGCACTTTCTCCACGCGGGAATCGTCGGCGGCCGCCACGTCGATGCTGACCAAGCCACCCACCATGGCGTCGGCCAGTGGCGCGCTGATCGCGACCAGGGGAGGGTTGTCGGCTGGGCCTGAACCTAGGCTACAGGAGCAGAAGAGGAAGGCTCCGGCCAGCAGAGAGGCGGATCGGAAGGAGTGCATCGGTCGATTCCCTTGGTGCAGATTAGCCCAGTAGCCCCAGGTATGCCACCATCCGGCCCTCGGCGCCAGCAGACCCCCGGTGACTGAAGAATCGCGCCGAGTCGTGGGCCGAACACCATGTGGATGTGGAAACGTTTTCCACGCCTTCCCCACGAGCCTGTTCCGCCAGCACTCCGCGCAGATCCAGCTGGCCATTGCCGCCGGGCGCCGGCTCCAAACCGCATGCTGAAAAGACTTCGCTGCTAACTTCATAGCAGGCGCCGCAAATGCCTATTCCACAATGTATTAACAAATTATTCACACGGCTTCCACGATCCTTCAACAACCCAATTCCCCGGGACAGAATCCCCGCGGCAGTGCCGCGCCAGCCGGCATGCACCAGGGCAACCCTGCGGGCGGACGGATCCAGGATATACACGGGCACGCAATCGGCCGCCGTGACGGCCAGCAGGACGCCGGGGCTGGCGGTGGCGTGGCCGTCCACGCCTTCCAGGATCACCAGCCCGCGTACCGCGTCGTGCCAGAGCACCTCGACTCCGTGGACTTGGCGGGAGACAACGATACCCTCGCAACCGGGCACCGCAGCCTTGAGGGAGAGCCACCGGTCGATCACCTGCCCCGCCGGCGTCAGGGTGCCGGACAGGCCAAGGTCGAAGGGGACCGTGCCGATACCGCGACCGGTAATGCCGGCCACCGCGCCATACCGCTCCCGCCACTCCGCCAGCTCGAACAGGGGAAGCGAACCGGGAACCGGCGCTTCGATCACCCCTCCGCCCGCTCGATTCCCGCGCCCAGCGCCTTGAGTCGGGCGTCGATATTCTCGTAGCCCCGGTCGATCTGGCCGATGTTGTGAATGACGCTCTTTCCCTCGGCGGCGAGGGCGGCGAGGAGCATCGCCATGCCGGCCCGGATATCCGGGGACTCGACCGTCCCGCCCCGAAGCGGCGAAGGGCCCGCAATGACGGCGCGGTGCGGATCGCACAGGACGATGCGGGCACCCATGCCGATCAGCTTGTCCACGAAGAAGAGCCGCGACTCGAACATCTTCTCGAAGATCAGCAGCGTCCCGGCGCATTGGGTGGCGGTGACGATGGCGATCGACATGACATCGGCGGGAAAAGCCGGCCAGGGGCCGTCCTCCAGCTTCGGAATGTGGCCGCCGATGTCGGGACGCACCCGGCGCTCCTGATCCCGGTCGACCACCAGGCCGGTGCCCACCAGTCGCGGGCGAATGCCCAGCCGGTCGAAGCCGATGAGCACGCTGCGCAGCTCGTCGGGGCGGACCGGATCGATCGTGATGGCGCCGTTGGTGACTGCCGCCAGCCCGATGAAACTCGCGATCTCGATGTGGTCGGGGCCGATCTCGAACTGGCATCCCTGGAGCGGCCGGCCGCCCTCGACCACGTACTGGTTGGTACCGACGCCCTCGATCGAAGCCCCCATGGCGATCAGGCAGCGGGCCAGGTCCTGGACGTGGGGCTCGGCGGCGGCGTTCCGGAGCACGGTGCGGCCGCGGGCGACCACCGCGGCCATCAGGGCGTTCTCGGTGCCGGTGACACTGGGCTCGTCGAGGAAAATGTCGGCGCCAACGAGGTGCCGGGCCTCGATCTCGTAGCTCTCCCCCAGCATCACGACGGCGCCCAGAGCCTCGAGGGCGAGGAAATGCGTGTCCACCCGGCGTCGCCCGATGACGTCTCCTCCGGGTGGAGGGAGCACCACCTTGCCAAAGCGGGCCAGCAGCGGGGCCGCGAAGAGAATCGAGGCTCGGATCCGGGCGCAGAGCGCCGGATCGAGCGGCTTGCTGGAGGCCGGCCGCGCGTCCACCGTGACGGTGTTAGGCCCGGCCCAGGTTACCAGGGCTCCCAGATCGGCCAGCAGCGCGGCCATGGACTCGACGTCGCGAATACGCGGAACATTGGTCAGGGTCACCGGCCCGTCGGCCAGCAACGTCGCGGCCAGGATCGGGAGCGCGGCGTTCTTGTTGCCGGCTGGCCGGATGGTGCCGCTGAGCGGGCGGCCACCGTGCACCTGAAAGCGGGGAGGCATGGCGCAAACCTCACCCGGGGCGCGTGCACCCGTCAAGCCGAACGGATTATCTTCAAATCATGGGAGCCAACATGCCGGGCTGGATAGGTCCCACGATCGCCATCTCGCTGGCGGTGATTGCCCTGGCCTTCGCGGTCATTGGATTGGGCACGGCAGTGGTTGCCCTCAAGGTGTCCAAGGAAATCTCGGGTCTCTCGAGGCTGATCGCCCGGCTCCGGGGAGAGATCACCCCGGCCCTGATGGCCATCCGGCGGGTTGCCGATACCGGGGCCGACCTGTCCGACGAGATCCGGGACGAAGCAAAGGAATACCTCGTGGTGAGCCGCGGGGTTCGGGAGGACCTGCAGAAGGGGGTGCGCAAGGTAAAGCGGAGGCTCGACGACCTCGACGCCCTGTATGAGGTGGTGCACGACGAGGTGGAAGAAACCGCACTGGATGTGGCTGCGGGCCTCCGCTCGGTGCGCAACGGCGCCGGCATGGTCGGCCGGATCCGCCGCTGGCTGGTCCGACGTTGACCGGAAGCCGGATCGCAGGGGCCCTGCTCCTGGTCGGCCTCTGGATGCTGCTCTCCCCTGCCCTGGCCCACGCCTGGACTCCGGGCACCCACATTTACCTGGGCGAGACGGTCCTCGCCAACCTGCACCTGCTGCCGCCATCGATCGCCACGCTGCTGCAGGCCTTTCCGTTCGATTATCTCTACGGCTCGATCGCCCCCGACACCTCGATCGCCAAGAAGTACGTGCCGGCCGGGCGGCACTCGCATTTCTGGAATGTGGGCCAGGAGACCCTGGACCATGCGCCAAGCGACGCCCTTCGCGCCTTCGGCCTCGGCTACCTGTCCCACCTCGCGGCCGATGCGATCGCCCACAACTACTTCGTGCCCCGGCAGCTGGTGCTGACCAAGAGCACCCGCTCGATGGGTCACACCTACTGGGAGAGCCGGGTCGAAACCCAGCTGGGCGGGCGCTACGCGCGCAAAGCCCGGGAGATCATTCAGCTCGACCAGTCGGCGGCCGACCGTCACCTGGAGCGGATCATCTCGCCCACCATCTTCAGCGTACGCACCAATCGGCGGCTCTTCCGCGGGATGGTCCACTTGACGCACACCAGGAGCTGGCACCGCGCGATGCAGGCGCAGCGGGATCGGAGCCGGTGGTTTCTCACCGACGTCGATGTGGAACGCCACCTCGGGAGTGCCTACGACGTGACGGTGGAGCTGCTGGCGGCGGCGGAAGCCGGCAACCTGGAAGGCCTCCGGGCGCGGGCGCTGGATCCCAACGGGCAGCAGGCGCTCAAGGCGGCCAAGCGCCTCCGCAAGCGGGCGCTCCACCACGGGACCCTGGGATCACCGAGCCGGCTCATCGAGCTGGCCGAGGAGCACTTCGACGTCCGGTCGCTGGATCTGGGGTATTGGACCAAGTCGGGGGTGGACCGGCCCTGGCTGGTGCCGGCGGAGCCGGAACCGCCCCGCCGCAGACGGTTGATCAGCCTAGCGGAGTAACGACCGCACTCCGGCAATCAGGCGTTCCACTTCCTCCTCCGTCGTATAACACGCGCACCCCGCCCTCACCAGGCCGGTTTCCAGCACCCCGAGTCGCTCCAGCACAGTCGGGGCGTAGAAGTCGCCATGGCTCAGGAATAGTCCGCGTTCGGCCAGGCGCCGGGCGGCCGACTCCGCATCCATCCCCGAGACGGTGAAGGCCAGCGTCGGCGTGCGCCGCGCCGTCGGGGGCGGGCCGTAGAGCCGCACCCGCCGCTCATTCGACAGCGCCTCCCACAGCATGCCAAGGAGTTTCGCGCTCCGCTCGTGGAGCACCGAGAACGCCGACGCGAGCCGGGAGCGCCGGGTGCCGCCGGTCCCCAACCCGGCCAGGAAGTCCACCGCGGCCCCCGCGCCCACGATGCCCTCGTGATTCTGGGTGCCGGTTTCCAGGCGCTCCGGCGCGGTGTCGGGGGCGGGCAGGAGCCGCGGCAGGTCCAGCGCCTCGATGCGGTCCTTCCTCCCGTACAGCACGCCGACGTGGGGGCCGTAAAACTTGTAGGCCGAGCAGCTCAGGAAGTCGCAGCCGATCGCGCCCATGTCCATGAGCATATGCGGAGCGGCGTGGACGGCGTCGACGAAGGAAAGGGCTCCGGCCTGCCGGGCCATCGAACAGGCGGCGCCTACGTCGGTGATGGTGCCCAGCACGTTGGAGGCGGCCCCGATGGCCAGCAGCCGCGTCTTCGGCCCGAGCACCCTCGCGAGCTCGCCGAGGTCGAGGGTGCCGTCGTCCACGCGGAGCGGCAGAGTCCGCAGCAGGATGCCGCGTTCCTGCGCCAGCGCCTGCCACGGCGCCACGTTGCCGTGATGGTCCAGCTCGGTGACGATGACCTCGTCTCCCGCCGACCACTCCCGACCGAGCGCCCGGGCCAGGTGAAAGGTGAGCGTGGTCATGTTGAGCCCGAACGCGATCTCGTCGGGCGTGGCATTCAGGAATTCTCCCAGCGCAAGGCGCGCCGCGGCGAGCAGCGCGTCGGTCTCGATGCTGGTGGGGTAGGCCCAATGGGTATTGGCGTTGTGGTGATACAGATACCCGGAGACGGCGTCCACCACCCCATCGGGAACCTGGGTGCCACCGGGACCGTCGAAATAGGCCACCGGCCGACCGCGATGGATACGCCCGAGCGCCGGGAACCGATCCCGGATGGCATCCACGGACGCGACGGCCCCCAGCTGCCCGGTGACAGTCATTGGCCCTCGAGCCTCCGCTGAAGCACCGGCGGGACTCCCTTGGGATCGGCCTTGCCCTGGCTCCGCTTCATCACTTGTCCGGTGAGGAAACCGAGCAGCTTGATCTCCCCGCCGCGGTAGCGCTCCACTTCCCTGGGGTGGGCGGCGATCACCTCGTCGACCCAGCCCGCGAGGGCACCTTCGTCCCGTACCTGCACCAGGCCGAGGCGCACCGCCACGTCGCGGGGCTCGCCGCCGGAGGCGGCCATGTCGAGGTAGACTTTCTTGGCCGCCTGGTGACTCACGATTCCCTCCGCCACCAGTGCGATGAGGCCCGCCAGCCGCGCCGGCGTCACGGCGAAACGGCCGGCCGCGTTGAAGCCGGTCATCCCTTTGCCCATGATCCAGTTCGCGGCGCTCTTGGAATCGGCACCCGACGCGGCCACGGCTTCAAAGTAGTCGGCGATGACCCGCTCGCTGGTGAGCACGCCGGCGTCGTAGGCCGTCAGTCCGAACCCTGAAGCGAGCCGGGCCCGCCTGGCGGCGGGCAGCTCGGGCAGCTCGGCCCGAGTCTCCGCGATCCACTCCCGCGACAGCACCAGCGGCGGCAGATCGGGATCGGGGAAGTACCGGTAGTCGTGGCTCTCTTCCTTCGATCGCATCGGCCGCACTTGCCCGGTGGCCGCGTTGAACGTAAGCGAGACCTGCTCCACCGTGCCGCCCGCTTCGAGCAGCGCCTGCTGCCGGGCCCGTTCGGCTTTGAGGGCCCGTTCCACGTTCGCGAAGCTGTTCAGGTTCTTGATCTCGGTCTTGGTGCCGAGCGCGCTCTGTCCCGCGGGTCGAACCGAGATGTTGGCGTCGACCCGAAGGCTGCCCTTCTCCATGCTGCACTCGCTCACGCCGGCATACACCAGGAGCTGGCGCAGCGTGGTAAGGTAGGCTCGCGCCTCCGCCGGAGAGCGCAGGTCGGGCCCGCCCACGATTTCCGCGAGCGGAACGCCGGCCCGGTTCAGATCCACCGCGGTCTTGCCGGGGATCCGGTCGTGCAGCGACTTCCCGGCATCCTCCTCGACATGGAGCCGCTCGATCGTCACTTCGATCGCGCCGCGCTCCGCCGACTCGATGGCAACCCGTCCCCCGGTGGAAAGCGGTTGGTCGAATTGGGAGATCTGGTAGCCTTTGGGGAGGTCGGGATAGAAATAATTCTTCCGGGCGAAGCTGCTGCGCTGGTGCACGGTGCAGCCCAGCGCCAGCGCGCCCCGCGCGGCAAGACGTATGGCCTGCTCGTTGGGCACCGGCAGCGCGCCGGGCAATCCGAGACAGACCGGACACACGTTGGTGTTGGGCGCGTCTCCGAATGACGTGGAGCAGCCGCAGAACATTTTGGAGCGGGTGCCGAGCTGCACGTGCACCTCCAGGCCGATCACGGTCTCCCAGCTCATGGGGAAACCTCCCGCGTGGAGTCGAGGTGACCCTCCAGCAGGGCGGCGGCCGCGAGCATGCCGGCCTCCGCGAAGGGCGGGGCCATGAGCTGCCCACCCACCGGAAGGCCTTCGAAGCGGCCGATCGGGATGCTCAGGGCGGGAATACCCGCGAGGTTGGCCGAGCAGACGAAGATGTCGGCCAGGTACATCGCCACCGGATCGTCGGTCTTCTCCCCGGCCTTGAAGGCGGGCGTCGGCGTGGTTGGAGTGAACAAGTAACTCACACCCGAGGCGAATGCCCGGGTGAAATCCTCGGCGATCCTGGCCCGGGCCGCTTGCGCTCGATTGTAGTAGGCGTCGTGGTACCCCGCGCTCAGCACGTAGGTGCCCACCAGAATGCGGCGGCGGACCTCCGCGCCGAAGCCCTTGCCGCGGGTGGCGCGGTAGAGCGCGCGTACATCTCCGTCCGCGGGCTGCCGGGCGCCGTAGCGTGCCCCATCGAATCGCGCGAGGTTGGCCGCCGCTTCCGCGGGCGCGATGATGTAGTAGGTGGGCACCGCATACCCGGCGTGGGGCAGCGATACGTCGACCACCTCGGCACCCAGCTCCTTCATCGTGGCGATGGCGCTATCGCACGCGGCCTTGACCCCGGCGTGAAGGTCGGCGGGGAAGTATTCGCGCGGAATCCCGATGGTGGTCCCGGCGAGTGAGGCGGGCGGCGACTGGGGCTCGAGTGGTGGGCGATCCGCCGTGGTGGGGTCGAGCGGGTCCAGGCCGGAGATGACCGCCAGCACCCCTTCGGCGTCGGACACGGTGCGGCCGAACACCGACACGCAGTCGAGCGAAGAGCCGAACGCCACCAGGCCGTACCGGCTGACCCGGCCGTAGGTGGGTTTGATGCCCACGACTCCGCAAAAGCTCGCCGGCTGCCGGACCGAACCGCCGGTTTCCGAGCCCAGCGCGGCGGGGACCACGCCCGCCGCCACCAGCGCCGCCGAGCCTCCGGAGGATCCGCCCGGCACCCGCTCCGGATCGAGCGGATGGAGCACCCGCCCGTAGGCGGAGTGCTCGGTGGAAGAACCCATCGCAAATTCGTCGAGGTTGGTCTTGCAGGCGATCAGCGCCCCCGCGCCGCGCAGTCGCTCCACGACCGTCGCGTTGAACGGGGAGACATAGCCCGCCAGGATGCGCGACCCGCAGGTGCTGGGCTGCTCGACCGTAACGATGTTGTCCTTCACCGCCACCGGCACCCCGTGGAGCGCGCCCCGGGCCGGCATCGCGTCCGCCCGCGCCGCCTCAGCGGCGAGCGCCTCTCCGGACCAGGCCAGGGTGGCGTTCAAGCCGCTGGCCGCGGTGAGCCGCGCGCCCACCGCCGCGGCCGCCTCCCGAACGCTCATGACCCCTCCATGGCCTCGAGCCGCGGCACCACGAAGAACCCATCCACGAATTCGGGGGCGATCGCGGCGGGAGGCCGTGCCAGTGGCGCCGGATTGACCACGTCGGCGCGAAGCGGCGAGCGCTCCGGCCCGGCGAGAAACGTCCCCGCGCCGTCCAGATCCTGGAGCGCGCCGAGCTGGGCCACGAAGCTCACGATGCGGTCCATCTGCGCGGTGAGCGCCGCCAGCTCCGTGTCGTCCACCGCGAGCTCGGCCAGCCTGGCCACCCGGGCCACATCCTTCGCCGAGACGCTCACGCTCCCTCCCCCCAGTCCCGCTCCAGACCCGCGAACGCCACCAGCAGCTGCTTCAGGCCCACCGCCTGATCATCGAAGAGTACGCCGACCTTGAGGTCCTTGCCGAGCCCCGAGAGCCCCTGCACCGTCCCGCTGCCGAATTTCCGGTGCCGCACCCGCTCGCCCTTGACCAGGCGAGGGGCGTCCTGGTTCTGGGTGTCCTCGTCGATAGCGTAGAGCCGGGTGGGCGTCGCCCGGGGGACGCTGGTCACCTCCCAGGGTGCCAGCCATCCGCCCGAGGTCCGGCGTGGCGCCCACAGGGACGCGGTGCTGCGTTCCTCGAGCAGCTCGGCCGGAATCGACTCCACGAACCGGCTGGCGATACCCGGTCGGAGCTCGCCGCCGCGGCGCCGGGCTCGCGCCCAGCTCAGGTACAGCTTGTCCTTGGCGCGGGTCAGCCCTACGTAGAAGAGCCGCCGCTCTTCTTCGAGGCCGGCCTGGGTTTCCATCGACCGGCCCAGCGGGAAGAGCCCGTCCTCGAGCCCCGCCAGCACCACGACCGGCCACTCCAGCCCCTTGGCGGTGTGCAGCGTCATGAGGGTTACGCCGTCGGTGCCCTCGCTGCTGTCCACCGCGGAGAGCAGCGCCGCCTCGGCAAGGTAGCGCTCCAGCGGCGTGCTACCATCTTCCTCGATGACGACCTCCGACCACTCCGCGGCGGCGGCGACCAGCTCGCGGACGTTTTCCCAGCGGTCGGCGCCCTCCTGCCCCTCCGCCAGAAGGACCGTCTCGTAATCGATGGCCCGGATCAGCTCTTCCAGGATGAGCACCGGCGCGGACGCAATGCTCCGGGCCCGCAGATCGTCGATGAGCGCGGCGAACCGCTGCAGGGCTTCCCGCACGTTGGGCCTGAGCCCGGTGATCCGGTCGGCGATCCGCGCCGACTCGAGGAGCGTCTTGCCGAAGCCGGTGGCGGCGGTTCGAAACGTTTCCAGGCTCGCGTCGCCGATGCCGCGGCGAGGCACCGCGACCGCGCGGACGAAGGCTTCATCGTCGGCCGGGTTGGCCACCAGCCGCAAATAGCCCAGGAGATCCTTGACCTCCCGCCGCTCGTAGAAGCTGATCGCTCCCACCAGTCGATAGGCCACGCCGGCGCGCCGGAACGCCTCCTCCATCGCGCGCGACTGGGCATTGGTGCGGTAGAGCACCGCCATATCCTCGAGCGGCCATTCGCCCGAGGAGCTGCGCTTGGCCAGCTCGCGCGCGATGTACTCGGCTTCGTCGCGCTCGTCGGCCGCGGCCACCAGGGTGACGGATTCGCCGCCGGCGCGCCGAGTCCGCAGGGTCTTGCCCAGGCGGCCGGTGTTCCGCGATATGGCGGCATTGGCGGCGTCGAGGATGATCTGGGTGGACCGGTAATTCTCCTCGAGTCGCACCACCCGCGCCGGGCTGAAGTCGCGCTGGAAGTCGCCCATGTTCTTCACTTCCGCCCCGCGCCAGCCGTAAATGGACTGATCGTCGTCACCGACGGCGAAGACGTTGCCGTGACCGCCGAGCAGCCGCACCAGCTCGTATTGCGCCTTGTTGGTGTCCTGGAACTCGTCCACCATCACGAAGCCGAAACGGTCGCGCCACCAGGCCAGCCGGTCGGGGAATTCCCTGAAGAGCGTCAGCGGGTGGAGCATCAGGTCATCGAAATCCATCGCGTTCTGCCGCTTCAGCGCGGCGGCCAGCGGATCCATCAGCTCGGCGGCGATCTGGGTGAGCCGGTCGAACCCCGCCGATGCGGCGAGCTGATCGCCCGACATCATCCGGTTCTTGGCGGAGGAGATGACCGCCTGGATCGCGCGGGGGGGAAAGAGCTTGGGCGCGATGTTCCGCTCGTCGAGGAGCCGGCGAATCAGCGCAAGGCGGTCGTCTTCGTCGAAAATGGTGAACTGCCGGGAGAAGCCCAGCCGCTCGGCCTCGCGGCGCAATAGCCGCGCCGACAAGCTGTGAAAGGTGCCGATCCAAAGCCCGGTGGGATCGCGCGCGAGCAGCGTCGCGATCCGATGCTTCATTTCGGCCGCGGCCTTGTTGGTGAAGGTGACGGCGAAGATCCGCTCGGGCGGGACGCCGTGCTCATCCATCAAGACCGCGATGCGGGTGGTGAGCACCCGCGTTTTGCCGGACCCGGCGCCGGCCAGAACCAGCAGCGGCCCCTGCACGTGGGCCACCGCCTCGCGCTGTTCGGGGTTGAGAGTCCGGGCCCAGTCCCGCCCGGGAGGTCCGGCCGTCATGTCAGGCAGGGACGAGCCGGTTGGTGCCGAGATAGGGCACCAGGGCAGCGGGAATCCGGATCGAGCCGTCGGCGCGCTGATTGTTCTCCAGCAATGCCGCGATGGTGCGGGCGAAGGCCACGCCCGAGGCATTGAGGGTATGAACGAACTCGGGCTTGGCACCGGGTGCCGGACGAAACCGGATGTTGGCGCGACGGGCCTGGAAATCGGTGAAGGTGCTGGCACTGGAGCATTCGAGCCAGGCACCGACACCGGCCGCCCACACCTCGAGATCGTAGGTGCGCGCCGCGCTGAACCCGGTGTCTCCGCTGGCCAGCTCGACTACGCGGTAGGGCAGCTCGAGGCGCTGGAGCACCGCTTCGGCGTGCCGGGTGATGAGCTGGTGTTCGACCTCGCTCTGCTCGGGGCGGCAGAGCCGAACCAGCTCCACCTTGTCGAACTGATGCACCCGGAGCAGCCCGCGGGTGTCCTTGCCGGCCGCCCCGGCCTCGCGGCGGAAGCAGGGCGTGAACGCGACGAAGGCCAGTGGCAGGCGCTCGGCATCCAGGATTTCGTCGCGGTGCAAATTGGTGACCGGGACTTCGGCGGTCGGGATCATGAAGAGATCGTCCCGAGGCAGGCCGTAGAGATCGTCCTCGAACTTCGGGAGCTGCCCGGTGCCGGTGAGCGCCGCCCGGTTCACCACGAACGGCGGCGCGACTTCGACGTACCGGTGCTCCGTCGTGTGCAGGTCGAGCATGAAGTTGGCCAGGCCGCGCACCAGACGCGCGCCGGCACCCATGAATACCGGAAAGCCCGAGCCGGAGAGCTTGGCGCCCCGGACCAGATCCAGAATCCCCAGCTTTCGCCCCAGCTCCCAGTGGGGCTCCGGGGAAAAATCGAAGGTCGGGGACGAGCCCCACTCGCGCACGACGCGATTGGCCTCGGCCGAGCCGGTCGGAGTGGCCGGATGGGGGATGTTCGGGATCCGGAGCAGCGCCTGATCGAGCTGCTCCTCCAGGGCGCGAATCTCCCCGTCGAGCGACTTGACGCGTTCTGCGGAGGCCTTGAGCGACGCGAGCAGCTCGTCGGCGGGCTGTTTCGCGCGCTTCTTCCGCGCCACTTCCTCGGTGGCGGCGTTCCGCTCGGCCTTGAGGCGTTCGGTCTCGGTGATGAGGGCGCGCCAGCCTCGGTCGAGCGCGAGCACCGCGTCGAGCCCTTCGGCCAGCGATGCATCGCGGCGCAGGAGCGCGGCGCTCACGCCCGCGGGGTCCTGCCGCAGCAGCTTGACGTCGATCACTTCGTGGGAAGTCCGGGCTGGAGCCCGCGGTACCCGCAGTTGATGTTGGTGAGGATGCGAAACCTTATGGCGCGGGCGGTATCGTCGACCACGAGGACCTGCAATTTGGCGTAGTACGGGATGCCCAGCACGCAACTGCCGTCCAACGTCGACCGCACGTAAAAGATATCGCCCGGCGCCACGACCAGGGTGTCCTTGGTGACGTAGCCGAGCTGCTCAGCGGCCGTGATGGTCTCGAAGGCCGTCTGGGTTTTCTGGAAACCCGGCAGGCCGCTGGCGCTCCCCGTTTTGACCACGGCGCCCAGCGGGAGCAGCACACTCCGACCGGCCGGATCGACATCATAGATGAAATCGAAGGTGGAAACCTGGTCGAGCCGCACCCGGCTGCGGGCGCTGACGACGTAGCCGCTGGGTTTGTCGATCGACGTGTTGGTAGCGGCCCAGATCGAGACGGTGTCTTCGCGATTGGGGAAGCGGGCGGGCAGCAGGCTGAGCGGGTCGCCGCAGCCCGTCAGGGCCGCCGCGGCGGTGAGGCCGCAGAATGCGGAAAGAAGTCCGGTCGAGCGCATCGCGGAACTCGAAGGTTAAAGGGGTGTTCGAGTGGGGTCAACCCACGGTGTTTTCTTGACTTCGGCCACCTCGCCTCCTACGTTGCGGCCACCTCCTGACCCCGATTCCAAAGAGGCGCGATGGGAGGCTTGCGGGACATCCTCCAGGGCTTCGACACAGGCAGCTCGGTACGCGGCGCCGCGATCGTCGGCGAGGACGGGCTCGTCATCCACGACGCCCTGGCTCCCGAGGCCGACAGCGAGGCGGTGGCCGCGCTGGCGGTTACCACCATGCGTCACGCGGAGCAGTTCGGCGGCGCCGGCCGTTGCGGGCCGCTGCGCACCGCCGTCCTCGATTTTGGCGAAGGGCCGGCCATCCTCACCGCCCTGACTCCCTCCGCGACCCTCGTGGTGCTGGCTTACCCCGGCCGAGACCTCGGTCCGCTGCTCTTCGAGCTCCGGACCCGTTGCGCGTCGCTGGCCGGCCTGCTCTAACGATGGATTGGGCCGTGGTCCTCGCCGGAGGCTCGGGGTCTCGCTTCTGGCCGCTCTCTTCACCCGTCAAACCGAAGCATCTCCTGCCGCTGACGGGGTCGCGCACCACCGCGGAGGAAACGCTCGAGCGGCTGCGCGGATTCATCCCAGTCGAGCGGACCCTGGTGGTTACCAACTCCCTGCTCGCTCCGATGCTGATCCGGCACCTGGCCCTCGATCCGGCCAACGTGCTGGTGGAGCCGCGCGCTGCCTCGACCGGGCCGGCGCTCGTCTGGGCCACTGCCGAAGCGCTGCGCCGGGATCCGGACGCTGCGGTCCTCGCCCTCCACGCCGACTGGGCCATCGGTGATGCCGAGGAGTTCACCCGCACCGCCGCGACGGCGTTGCTGGTGGCCCGCGATTACGACCGCCTGGTGACGGTAGGGATCGTGCCCTCCCGGCCGGAAACCGGCTACGGTTACATCGTTCCGGAGGCGCCGCTGGGCGATTCGGCTCGCACCGTGGCGCGCTTTGCCGAAAAGCCCGACGCCGGCCGGGCGCTGACGCTCATGGCGGAAGGCGCGCTCTGGAACAGCGGCCTTTTTGCCTGGACCGCGCCGCGCCTCCTGGCCGAAGTTCGGGCCCACAGCCCCGAGATCGCGCCGCACCTCGAGCGGCTGGAGCAGTGCGATGTGGCCGGCTTCTTCGCCGCCGTCACCGTGGTGTCGATCGACGTCGCTGTCCTGGAGCGGAGCCGCGCGGTCGCGGTGGTGCCGGGCCACTTCGATTGGGACGACGTCGGGACCTGGGAGGCGCTGGCCCGGGTGCGGCCATGCGACGAGCACGGCAACGTGATCGTCGGACCGGTGACGATGTTCGAGTCGAGCGAATGCATCGCGTGGAGCGAGGGAGCGCCCCTGGTGGTGAGTGGCATGCACGAGGCGATCGTGGTGGCGGCAAACGGAAGGGTCCTGGTGATGAACCGCGCCGGCGCGGCCGACCTCAAGCGCACGCTCGACGCCTTGCCGGCGGCGGTGCGGGAGCTGCCGTCGTGACGCTGCTGGTCTGCCTCGAGCCCGAGGATCCCGGCCCGGCGTGGCAGCCTTTTGCCGGTGCGCGGCCGATCGCCGAGCTCTGGGCGGGAGCGTGGCGGATCCGGGACCGCTGGGCCGGCCTGGTGGGGGCCGAGGGCGCGGTGGTGATGGGCAGCCATGTGGCCGGGTTTGCCGACGTTGATTCGGCACCGGTGCGGGCGCTCGGGCCGATCGAAGGACCCGCGGTAATCGCGCGCTCCGACTTCGCGCCCATCGGTCTCGCCCTGGAGCTTCCGGCCGGCGTGACGCGGCTCACCCACGAGGCCGCGACCGTGGCGTGGATTGTCCGAGAGGGAGCCTCCTGGGCCGGCCCCGACGAGCAGGGCCGCCCCCTCGAGGTAGACGGCATGCTGCTCCAGGGCGCGTGGGACCTGGTGACGGCCTTGGAGCGCCTGCTGCCTAACGATTGCGCTGCGGTGCTCGCCGCCGGCCCCGACCCGGTCCCCGATGCCTGTCTCGTCCTGGGCGACCCGGGCGATGTCGCGTGCTTCGGTGCGCAGGTGGAACCGGGCGTCGTGTTCGACGTGCGACACGGCGTCGTGGTGCTGGAGGAAGGTGTGCAGGTCCGTTCCGGCACCCGGCTCGAAGGGCCGCTTTTCGTGGGGCCGGGGAGTCTGGTGTTCGGCGGAGCGATCCGTCATTCCGCCATCGGCCCGCGCTGCCGGGTGCACGGCGAGTTGTCCGCCAGCGTGATGCTCGGCTACTCCAACAAGAGCCACGACGGATTCGTGGGGCACAGCGTCATCGGCCAGTGGGTCAACCTCGGGGCGGGCACCATCACCTCGAATCTCAAGAACACCTACGGCGAGGTGCGGCTGGACCTGGCCGGCGCGCGGCTGCCCACGGGCCGGATGAACCTGGGCACCCTCTTCGGCGACCATGCCAAGACCGCGATCGGCACCCTGCTCTCGACCGGCACTGTGATCGGCGCGGGGGCCAACGTGGTCGGCGCCCCGGTGCCGCGCTGGGTGCCGCCCTTCGCCTGGGGCACCGAAGGCGGCGCGTTCCTCGACGCGGAGGCGTTCGTCCGCATCGCCGGGCGGATTCTACCGCGCCGCGAGGTGGAAGTCGATGGATCCATCGAGGCATCGCTCCGCGCGATCCACGCGAGGCTCGCCCGATGACCACGCTCACCGTGCTCGGCTCCGGCTCGCGCGGAAACGCTTCCGCGCTGAGCGAGGGTGGCGCGGTGCTGCTGATCGACGCGGGGTTCAGCGCCCGGGAGATCACCCGGCGTGCCGAACAGGCCGGCGTGCGGCTGGACCGGTTGTGCGGCATCGCGCTCACCCACGAGCACGGGGACCATGCCCAGGGCGCGCTGCAGCTCGCGCGCCGGCACCGGGTCCCGGTGCTGGCGTCGGTGGGCACCTGGACCGCGCTGCGCGCGCCGGCCCGGGTGGGGTTCATCCCGATCCGCAGCACCACCCGCACCGAGTGCGGACCATTCACCCTGGCGGGGTGCGCGCTGCTGCACGACGCCGCCGAGCCGCTCGCGCTGACCATCACCACCGCGGACGGGCTGTGCCTCGGCGTGGCCTACGATTTCGGACGACCTACCCAGGCCCTGCGCTATCACTTCCGGGAGCTGCACGCCGTGATGCTGGAGGCCAACTACGACGAGGTGTTGCTCCGCACCAGCGAGTATCCCGCATCGGTCCAGCACCGCATCGCGGGGAGCGGCGGGCATCTCTCCAACCGGGCCAGCGCGCAGCTCCTCACCGAGCTGCATCACCCGGGCCTGGGCACCGTGGTGCTGGCGCACCTGAGCGAGCGCTGCAACACCCCGGACGCCGCGCGGGCGGCGGTGGAGCCGGTGCTGCGCAAATCGGGATTTGCCGGGGAGGTCCACGTGGCGGTTCAGCACGAGGCGCTTCCGTCGCTGCGACTGTCGAGGGACGGCGGCCAGCTGTGCCTCATGCCCGAGCCCGCCGCACCCGCCGGCCGATGCGAACCCCCCTTTCCTCCCTGACGAAGTGGTCGGTCGCAGCACTGCTCGCCGGGCTTTCGCTCGGCCTGGCGGGCCACCTCACGGGCCTCCCGCTCTTCGGGGCCCTCGGCACGTTGACGCAGGTCGTCGGAGAAATCTGGATCGCCGCGCTGCAAATGATCACCCTCCCGCTGGCGCTCGGGCTCATCCTGGCGGCGATCAGCGGCGCGCGTATCGGAACGGTGGGTCCGCTCGGCGCCCGGGCCCTCGTCCTGTTCACCCTGGCGTTGACCCTGTTCGCCGCGGTGGCGTTGGGCCTCACCTCGGTTTTTCTCAGCGGATTCTCGGTGCCACCCGAGACCGCCGCGGCCCTGAGCGAGGGGGTGAGGGTGCCGGCCCAAGTGGCCACCGGCGCCCCGGCACCCGCGGGAAGCTGGCTCATCAGCCTGATTCCGACCAATGTCTTCGAAGCCGCCGCACGAGGCGCGATGCTCCCGCTCCTCTTCTTCGTGGTACTGACGGGACTGGCGGTGACCCGGCTCCCGGAAGCACAGCGGGTTCCCCTCGCGGAGCTGTTCCGGGCCATCGCGGACACCTTGACGGTACTGGTCGGCTGGCTGATCGTGGTGACGCCGGTCGGAGTGTTTGCCCTGAGCTACGGCATGGCGCTGGCGAGCGGTGGCTCGCTCGCCGGCATCCTGGGCGTCTACCTGCTGACCCAGCCGGCCGTCACCCTCATCTGCGTGCTGCTCTTCTATCCCCTGACCGCGCTGCTGGGCCGGGTGACGATGGGTGCCTACGGCCGCGCCGTGCTGCCGGCCCAGATCGTCGCGGTGACTACCCGCTCCTCCCTCATGTCCCTTCCGGCGCAGGTTGAGGGCGGCCGCCAGCACCTCGGCCTCTCCACCACCGCCACCAGCCTGCTGCTTCCGCTGAGCGTCTCGCTCTTCCGGATTTCCGAGGTGATCAGCAACTCGGTGAAGCTGCTTTTCCTGGCGCACGTCTACGGCGTTGCCCTGGCGCCGGGGACAATCGTGGCGTTCTTCGCCACGGTCTTCCTCTTCAACTTCAGCGGCACCGGTACCCCGAACAGCGGCGGGGGAATCGGCTTCCGGATGCTGCCGGTATTCGCCGCCGCGGGTATTCCGGTCGAGGGCGTGCTGATCCTGGAGGCGGTGGAAACCATCCCCGACATCTTCGCGACGCTCGTCAACGTGACGGGACAGATGAGCGCCACCACGATCCTGTCGCGCCGCGCTGCCGCCACCCAATGATCCACTTCGTCACACCCGCCTCGGGTGCGTTCACGCTCGTCGAGTACCTCGCCGGCGACCGGCCGGAAATGGCCCGCCGGTTTCAAACCCTCCTCTACGAGGACCTTCCCCGCCGGAACAGCTTCGGCCGCGGCACCTACGTGTTGGCGGGGCTGGAGCGGCTCAGTCCGGATATGGAGCGACTGGTCGAGCAGCTCTATGACCAGCTCTCCGCGGCGGAGGGAATCCGCGTTCTGAACGATCCGCGGCGCACCCTCCGGCGGTATGACCTGCTGGCCGCGCTGCACCGCTCGGGCCGAAATCCGTTCAAAGCCGTGCGGGCCACCGAAAACCTGTCCGGGCTCACCTATCCGGTGTTCCTGCGAGAGGAGATCGCCCACGGCGGCAACTGCTCGCCGCTGCTCGATTCCTACCGCCGGCTGGAGGAGGCCATCGGACTCGCTCTGGTGCAGGGTCGCCCGCTGGAGCAGCTCCTGGTGGTCGAGTTTTGCTCCACTGCGGACGCCGAAGGGATCTACCGGAAATATGCCGCCTTCAAAGTCGGCCGCCACATCATGGGGAGGGCTTTGTACCACGGCAGCCACTGGATGCTCAAGTTCTCCCGGGCGGAGTACACCCAGGCTTTCGTTCTGGAGGAGCAGGACTACGTCGTCCGGAACCCGCACGCGGAACGGCTCGCGGAGATCTTCGAGCTCGCCCGCGTGGACTACGGGCAGATCGACTACTCGTTGAAGGACGACAGAATCCATACGTGGGAGATCAATCTCAATCCCACCATCGGCCGGGGGGTGAATGCCTCCGGTGGCCCGGGACCGGTGGAGCTGCATCCGCTCCGCACCGTGACGAGGGAGTACTTCTTCGATCGCTTCAGGGAGGCGTGGGACGAGGTCGAGCTGCCAGGAGACTCCGGGGCTTCGATTCCGGTCACCTTCGACCGGGAGATACTCTCGGCGGTTGCTCAGGGTGCGCGGCCGGGAGGCATCGGGGAAAGGATCCGGAGCATCCTCCGGCCGCTCAAGCCACTGCTGGCCCCAGTTTCGAAACCGTTCCTCCGGCTGCTGGCAATCGGGGCGAGGGCGGCTCGGCGACCCCGGGACTGAGGTCCGCCGGGGAGGAGCTATTCGGGTGGGGAGATGTCGGGATCGGGCGGAACCGGAACGTTGGCCGGCCGGGGCGTGGCCTCACCGACGCGCTTCAGGGTGATCGGATCGGGCAGGTCCCCGCCGGAGAGCGTCAGCCGGTCCTTCTTGAGCTTGAGCGTGTAGATCTCCCACTCGCCGCCGAGCGCGATCATGATCTGACCGGCTTTGAGTCGCCACCTTACTGTCTCTTTTCCCCACGACGCGCTGGAATCGGATCGGATCATTACGGTTTTCGGGCCGTCCGACTTCACCTTACCCTGCTCCAGTTGCCAGAGTCCGGACAGCGTGGCGCCGCTGGGCTCCTGGGCCGCCAGCGGCCAAACCGCCGTGAGCAGGACGAGGAATGGGGCGAGGCGCATGCTGAAATCTAACAACGGCCGCGGGTTCAAAGCGCCCGCCCGGCCTTGTACGCCTTGACCAGCTCCTCGATGACCGAATCGACGTCCCGCTCGATCTGGAAGACGATCAGGGCCGGCGGTGCCGCGCACACCCGGCTGGCGCTCCAGGTGACCGCCAGAACCTGATTCTCCTGCCACTTCTCCTCCCGCCAGACCGAAACGTATTCCTGCAGCTCGAGGCGTACGTTGCAGGCCACCTTGGCCTCTCCGGGCTTTCCATACGCCGTGAATGAAAGCAGCAGGAAGGGAGGCCGATTCGCGGCGATCCACTGCTTCTCGGTACTGGTGGGGATCCTGGCCTCGAACAGGGCCGCCAAGGCCCGGCTCTTGAGCGAGTCGGCCGAGAGCCCCAGCGCGCGCTCGGCGTCGTTCGCGTCCACGATCCGCAGGTGGAGCGGCCCGATCTCGCCGAACAGCGTAACGGCCTTGGTCTGCCCGGCGAGCGACCCGCCGGCAAGGAATCCAAGAGCCATAAGCGTCGAGGTGATCGGGCGTCGCATGGTCAAGGCCTCCCCTCGTTCAACAGGTCCTGGAGACCCGCGGCGGTGACGTTGCCCCCGCACACGATCAGCGCGACGCGCTTGCCCTTCAGGCGCTCACCCATCGAGCACGCGGCCGCGAGCGATGCCGCGCCGGCCCCTTCCACCAGGTTGCGGGTCTTCTCGATCAGGAGCCGCATCGCGTTCCGAAGCTCGGCATCGCTTACCAGGACGAAATCGTCGAGGTCGCGGCGCAGGATGCTCTGGGGCAGAGCGAACGGCGCCCGGGTCGCCAGCCCCTCGGCGAACGTCAGCATCGGCGCCTCCACCCGCCGGCCCTCCTTCCAGGACCGGTAGGCCGCGGGTGCGCCCTCCGACTGGACTCCGATGACCTGAATTCGCGGGTTCATCGCCTTGGCCGCCAGGCACGCGCCGGCGGCCCCACTGCCACCACCCACCGGCACGATGATCGCCTCGACCTCGGGCCAGGCTTCCACGATTTCCAGGGTGTGGGTGGCGACTCCCGCGATGAGCAACGGCTCGTCGCCCGAGGAGAGGTAGTGCATCCCTTCCCGCTGGGCGGTCACTTCCACGTACTGGCGGCAGTCGTCGAAGTCACGGCCCACGAAGCGGACCTCGGCTCCAAAACCGTGAATGGCCTCGACTTTGGCCGGGTTGGCGCCGTTGGGCATGGCGACGACGGCACGCGCCGAGAAGAGCTGCGCCGCGAATGCCACGCTCTGACCGTGGTTTCCGGTGGAGGCGGTAATGACCCCGGAGTGGCGCCTTTCGGGCGGAAGGTGCGCCATGAAATTCACCCCGCCCCGCACCTTAAAGGCGCCGGTGGGCAGATGGTTCTCGTGCTTGACCCGGACCTCGGCCCCGGTCGCGTTGCTCAGCGCCTTGTATGGGTAGAGCGCGGTCGGTTTCAGGTACGGCGCGATGGTTTCGCGGGCCAGCAGGACATCGGCAAACGTGGGGGCCATTCATACTCTCCCGGATCTGCTCGTCGGCCTCGCCCGCCATTCAGGTAGAGTACTACGCCCCAATGGAATCCGTACCTAGCACTTCTACTAGTCGCTCAGGTGACGTAGCGCGCCAGGGCCATGGCGGCGGTCGCCAGAAACAGCAGGCCCGCGACCGCCCTCAGCGCGGCTCCGAGTCGGCGTTGCAGGCGCTGCATCAGAGCGGCCTGGTCCGGTGAGGGAGACCCGCCCTTCGACTGGATTCCCGCCGTAAGCGCGGCGAGCTGCTTGGTCGTCGGCAGGTTCACCAGGATGCCGACCAAGAAGCCCGCGATGGCGAGGAGTCCGCCCAGGCCGAAGACCATGGCGGTCGGGCTCCGCATCCAGTCTCCCTGGAACCCGAGCGAATCGCGCCAGTAGAGGAGGACCCCGGTGATGATGTTCGCGGCGCCGGCGCCCAGCAGCGCCGCCGGCACCTTGTGCACCCGGGTCAGCTGGTCCATGAACGGACCCCCCGCGGGGCCCAGGGTGACGGCACTGGGGAAGATGAAGCGCGCGAAGAAGAGAACGCTGCCAACCCAGAAGACACCAGAAAAGATGTGCACCAGCCGGAGGAACCAGAGGACGCCAATCGAGGACATGACCCGCCAGCCGGTGAGGGGACCCGAAAGCTAGAGTAATCCCGCCCGGATGGCCGCCCCGACTTGACACCCGCGCGCCGACCCATGATTCTGCTCGACCGATTCTACGGAGCCGCGATGTCCAGCACCGCGCAGGTCGTCATCACGCCCGATGCCCTTCTCGAGCACTGGCAGGGGCATCGTCGCGTCACTCGCCGCCTGATCGACGCCTTCCCCGAAGACAAGCTGTTCACTTTTTCGGTCGGCGGGATGCGCCCGTTCTCGGAGCTCGCCAGGGAGTTCCTGAAGATGTCGGTCCCGTCACTCAAGGGGATCATCTCGAAGGACTGGAGTTCCACCGGGCCCGACGCGCCGAAGACCAAGGCCGAGCTGCTTCGGCTGTGGGACGCGGATACGGCGGAGATCAACCGGCTCTGGCCGACTATCCCGCAGGGACGCTTTCAGGAGCGCGATGTGGCGTTCGGCCAGTGGGAAATGCCGATTCATGGGCTGCTCTGGTACATCATCGACAACGAGATCCACCATCGCGGCCAGGGGTTCGTGTACCTCCGGGCCTTGGGCATCGAGCCGCCGCCGTTCTACGATCGGAGCTGAGGGCGCCCGCGGCTATGCCGGCGTGATCGCCAGCACCCGGAGCGGGCTCCCGCTTCCCCCCACGATCTTGAGCGGCGCGGCGATCACCACGGCGCCGGTGGCCGGGAGACGATCCAGGTTCGTCAGGCTCGCGAGCCCGAACTTCCCCGCCCCATGCATCGTCGCGTGGTTGGGGAACGGCGGGTCGAAGGTCCCGGCTTGGCCCGCGTCAGTGCCCACCGTCTCCACACCCACGCCCAGCACGTCACGGTCACGGGCCAGCAGCTCCGACGTGCTCCGGTGGAAGCCGGGACTGTGGGGACCGTCATCCGCCACGTTGAGGAACGCCTTGGCATCACCGCGCTTGCTCCACCCGGTGCGGAGCAGCACCCAGGCGCCCGCCGGGATCCTCCCGTTCGCCTTCTCCCACGCCAAGATGTGCTCCGGCATGAGCAGGAAGTCGGGATTCTTCGCCACCTCCGCCGTCACGTCGATCACGCAGGCGGGACCCACGAACCGTCGTGCCGGGATGGTGTCGCAGCAGTTGTCGGGCAGGTCCTTCCCGGTGATCCAGTGGACCGGCGCGTCGAAGTGGGTGCCGGTGTGCTCCCCCATGCGAATGGTATTCCAGTACCAGCCGGGGCCCTTCGCGTCGAACCGCGAGATCACCTCGAGCGACACTCCCGGCGACGAGGCGAACATCGGCGGCAGGCCGATCACCGGTGTCTCGGGACCGAGTGGCTGGGTCAGGTCCACAACCGTGAGCGTGCCGGCATTTAGCTCGGCCACCAATTGGGTCAGGAGTGACATGGACTATTCCTTCGGCGGGCGGTCCTTGAGATGGCGAGCGAACTGGTAGCGGTTCTCCAGCAGCGACAGGTCGGTCACATAACCCGCTGGCCCCACCGCTTCCACCTTGGCCACCAGGGTGGTGAGGTCGCCCGATTGCTGCGCAGCCAGGAAGGCGCCTCGGAACTCCTCCAGCGCACTCACCGTCGCGGTGCGTGGCACTCCCGCGCCCTTCGCGATGGCAGCGAGATCGCTCCCCGTCGAGGTGGCGGTCGGAAATCCGCCCACCGAGAGCAGGCTCTCGTTGTCGAACACGACGTGCACCAGGTTCCTGGGACGGTAGCGCGCCAGCGTGGTGAGGCCGCCCAGATTCATGAGCAGCGACCCGTCGCCGTCGAGCACGACGACCGGCAGCTCGGGCCGGGCCAGTGCGATCCCCAGACCCACCGAGGAGGCCAGCCCCATCGCGTGCTGCAGATAGAAGAAGTTGGGCCGGTGCCCGATCGACTGGAGCTCCGCCGCCACCGCGCCCATGATGGTCACCACCACCGCGCCTTCCAGCTCGGGATAGATGGCCCGGATGGCATCCACGCGCTTCATCAATCCTCCCACATCAGGTCGCGGCACAGCAGCAGCGCCACCGGGCGGCTGGCCGAATAGGCTAGCGTCTGCGCCTTGGCGATCCGTTTGCCCACGTGCTCCGGCGCCTCCAGCCGGTCGTAGGGAATCCGGAGCGCGTCCAGCACGTGCTCGGTCACCCCGCCGCCCTCGGTCTGCCAGGGGTCCTTCTCGCCGAAGGAACCGCGCTGGCTGATCAACATGAGGAGCGGAATCCGGTAGAGTTGTCCGCACGACACGATCCCGTTGATTGCCGCCAGGAATCCGTGATTCTGCATCAGCATCGCCGATTTGACCCCGGCCAGATGCGCCCCGGTGCTGATGCCGACCCCCTCCTCCTCCTTGGCCAGCCGCACCAGGGTCATCTTCGGGTCGTCTTCCGCCATCCGGATCAGGTGCACCAGCCAGGTTTCCGGAAGCGCGGAGACGATCCGCACCCCGGCCTCCTTGAGGCCGAGATAGACCAGGCTGGAGCTGCTGACGGAAACCGGCATGACCAACTATACCGCCTGAACCGAGCCGATGACGCTGCTGAGGAGCCACCAGATCCCGACGGTCAGGATCCCCGCCGGAATGCCGAACCGGATCCAGTAGAAGAGCCACGCCGGCACCGGCCGTTCTCCTTCGGCGGAGAGCGCGGCGAGCGCGGTCGAGCGATGCATGCACCAGCCGACCGTGAGCACGGCCAGGAGCGCTCCCAGGGTCTGCATCCCGGAGCCGAACGTCAGGTCCCAGGGAACGAAGATCGCGTTGTTGATGGTGGGGGGGATCGCGATCACAAACACCACTGCCGCCATGAACCAGACGGCGCGCGTCCGGGTGAGCCGGGTGTTGTCGGTGAGGCCGGCCACCAGCACCTCGAACGCCGCAACGTCGGACAGGTACCCGGCGCCGAAGAGCCCGGCAAAGAAAAGCAAGCCGAAGAGCCAGCCCAGCGGGATCGCGGCGAACACCTGCGGCAGGGTGGAGAAGAGCAGACCCGGTCCCTGGGTCGGCTCCATGTGGAGCGCGAAGACCGCGGGAATAATGGCGAGCCCTGCGAGCAGCGAGGTGCCGGTGTCGCCGATCACGGTCCAGACGGCGGGTCGGGCGACGTTTTCACGCGCGCTCAAGTAGGACCCGTACACCACCATGAAGGTGCCGCCCAGCGAGAGCGAGAACACCATGTGGCCGATCGCCGCCACCATCACACCGGGAGTCAGGTCGGCCCAGCGGAACTTGAGGATGAACCAGCGCACCCCCTCGCCGGCGCCGGGAAGGGTCAGCGCGCGCACCACCAGGACCACCAGGATCAGAAAGAGCGCCGGCATGATGATCGTGCTGGCGCGCTCGATGCCGGCGCGCAGCCCCTTCACCAGCACGACGGCGCAGGCCAGGATCACCGCCCCGGTACAGGCCAGCTGCAGCAGGAATGACCTGGCCACGAAGCCGTGATCGGGCGGCAGGATCACCGCGGCGTCGAGCGAGAGGCCCAGCGCCTGCGCGCCGTGTGACAGCGCGTAATAGAGTACCCAGCCGATCACGGCGGAGTAGTACCCTGTGGCGGCGATCACGATGCAGAAGAAGAACCAGCCCACCTGCCGCCCGAAGGGGAATCCCCCGGCCCCGAACGCGCCGACCGTGCCGCGGCGGGTGTGGCGCCCCAGCGCGTACTCCGCCATCAGCGCCGGTACCCCGATCACCACCGCGACGAGCACATAGAACAGCACAAAAGCGGCGCCGCCGAACTTTCCCACCATGTAGGGAAAGCGCCAGACATTGCCCAGCCCCACCGCGACCCCGATCATCGTCATGATGGTGCCGAAGCGGGAGCCGAAGGTCTCGCGCTGTGGTGGCGAGGTCATCTCCCCCGGATCACCTCCGCCAGCAGATCGAGCGCGGTATCTACGTCGTCCAGTGAGGTGTAGAAATGCGGCGCCAGCCGTACCACGGGCCCCCGCGCCGCCGGCAGGACGCCCTTGGCCCGCATCGCCGCCTCCACCGCATGCGCGTTCTCGACGATGAACGCGGTGCTCACCGACTTCCTCGCCACGTCGTGCACGCCGTGCAGGAAAAGCCCGCGAGCCTTGCCGCCGTCCATCAGCCGCCGCGTCAGCACCTCGTGCCAGGCCCGAATCCGGGTGACCCCGATCTCGGCGATCATCTCCATTCCGGCCCGCGCGATGTACGCGTTCAGCACCGGCGGCGTGCCGGTGTCGAAGCGGCGCGCGCCCGGCGCCCAGTCGAGCCGCTTGGGATCGAAGCTGAACGGCTGGACCCGGCCGAACCAGCCGGTCACGGTCGGGCGGAGGGTGTCCACCAGCCCCGGCCGCACGTAGAGGAAGGCGATGCCGGGAATCCCCATGAGGAACTTGAGATTGCCGGAGGCCAGGAAATCCACGCCGAGCGCTTTGACGTCGATCGGCATGGCGCCGAGGGTCTGGTATGCATCGGCGTAGAGGAGGGCTCCGCGAGCGTGGACCATGTCGCCCAGCGCCTTGAGGTCCTGAACGAAACCATTGAGGAAGTAGCCATGGCAGGCCGAGACGATCGATGTTCGGTCGGTGAGCAGCGGCTC
Organism: Gemmatimonadales bacterium; assembly: GCA_045403135.1. Classification (GTDB taxonomy): domain Bacteria; phylum Gemmatimonadota; class Gemmatimonadetes; order Gemmatimonadales; family GWC2-71-9; genus JABFSM01. Next base: position 5,033 of record JAXIPC010000229.1, on the reverse strand, counting down.
GTAGGCGGTGAGGTCAATTCGGCCGTCGGTGACCGGAACCCACGATACCTTGGCGCCTCGGCGCTCCTGCGCCAGCCACACCTGCCCCACCGTCGGAAACTCCGCCTCGGTCGCCACCACCCCGTTGCGGGGGCCGGTAAAGTCCAGGGCGCTCGCCACCGCGCTGGTGGCCTCGGAGACCGAGCTGGTCACCGCGATCTCTTCCGGATCGGCGCCGATCAGCCGGGCAAATGCCGCCTTGGCCATGCCCACCTCGACCATCCACGCCTCCCAGTCCATCCCGGTTCGGTTCCACGAATCGAGGTACTGCTCGGCAGCGGCTTTGGTGACGGCGGTCTGGGGCGCCTGGGAACAGTTGTTCATGGGGATGCACGACCCGAGCAGCGGGATCTGCGCGCGCCAGGCGGCCAGGTCGTAGGCGGGAGTCGAGCTCACTCCTTGGCGTCAATCCATCGCATCAGAGCGGCGATCTGCTCGTCGTCGTAGGCCCCAAGGAGCCAGTGGAGGGCTACGACGATATCGGTGAACCCCTGGACCCGCACCCGGGTGCCCTTGCTCAGCTCGGCGGCCAGTCGGATCGTCGCGAAGGCCGCGGCCGAGTCTTCCGGAACCACAACGGCCCATTGCACCTCGCCCAGCTCCACGGCGTGCTCGCGAAAGAAGGCGAGCACTGTCTCCTCCATCCCGGGCGGGAAACTGCCGGGCATCCGGCGCCGATCGCTGAGGATCCGCCGGGTGCCGCGCCAGGAGTCCAGCCCCAGGACCTCTTGAGCGGCTCTCCTCCACTCGGCCAGCGACAGTGGCCCCTCGCCCTGCAGCAAGGCCAACCGGGTGCCCGGATGGAGGCGATACAGAGAGCTCACGCGCGGGAGTGGCCGGCATCGGAGCCAGGAGATCCTCCGCCGATCGATGCCACCATCGGAATGGCGACGAAGGGAATATGTCCGAACAGCTGAATCCACCAGCGGATGGTGATCGCCGGCGGGCGCTGCAGGAGAAGGGGAATGACTACCAGCGACATCACCAGCCAGATGAACGGTCCGTACAGCGCCGCCACCTTGACCACCCCGTACGGAGAGGCCAGAAGACCCCGGATCAGTCGCAGGCGCATGACGAGAAACAGAAACACGGCAGACCATCCGAAGGCCACGCCGAAATGCATCAGGACGCCGATCAGAGCCGTTGAGGTGCCGCCGTTGAGTGCCTCCGGGCCGAACAGCGTGCTGGCGACTCCCTGCCAGAGCCGCGTCACCGTCGATCCATAGACCACGGCACTCAGGAATGACGCGAACAGTCCGTCGCTGATGCCGGTCAGGAGGCCGGCCCGTATCAACCGCGACACGTCGGACCTCACGGCACCAGCCTCGCCGCGGTGCGGTCGGCGATGACCGGCAGGTTCCGGGTCCGGAGCTGGTCATTCAGCGCGGCCAGATCACCGGTCATCAGTGCGTCGAGCGCGCGCAGCTGAGTCCGCAGCTGGTCCGCGAGGATCTGCTGCACCTCCAGGTGCTGATTGGTCGGCCGGAAATCCCCACCGGCCATTCCGTTGGCCAGGTAGCCGATCTTGGCGATCAGCTTCGACCCGAACCGGACCCCGTCCTGCCCCGCGCCGGTCTGCCGCAGATCCACGAGATTCATCTCCAGATCGATCAACTTCTGATTCATGGCCCCGGCCGCCCGTCGCATTGCGGTGTCGGTGGTGAGCTTCGGCAACGCCTCGAGCTGCACCCGCGCCGTCTCGATCCGGCTCACCGCCGTCGCGGCGGTGTTGAGCTCGTCACGCAGGGCGCTGACCACCTGGGTCTGGGCCGCGATGTCCGCCTCGGTGCCGGCCGAGTTGGGATCCTTCCGGACCACGAGCTGCTGGGTCTGGACCGCGCCGTCCACCGTGAGCCGGATGGTGTAGGTCCCCGGTGGGTGCAGGACGTTGAGCCGGGCAGTTCCCGGCGCCACCCGGCCCTCGGCGCCGGCCACGATGTGCGGCGCGTACATCGGACTGGTGAAGAGCCGGATCTCCGAGCTGAGCGTCCCACGGAGGTCCCAGGTCACCCGGTTGACCCGCGCGGCGTTCGGACCGGTGAGCGTGCGGATCACCTGCCCGCCGGCGTCGAGAATCGCCACCTGGGGCGCGGCCTTGGCGGGCGCACTCAGGATGTAGTTGATCGACGCGCCGTATTCGGGATCGGATCCCACCGTGGGATCGTCGTAGCTGGTGGACGGCGCGGTGATCGGGCGGTAGCGGTACGCCGGACGCGGCGTGAAGAGATGCGCGCTCTTGGCCAGCACCTCGTCGGTGAGCTGCTGCAGCGGGGTGATGTCGTCGAGGATCCAGAAGCCCCGGCCGTAGGTGGAGATCACCAGGTCGTTGAAGTGCTGCTGCACCACGATGCCCGACACCGGCGCGTGCGGCAGATTCATCTGCAGGGGCAGCCAGCTCTCCCCCGCGTTGAACGACACATAGATCGCGTTCTCGGTGCCGAGGTAGAGGAGGCCACGACGCACCGGATCCTCGTGGATGATCTTCGCGTAGCTCAGCATGTTCTTCGGGAGGCCATTCACGATGAGGCGGAAGGTCCTGCCGTAGTCGGTGGTCTTGTACACCCACGGGTCCCGGTTGTTTTCCTGGTGCGCGTCGACCGTCAGGTACGCGGTGCCGGCGTCGTAGCGCGACGGCGCGATGGTCCGCACCGATCCCCAGGCCGGAAGCATCGGCAGGTTCTTGGTGAGGTTGGTCCAGGTGGCGCCGTTGTCCCGGGTGAGCTGCACCTGCCCGTCGTTGGTTCCCACCCAGATCATCCCCTTCTCGATCGGCGACTCGGCGATGCCGAACACCACGCCGGCATACTCGACGCCGATGTTGTCGGGGGTGAGACCGCCCGAGCTCCCCTGGCGGCGCTTGTCGTTGAGCGTCAGGTCGGGGCTGATCACCTGCCAGCTCTGGCCGCCGTCCTGAGTGCGGTGCACATGCTGGCTGCCGGTGTAGATGGTGTTGTGGTCGTGCGGCGAGAGGTGCAGCGGCGCGTCCCACACGAAGCGATAGCGCACGCCTTCCGCCGGCCCGTTCGACTGGTGGGGCCACACCTCCACGTTCCGGAACTGGCGCCGGCTCTCGTCGAACCGGACCACGATGCCGCCCACATTGCCCGACCCCGAGGCGGTGGACCAGACGATGTTGGGGTCGGTGGGATCGGGCGTGGCCCAGCCGCTCTCTCCGCCGCCCACCGAGTGCCACATCCCGCGGCTGATCCCGGCGCTCCGGCCGCCAGGCACCCGGCTGTTGCTGGGCCCGCGATAGCTGGGCTCGTCCTGCTTGTTGCCGAGGACGTTGTACGGAATCGCGTTGTCCACAGTGACGTGGTAGATCTGCGCGTTGGTGAGCCGCTGGCGGAACCAGGTCTTGCCGCGGTTCTCGGTGATCGAGAGCCCCTGGTCGTGGCCGACGATCATGCGGTCTGCATTGGTGGGGTCGATCCAGATGTCGTGGTGGTCGCCACCGGGGCCGCGATCGCCCCCTTGAACCACCAGCGTGGCGCCGCCGTCGATGGACTTGGAGAAGGAGGCGGTGAGGAAGTAGGTCTCGTCCTCGTCGGTGGGCGACACCGCCATGCGGGAGTAGTAGTGGGCCCGGCCCATGACGTTGCGGTCGCGGTTGATCAGCGCCCAGCGCCGGCCGCCGTCTTCCGAGCGCCAGAGCTGGCCGCTACCGGTCGGCTGGCCTTCCCAGGGGATGCCGTCTCCGGTCTCGGTCATCGTGTAGACCCGCTGCGGATTCGAGCGCGAGATGGCCACGGCCACTTTGCCGACCGGGCTCGCCGGGAGTCCGTTGCCGGTAAGGCGAGTCCAGGTGGCGCCGCCATCGCGCGACACGAAAAGGCCGCTGCCCGGACCCCCGCTACGCCGGCCCCAGGTGTGGATCTCGAACTGCCACATCCCGGCAAAGAGGACGCCCGGGTTGGAGGGATCCATGGCCAGGTCGGAGCAGCCGGTCTTTTGGTCCACGAAGAGCACCTGGGTCCAGGTGGCGCCGCCGTCGGTAGTGCGGTAGACGCCGCGTTCCGGCTGGTCACCATACGAGTGGCCCAGGGCGCAGACCAGCACGATGTCGGGATTCCGGGGATGGACGATGGTCCGGGGAATGCGTCCGGTCTTCTCCAGCCCCATGAGCTTCCAGGTTTCTCCAGCGTCCAGCGACTTGTAGACCCCCTGCCCCACTGATATGTGGCTCCGGATCTTCCCTTCGCCGGTGCCGGCCCAGACGATGTTGGGATCGCTCTCCGATACCGCTAGGGAGCCGATGGATTGGACGGGCTGCGCATCGAAGATGGCCGACCAGTGCACCCCGCCGTCGGTGGTCTTGTAGATCCCCCCGGAGGCGGCGCCGGCGTAGTAGATGCGGGTGTTGCCCGGGATGCCGGCCACCGCGCTGAAGCGATTGCCTTCCGGGCCGATGAACCGCCAGCGGAGCGAGTCGAGGAGCTCCGGCGCGATCAGCCGCTGCTGCGACGCGAGGTTGCCCTGGGGAGAGACGAAGGCCAGGGCGGTGAGTGCGAACGCCGCTCGCAGGGAGGTGCGCATGGAAGCTCCGGAGGCTGTGTTGGGGACGCGGAAGGTAGCGCGCCCCCGTCCCCTCAGAAAGGCGTGTAGGCCGGCGGCGTGACGCCGTTGAGCCGCAGATACACCACCGTCTGCCCCAGCGTCCAGGGGAAGTGGTCCAGCAGCTCCATCAACGCCCGGTACCGGGGCAGCTTCTGGCCGAACTGCACGATCTCCTGGGTCATGGCGGCGTCGCTCACGCCGCGCAGCATCTCGATGGTGTGATCCATCGCGGCTACCGCGAAAGCCCGGAGCGCCGCCTTGTTGGTGAGATAGACCTTCTTGTCACCCAGCAGAGGCACCTTGTCCGACCCGGTGATCGCCAAGTGGGCGATCAGCGCGTCGGAGCCGGCGGTGTGCTCGATCTGCTCGGCGAAGGTGCGAACCTCCGGGACGGGCCGGTAGCCGAGCATCGAATCGGGGGCGGCGTCGATGTAGCG
>JAXIPC010000263.1:0-23668 GCA_045403135.1 Gemmatimonadales bacterium | reverse complement strand
CCCTTTCGGCGAACCACGCCCGCAGCGTCTTCAAGGTCGCGCGGCCGGCCGGCAAACAGCTTGTGAATGATCAGGTCTTCCGCGGTGGCAAATGGTACTGGAACGCCGGCGAGCAACACCGATTGGGCGCGGGCAATGGCTTGCTGCTCATAGGGAGTGCTGGAGAAGATGAAATCCACGCGAATCAACGATTCTCCGTGACGTGCCGGCAGCACAAAAGTCTCCCGCACAAACGCTTCCACATCCTCAGGCAGCACCGAGAGGCCAACGCGTTCACAGCCGCGGCTCTCCATGCAGGAGCACCGCCTGGCCGCCGATCAGCATGAAGGAGATGTGCAGGTCGCCCAGTGCACGGGAGACCTTGGCCAGCAGCCCCGAGAAATCAGGTGCCGGAGAGAGGGGAGAGGCCATTCACCGCTCGCGCGATCTCGCGATCCGAGGCGAGGTCCCTGGCCCACTCCAGTCCAAGATCCGGGTTCAACTGCCGCGCATGAGCCCACAGGGCCGCGAAGCGACTCAGCGCGGCGGGAAATGAATCGCCCCGCAGCGCCTCCCGGTCATAGCGCCGTTCGAACTCGATGAGCATGGGCGACGGGTTGATCATCACGGAAAATAGCCGCCTGGCCGTGAATCTGCGCCGGGGCTCGGTGCTGCGTGCCGTTTCGAACGTTCTCGAACACTTTCTCCCAACCCGTTCTCCCCCCCCAGCTGACGATGCTGTCGAGAGCGGAACCCGGCAGACTCAAGCGAGTTAGCACTTGAAGTCGCACGTTGCGACTTCAAAACGTTTTTGGGGATGCCTCGCTCGCCTTCTGCCCCGTTGGATCTAACAAGACGCATCCTCACCCTACGGAGTGAGCGGGTGCTGTTGAGTTTTGATCTGGCTGAGCTGTATGGTGTTGAACCGAAGGTTCTGGTCCAATCGGTCCGGCGCAACCGTAGCAGATTCCCGCCTGATTTCATGTTTCAGCTCAGCCCGGAGGAGTGGGACAACTTGAAGTCACAATTTGTGACTTCAAGTTGGGGCGGGGTTCGGAAGCCCCCGTCCGCCTTCACCGAGCAGGGGGTCGCCATGCTCTCGAGCGTGCTACGGTCGCCTCGCGCTATCGCCGTGAACGTCGAAATCATGCGGGCCTTTGTGCGCATGCGCCGCATGGTCGTGGAACACGCGGACCTGGCGGCCCGGTTGGATCGGCTGGAGAACGAGTACGATGTGAAGTTTAGGGTGATTTTCGATGCGATACGTCAACTCATGCTGCCACCGGCCGAGCCACTTCCCGCGAGGATCGGATTCCACCGCAAGCCAGAAGTGCGCTAGTTCCGCTTCCCCTCCACCCGCCGCAAAAACTCCCGCACCAGCTTCAGCAGCGCCTCTGGATGGTCGTTCTCGGTCGCGTGGCCGCTGTTGGGGATCACGGCGAACTCCGCCCCGGTCACCATCTTCGAAAACATCTCGGTCGACGACGGGGTAGCTTCGTCGAATTCCCCGGTCACGAACAGCGTGGGAACCTTGAGACCCCGGATCCACGCGACGGCATCGAACCGCTTCAGCGTTCCGGTCGCGGTGAACTCGCTCGGCCCCCACATGTACTGATACTCCAGGTCGCCGTGCGACTTGCGGGCACTGTCGAAATCGGCCGGGGAGCGCGGCGGCTGGCGCATGACGTACAGCTTGTAGTACTCGACCGCCGCGGCAAGGTATTCGGGCGAATCGGTGGTCCCCGCCGTCTCGTGCCGCGCGATCACCCCCTGCACCGAGTCGGGCAGGGTCTTGAGCAGCGAGTCGGCGTCCCGCTCCCACTGTTCGGTGGTGACCAGCGGGCTCGAGAGGACGACGCTCCGGACCCCCGCGGGGCCGGTGCCCATGTATGCCTCGATCAGCATCGCTCCCCAAGACCGGCCGTAGAGGTGGACCTCCCCCAGCCCTAGCGAGTCGCGCAGCGCCTGGAGCTCCTGGACGTATCGCTCCACCGTGAAGAGCGTGGTGTCGGTGGGGTGATCGGACTTGCCGGAGCCGAGCTGATCGTAGCGGATGACCGGGCGCTCGTCGCCCAGCGCGGCCCAGGGCTTGAGCCCGAAGCTGGTGCTGCCGGGACCGCCGTGGATGACGATCAACGGGGTGCCGGGCCCGTTGCCCATCCGGGCCCAGTAGATTCGGCCGCCGGGGACGGTGATGAATCCCTCGGTTGCCGGGGGGCGGGGACTGGAACAGGCCGCCAGGCCGGAGAGGATGAGAACTGCCGCTCGGGCTATTCGCATTCCCGATCTTAGCCCTGGAATCCCGCTTTTGTGACCCCTCGCCCTCCACAAACGCCACGCCCTCGGCCCGTATCAAACTCCTGTCTCCTCCAACTCGGTGATCGATGCTGTCGGCACCCCTGCTTCTCCTGGGCCTCCGGCTTGTCGTGGCGGCGCCCGACACGTCCCGCCCTGCGGCGGCCCCCGCGCTCCGGAGGGTCGAGGCGGCCATCCGGGAATACCAGGCCCGGGGCCACATCCCGGCCGTCTCCGCGGCCATTGCCCGGAACGGCAAGCTGATCTGGGCCAGGAGCTTCGGCTACGCCGACCTCGAAAACCGGGTCCGGGCTACCGAGCTCACCGTCTTTCCCACCGCGTCGGTGCTCAAGACCATTACGGCGGTCGCGGTGCTCCAGCTTTCCGAGCGCGGCAGGCTCGACCTTGACGCGCCGATCCAGTCGTATTGCCCGGCCTTCCCACCCAAGCGCTGGCCAGTCACTGCCCGCCTGCTACTGCTCCACCAGGCCGGCGTCCGAGCCTCCTCCGGCAAGGACGTCTTCAACCGGGAACATTTCTCCAGTGTGGGCCACGCGGTCCGGCGCTTTGCCGACGACAGTCTCCGCTTCGAGCCCGGCAGCGCGGTGCTGTATTCGAACGAAGGCTACGTGCTGCTGGCCTGCGCGATCGAGGGGGCGAGCGGCGAGTCGTATGACGCCTGGCTCCACCGCGCCATTCTGGGGCCGGCCGGAATGCGGAATACCTTCCCGGAGGACGTGTACCGGGTGATGCCCCATCTGGCCCGGAGCTACCTGGTCCGCACCGCGGAGAACACCAGAATGTGGGAGGGGCTGTGGACCCCGGCGCACCTCGCCGCCACCACGCTGGACGTTCCCGCCCCCAACGTGCAGTTCAATCAGCCCGCCGAGCTGATGCGCCGCATCCTGGAGCTGCTCGACCCGCCCTGAGCTGGACCGCTCCGGGTTACGTCCCCCACACCCCGGCAAACCAGGCCGGCAGGTCGATCGTGAGCGCCTCGCTCGCACCACCGGGAGATCAAGAGCTGATCGGCCACCTCGGGTCGCAGAGACCAGACGCTTGCCGACCAGGTCCACCTTGAGGTTCATCCCTTCAAGGGTGCGAGCCCCCAGCAACACCAGATCGTTCGGCTCCTCGAATACCACTTCGTCAATTGTGATCGCGTCTGCCGCCTTGAGGACGGCGAATCCGACCCATCGTTCGAGCACCGCCCCGCTGGCCTGCTGAAAGCGTACGGTCTTCGCCAGCAGATGGGCTGGATGATCGTTTTGGGAATCACCATGCTCGCGGCCCTCATCGCACGGACCTGAAGCAACGGCGGTGTGTGGCCCTTCAACGCTTCAGAGAATCCCCCGCCACCACCCGGATCGGCTGGCTGGTGAACAGGTTTCCACCGCCGCCCCGCATCTCCAGCGCGTGGCTTCCCGGCCGCCCGAAACGCACCTCCACGTCCTTGGTCTCACCGATTCCCACGTGCAGCCGCGCCAGAGCGGGATCGCGCTGCCAAGCCGGAAGCGCGAACCCGTCGCGGGCCAGCGGCGTCCAGCGTACCGGCGCTCCGCTTCGCACCAGCCAGAACTCGAGGAGGGGATTCACCATCGTGATGTTCATCAGGCGGAACCGGTAGGGAACGCCCGCTTTCAGGGTCAGCGTATCGTGCGTGGTCCGGCCGTTGAGCCACGGTGCGAAATCCGCGTGCGAGCCGGCCTGGAAGACCAGATCGTGCTCGCGGTCCCAGGTCTGCCCCGGCTCCAGCACCAGTAGCGGCCCCCAGAGCCCGCCACCCTGCTGCACCAGCTCGTTGACGTGGGTGTGATACATGAAGCTGCCGCTCCGGGGTGGCGTAACCCGGACGTCGAACGAGTCACCCGGCATGATGGGCGGTGCCGGGCTTCCCGCGTACCCGCCGACCCCGACCACGCCGTCGAAGGGGCTCTCGATCTCGAGCCCATGCCAGTGGACCGCGGTCGCCTGGGTCGAGCGGTTGATGACCCGGATGCTGGTCGGCTCACCGCGGTGGAGCACGATCGCGGGGGCCCACGAGGACACGGAATCCCGCAGCGGCTCCCCGCCCTCCTGCAGCACGTACCCGAAGTGCCGGGTGGTGTCCCCGGGCAGCTTCCCGGACTGCACGTAGAGCCGCAGCACTCGGCGGTCCCCCGCCTCCACCGGGAGCGCTCCCCGGGGTTTCACGTACATCCCCAGCATCAACCCGCCCATGGCCCGCTCCACGTGGTGGGCCGGTTCATGGACGCTGTGCTCGCTGAACACCTGCTCGCCGCGCTGTTTGCTTGAGAGCTTCTTGGCGCCGAGCGGGGGATTGCCGATGATGTGAAAAGTCAGGTGACAATGGAAGATCCACCCGCCCGGCCGGTCGGGAGACCAGGTCATGCGCATGGTCTGTGCGGTGCTGAGCAACTCGGTCACCACCATGCGCTGCTGCCGCGGCCAGTAGACCGTGTCGCGCGCCACGTCGCCCCGCGCCTCGACCCGATAGTAGAAGCCGTGCAGGTGCAGCGGATGGGTGTTGTCGGACGCGTTGATCCAGCGCCACCGCACCGAGTCACCCACCGCGTAGGTAAGGCGCTCGGTCAGCGGCCAGGGCCGTCCGTTGATCACCAGGAGCTCCTGGTCACCTTCAGGTGCGCCGGTCGAGTCCGCCCCGCCGAAGAACTGGTGAATCAGGAAAACCCGGTCGTTGGTGGCGCCGCCCGGCGGATCGACGATCAGCGCGCCGTTGAGCCCGGCATCCTTGAAGGCGCGGTCGCTGAAGCTGGTCCCGGCCCGTGCCGCCCAGTAGAAAAAGGTGCCTTCGGCGTCGGCCGTGAAGCGGACCTCGCGGGTCTCTCCGGGCTGGAGGAGCAGCGAGTCCAGGCGAGTCGCGTGGCGGGATGCCAGTCCGTGTACCTCGACCCCGACGTCGAGACGGTTGGTGACCGTCGCGCGCACCTCGGTCCCCAGAGGAACCCGGAGCATCGGGCCCGGCACTTCGGCCGGCTTACCCGCTTCGGAAAAGGCGTACACGTCGGTGCCCGCGCGTTCCGCGCCGAGCGGCCGCCAGGTCACCTCGTGCAGCTCCAGCGATACCCTCAGCACGCCGCGGGAGAGCGTGCCGGCGGAGCGCACGTTGTCGTTGAGGACGGCGATGGGGAGAGCATGGGAGGGAGCGGAGTCCACCGGGGTGCGCGCGGCAAACAGCCCGGCAAGGACGACAGCAGACGCGGTCGCGGCTCGGAGCACGGGTTTCCTGGCGTGGGGGAACGTCAAACAGTAGGGGGGAGGGCCGCTTTGCGCCAGACCTAGACATACTACCCATCAATAGGTAGTATCTCTAGGCATGACACCAGACCCGCTGCTCAAGCCCGACCTCCTCCAGGGCACCCTCGACATGCTGGTGCTCCGGACCGTGGCCGACGAAGCCCTCCACGGCTACGCCATCGCCCAGCGCATCCGCCTGGTCTCCGGCGAGCGCCTGGCCATCCCCCAGGGATCGCTCTACCCCGCGCTCCGCCGGCTGGAAAACCAGGCGCTCGTAAAAGGCGATTGGCGCACCGCGCCCTCGGGCCGCGACGCCCGGGTCTATCGGATCACCGCCAAGGGGCGCCGGCGGCTGGACGCCGAGCTGCGCGAGTGGCGCGAGCTCACCACCGCCATCGGCCTCGTCCTCGGCTCCGCGTAAGAACCCGCCATGACCTGGCTCGGCCGTCTCCTGAAGAAGCGCGCCCTGGACCGCGACCTGGACCGCGAGCTCCGAGCCCACCTCGACCTGCTCACCGATGACCTGATGCGCTCCGGCCTGTCCCGCGAGGAGGCCAACCGCCGGGCCCGCATCACCCTCGGCGGGGTGGAGCAGGTCAAGGAAGCCTCCCGCGACGCGCGAGGCACCCGCTTCGTGGAAGACTGGTGGCAGGACACCCGCTACGCGCTCCGCGCTCTGCGCCGCGCGCCGGGGTTCAGCGCCGCCGCCATTCTCACGCTTGCGGTCGGCATCGGCGCCAACACCGCGGTCTGGAGCGTGCTCGATGCCCTGGTGTTCCGCGCGCTGCCGGTGGAACGCAGCGACGAACTCTACGCGCTTCGCCGGGGCGACCCCTCCGAAGGGGACCCCAACTACATCTTCTCCTTCCTTCGCATGGGCCGGTTCCAGAACGTGCTGCCCGACGAGGTCCGGATCGGCGCGATGAGCTCGATCGCCCGGATGTACGCGACCTCCGGTGGCCAGGCCGAGCCGGTGCAGGGACAGCTCGTCTCAGGTAACTGGTTCCACGTACTGGGCGTCGGCGCGGCGCGGGGCAGGGTACTGGGTGCCGGAGACGACGGCGACCTCGGCGCGCATCCGGTGGCCGTCCTCTCCGACGCCTACTGGGCTCGGCAGTTCGGGCGGAACCCCGCTGCGGTGGGGAGTACCATCCGGGTGAACGGGGCGCCGCTCACCGTGGCGGGCGTGGCGGAACCGGGGTTCACCGGACTCACCGTGGGACTCCCGGTCGACCTCTGGATCCCGCTGGTGATGCAGCAGCAGGTGCGCTTCGCCGGCAACGCCTACAGCTCGAACTCCGACACCGACCAGCCCTGGCTGCCGCAGGACGGCGTCGCCTGGCTCATTCTGGTAACCCGCGCGCCGCCCGGGTTACCGGACCAGGTTCAGGCTCGGCTCGCGGCCCAGTATCGCGCCGAGCTGCTGGAGGAAACGGCCCAGGCCGATTCGGCGGAGCGGGCCCACCGGCTCCGGGAGCAGCTCGCGCTGGAGCCGCTGGCCAAGGGGTTCTCTCCCCTTCGGCGGCAGTTTGGCGATCCGCTGCGGGTGCTCCTCTTTGGCGTGGGGCTGGTGCTGCTGATCGCCTGCGCCAACTTGGCGAGCCTGCTGCTGGCGCGGGGCGCGGTGCGCGGACCGGAGGTGGCCGTGCGGGTGTCACTGGGCGCCCGGCCGGGACGGCTGCTGCGCCAGGTGCTCACCGAGAGCATGACGCTGGCGATGCTGGGCGGGGTGGCGAGCCTGGGGGTGGCGTGGTGGGGCGGGGTGGCGCTGCTGCGTGCATCCTCGGCGACCGGGGCACGGATTCCGCTCGCGCTCTCGCTGGACGTTCGGCTGCTGGCGTTCGCGTTCCTGCTTTCGCTCATCACCGGGATGCTTTTCGGGCTGGCGCCCGCGCTCCGGGCCGCGCGCACCGAGCCGTTTGGCTCGTTTAAGACCGGCGGTCGGGTCGCGGAGCGCTCGCTGCACCGGCTGCCGCTGGGCCGGCTCCTGGTCATGGCGCAGATCGCCCTCTCGCTGGTGCTCATCGCGGGGGCCGGCCTGTTCGTGCGGACGCTCCGGAACTATCTCGAGATCGACACCGGGTTCGCCCGCGAGAGCGTGATCGAGGCGCGGATCGACCCGCGCTCGGCGGGGTACCGCTATGAAGAGCTGCCCGCGTTCCACCAGCGGCTGCTGGAAGCGGTCGGGGCGGTGCCGGGAATCCGCTCGGTCGGTCTCGCGATGCACGGCCTGGCCGCGGGAGCGACCCGGATCAGCGGCTTCCGCGTACCCGGGGTGACTCGCCCGCCGGATTGGAACGGACAGGGCCAGGAGAACTTCGTGACGCCGGGCTACTTCGCCACCGTGGGGATGATCCTGCTCCGGGGGAGGGAATTCACCGACGCCGACCGGACCGGAGGCCCCCGGGTCTCCGTCGTGAGCGAGGCGTTCGCGAAGCACTTCTTCGGTACCGACGACGTCCTGGGCCGCCGCTTCGGGTACGGAGACCCGCAGTTCGAGGTGGTGGGCGTGGTGCGGGATGCGCGGGTTAACGCGCTCAAGCAAGCGCCGGCGCGACTGGTGTTCCATCCCCTGAGCCAGGGGCCGCAGGAATACGTGCAGAGTGTCGAGGCGCGAACCGCGGGCCCGCCCGAGGCGGTGGCGCGCGCGGTCCGAGCCGCGATCGCGTCGGTGGACCCCAACCTGCCGCTGCGCGAGGTGGTGCCGGTGGCGGATCTGCTGGAGCGCGGGCTCTCGCGCGAACGGCTGCTGGCGCGGCTGGCGGGCGTGTTCAGCGCGCTGGCGCTGCTGCTGGCCGCGATCGGGCTGTACGGTGTGGTGGCCTACTCGGTGTCGCAGCGCACCAACGAAATGGGGATCCGGATGGCCCTGGGGGCGGTGCCGTCAAGACTCTGGCGACTGGTGCTCCGGGACAGCCTGGGGATGGTGGTGGTGGGGTTGGTACTGGGACTCCTGCTCTGGGTCCCGCTGCAGGGGCTGGTGCGGAACCTGGTGTTCGGGCTCTCGCCCCGGGACCCGGCGACGCTGCTGTTCGCGGTGGCGGTGCTGGCGACCGTGGGAGTGCTGGCGGCGTCGCTGCCGGCCTGGCGGGCCTCGCGGGTGGACCCGGCGAGGGCGCTCCGAGGGGAGTAGGAAGGAGCCGGGCCGCGCTTTTCGGATCCGCGCCTCAAGCCCAGAGCCGGCTAGCCTGGGACCCATGTGTCCTCCCGGGTGCGTTTCTCGAAAATATTCCTCTGCGGACCTAGGTCTCCAGAGGAATATTTTGGCGAAGTGACCCTTCTCGAGGGGTGGACCGAGGTCTCGGACGGCTTGCGAGAGCCGAAGCTCCAGGACCAGGACCGTGTGTGGGACGAGATTCGGCAACGGCTGGCCGAGCGCCGGCGCTACCGGCTCCCTCCGGGCCGATTTCTCGCGGCGTTCCGGCGCTCCTGCGGCGTTTCTCAAGCGACCCTGGCAGGCCGGCTCTACATCGAACAAGCCCGCATATCCAAACTCGAACGCCGTTCGGACCTGCGGATCAGCGCGCTGCGGGCGTACGTCGCCTCGCTGGGCGGGACGCTCGTCCTGCTGGCGCGACTGCCGGATCGCGATGTCCAGCTCCTCACAGACCGCTACCCGGCCGCAGAAACCACCCCTCAATCCGCCGCTCACCGATCCCGGCGACCGGAACCTCGAGCGAGACCTTAGATTCGGTGGAGACCACCGCAGGAGCCGGGACCATGATCGGCAAGGACCTCGGGTACGCCATTCGGGGCTGCATCAAGCGCCCGGCATTCGCCCTCACCGCGATCGTCACCATCGCCCTGGGCATCGGCGCGTCCACCGCCATCTTCAGCGTGGTGAACGCGGTGCTGCTCGATCCGCTCCCCTATCCCGAGCCCGACCGCCTGGCCCTGATCTGGGGCGACCTGCGCAACCGGAACGTGCGGGACGGCCCCACCACCCCGGGCGATTTCGGGGACATGCTGCGGACCCAGCTCACCGCCTTCGAGGGACTGGGCGGTCTGGTGACGTTCCGGCAATCGCTCACCGGGGACGGCGGCCGCCCCGAGCAGGTCCGGGTGGCGTTTGTCACCACCAACCTGTTCTCGGTGCTGGGGGTGAAGGTGGCCCAGGGCCGCGACTTCGTGCCCGAGGACGCGGTTCCCCTGCCGCCGCCGCCCGCGGCAATGCCCGGCGCCGCCCCGGCGCCCGCGCCACCGCCGCTCCCCACCATGGCCATCCTCAGCGACGCCTTCTGGCGCCGCCGTTACGGCAGCGACCGCGGAGTCATCGGGAAGACCATCAACCTGAGTGGCCTCAGCCTCCAGGTGGTGGGCGTGCTCCAACCCGGGGTGGAGCTCCTCTTTCCGCCCGGCGCGGCCGTCGAGCGGCTGCCCGAGCTGTGGACCGCCAACCGGATCAGTTTCGACGGCGCGTCGCGGTCCAATGCGTTCCTCCGGGTGATCGGGCGGCTCAAGACCGGCGGGACGGTGGGGCAGGCCCAGGCGCAATTGGACCGGCTCTCCGAGGACCTCCAGCAGCGCTTCCCCGACAAGCAGGCCGCCGGCCTTCACCTCCGGGCCGAGCCGATGCAGCAGAATCTGGTGGCGACGGTCAAGCCGGCCATCCTGGCGCTCATGGGCGCGGTGGCGTTCGTGCTGTTGATCGCCTGCGCCAACGTGGCCAACCTGCTGCTGGTGCGCGCGGCGTGGCGGGAGCGGGAGCTCGCGCTGCGCTCGGCGCTGGGTGGCAGCCAGTGGCGCCTGATCCGGGAAATGCTGGCCGAGAGCCTGGTGCTGGCGGCCGCGGGCGGCGTGTTAGGGTTGGCGCTGGCCCGGCTCGGCATCCGGCTGCTGGTGGCGCTGGGCCCGGCCTCGCTCCCTCGGCTCGACACCGTGCGGATCGACCTGACGGTGCTGGGCTTCGTGCTGCTGGCCAGTCTGCTGGCGGCGGTGCTCTCCGGCCTGGTGCCCGCGCTCCGCGCCTCCCGGCCCGACGCGCTCGAGGTGCTCAGGCCGAGCGGGCGGTCGCACGGGGCGCGCACCGGGAAGTGGCTCCGCAACGGCGTGGTGATGGCCGAGGTGGCGCTCTCGTTCATCCTGCTGATCGGGTCGGGGCTGATGTTCCGGAGCTTCCTCACGGTGACCCGCACCGACCTGGGCTACGACCCCGACGGGCTGCTCACCTTCGAGCTCCGGCCCGCCGGCCTGATCCAGCAACAGGCCCGGCTGGTGTACGAGCAGCGGATGCATGAGCGGCTCAAGGCCATCCCCGGGGTGGCGGGCCTGACGGCGGCGGAGCGCCTGCCCCTCGACGGCGGTGGGGCGAGCGTACGCTGGGGTACCCCGGACGCGGTGGCCGATCCGAGCCGGTTCCGCCAGGGCCAGTACTTCTTCGTGCAGAAGGACTATTTCCAGACCATGAAGACCCGGCTCATCGCGGGGCGGAATTTTTCCGGGGAGGACATCCTGCCGCCGGCACCGCCGGCGCCGGGCGCTCCGCCGCGGCTGGAGCCGGTCATCGTGGACGAGCTGCTCGCGGCGGTGATGTTCCCCGGCCGGCCGGTGAACGCCCTGCTGGACCAGACGCTCCTGCTCCAGTTGGGCCAGCTCAAGCCGTTTCCATCCCGTATCGTGGGTGTCGTGGCGCACCAGCGCCATACCACGCTCTCCGCCCAGGAGGGGGAGACGATCTACCTGACGGGCCCGGTCGCCCACGGCAAATGGGTGATCCGCACCGCGGGCGATCCGATGCGGCTGGTACAACAGGTGGAGCGGGCGGTGGGGGAGGTCGATCCGCTCACGCCCGTCGGCGAGTTCAAGCCCATGGCCGTCTTCGTGGACCGGGCGGTCGCGCCGACCCGGTTCGCGCTGGCGCTGATCGGGATCTTCGCGGTGATCGCGGCGCTGCTCGCGGTGGTGGGGCTCTACGGCGTGCTGTCGAGCGTGGTGCGGCAGCGGACGGCGGAGATCGGGGTGCGCATGGCGCTCGGCGCGCACCGGGGGAACATCCTGGGCCTGGTCATCGGGCAGGGGATGTGGCTCTCCGCGGCGGGGATCGGGCTCGGCGTGCTGGGGGCGCTGGCGCTGACCCGGGTTATGACCTCGATGCTGGTGGGGGTCACCGCCACCGACCCGGTGACGTTCTCGGTGATTGGCGTGCTGTTCGCGGGGATCGCGGCGGTGGCGTGCTGGCTCCCGGCGCGGCGGGCGGCGGGGCTGGATCCGACCGCGGCGCTCAGGGAGGAGTAATGAACGTCCCGTCGTTGAGCTCGCTGATGGCCTGCTGAAGCTCCGCCTTGGTGTTCATCACGATCGGACCGTACCACGCCACCGGCTCGGCGATCGGCCTCCCGGAGACCAGCAGGAACCGGATCCCCTCATCCCCGGCCTGCACCACGACCTCGTCTCCCCGGTCGAACACCACCAGCGAGCGATTCCCGGTTTCCTCCCGCACCACCGTCTCCACGCCGGAGTCGCCCCGCTCGGTGAGCACCCCGAACGGCGCCGACGCGTCGCGGAAGCTGCCGCTCCCCTCGAACACGTAGGCAAAGGCGTTCCGGGTGGTCTCGACCGGCAGCACCTTGCGCCGGCCCGGCGGAACCGTGATGTCCAGGTAGCGCGGCTCGGCGGCCACGCCGTCCACCGGCCCCTGCTTGCCCCAGAAGTCTCCGCAGATAACCCGCACCGCGGTTCCGTCGTCGTCGGTGACCTCGGGGATGTCGCGCGCGACGATGTCCTGATAGCGGGGCGCCGTCATCTTGAGGGAAGCCGGCAGGTTGGCCCAGAGCTGGAAGCCGTGCATCCGGCCCTGCGGGTCTCCCTCGGGCATTTCCTGGTGCAGTATGCCCCGGCCGGCGGTCATCCACTGGACGTCGCCCGCGCCCATCGCACCCCGGTTGCCCAGGCTGTCGCCGTGGCGCACTGTGCCGGCCAGCACGTACGTGATGGTTTCGATGCCGCGGTGGGGGTGCCAGGGAAAGCCCTTGAGATAGTCCTCGGGGCGCTCATTGCGGAAATCGTCGAGCAGGAGAAAGGGGTCGAACTCCTCGGTGTCGCCGAAGCCGAAGGCGCGGCGGAGCTTGACCCCGGCGCCTTCCATGGTCGGCTTGGACTGGATGATTCGCTTGACCGGTCTGATGGACATACGTGGGTCCTCCTGGCAGGCAAAATAGTGCCCAAGGGACATATGCAACCCCTAGTAGATCTACTAGGTACGCCTTTCGTCAGGATGTATTAGTCTTTTGACTTCGCCGACTTTCGTCGGCTCGCAATGACCTGCGCAGTTGACCGCATCGGCCTCCACAAGGAGCCCACCTTGAGCCCTCCATCCTCCCGTCCCCGCGCGTGGCTCCCCCGCATCCAGCTCCTGGCGCTGTCGGTCTGCTTTGCCGCCGGCTGCGCCACCTACCACGTCTACCAGGTCGGCGGACCGCGTGAGTTGGGCAACCTGCCCAGCACCGAGTGGAAGAGCAAGACCCTGCACTCGCTGGTTTGGGGTGCCGTCCGGCAGGATCTCCCGGTGGACAACTGCAAGCTGGGCAACGGTACCAGGACCAACATCGAGGAGGTGCGGGTCCGCTCGAACGTCGGCGCCATCACCGCAACCATCCTGACGCTCGGCTTCTGGCGGCCCCTGAAATTCAGCTGGCGCTGCGCCAAGGCTCCCGGCCTCCGGGGCACGGTGGAGCCGCCGCGATGATCACCCGCGACGGTCCCCAGAAGTGGGCTAACGTGCACGTCACCGCCAAGGCCCAGCTCGCCGACCTGATCCAGATCGACAACTCGGTGCCCCTGGGTACCCCGCAACCGAAGCCGCTCGAGGCCTTGCGCCTGGTGGCGAAGGACCTGGACGCGGTGGTCCAGCAGGCCAGGCAACAGGGGAAGCACGTGAGAGCGCTGGGGTCGGGCTGGGCGCTCAGCGACCTCGCCGTCACCGACGGATGGCTGGTCAACACCAAGCTGCTGAACGGGTGCTTCGAGATCCATGACCAGTTCTTTCACCCGGCCTACCCCGCGGCCCTGCGACCCAACGCCATCCTCGCCCAGTGCGGCATCTCCATCGGCGAGCTGAACGTTTACCTCGAGGTCGAGGCCGTTCCCGGCGTGCAGCGCGCGCTCAAGACTTCGGGCATCGGCGCCGGCCAGACGGTCGCCGGCTCCATCTCCGGCAACACCCACGGGTCCGCGCTCAAATTCGGCGCCACACCCGACTACGTCGCCGGCATTCAGCTGGTGACCGGCGTCGGCAAATCCTGGTGGATCGAGCGCGCCTCCAAACCCATCATGAACGACGCGTTCGTGGCCGCGATCGGCGCCGAGGCGATCCGGGATGACGACGTCTTCAACGCCGCGGTGGTCAGCTTCGGCTGCTTCGGGATCATTACCGCGATGGTCCTGGAGACCGATCCCATCTGCCACCTCCAGTTCCCGCCGGTTCAGGATCTCACCCACGCCAGCCTCAAGCTGAAACTGGCGGAGCTGGCCAAGGCCGACGCGGACCCCGCGGCGCCCTACCACTACGAATTCGTCTTCGATCCCTACGACAAGAAGAAGATCGTGATGGCGACGTCGGCTCAGAAGGTGAAATACGAGCCGGGCAACGCGACTCCGGACCCGGTGTGGATCGTGCGTGACAAGAACGGCTTCGCGCTGGGCACCGATACCGCCAAGATCCTGCTCAAGTCGCCCCTGCTGTCCTCGGCCCAGAAGTGCGCCCTGCAGTTCAAGCTCTATCGCGAACGGGCGATCCTGGACGGCGTCCGCGGCACGCCGGGCCAGGTGTTCACGGCCACACTCTTCTACTTCGAGGGCTATACCGAGTCCGCCCTCGGCGTCTCGATCGACGACGCCCCCGAGATGCTCGACATCTGCTGCACCGTGGTGAAGCAGCTCGACCAGCCCTGTATCTCGCAGGTCCGTCTGGTCGCTCCCGGCCAGTCGCTCCTGGGCTTCACCAATCACGGCCCCAAGACGGCGGTGTTCGAGTTCGGCCTGCTCAACGACAAGAACTTCCCGGTGTTCGACAAGACGCTGACCGGCGCGCTCAAGGCGGCGAACGTTCCCTACACTTTCCACTGGTCGAAGAATTCCGGGCTCGACCAGGACGCGGTGCTGCACATGTACGGGGCCGATCGGATCGCGCGGTGGAAGGCGGCCCGCGACAAGGTCTTCGGGGGTGACGCCAAACTTCGCCGGGTCTTCGACAGTGCGCTGGTCCAGCGGGCCGGGCTCGCATGAGCGCCCGCGTGGCAGTCCTGGCGCTCCTCCTGGCCGCGTGCGGCGGCAAGTCCCCGATCACGCTGGTCCCGGTTCCTGACCAGGACAATCGGGTCGAGGTGCGGACCGGCGAGGCCGGGTGGGAGCAGCGAGTCGGCGAGATGACCGCGTGTGTTCTCCGGGTCGACCGGGCCGCCGAGTGTGCCCGGACGCCGAGCCCGCCGGTCTGCGATACCCGAACCAGGGAGGAGGCGCTGCGGTCGGTCCAGTCCATCGTGGACAGCCTTTCGAAAGTGAGGCTGACCAATCGATTCGAGATGAATCAGCAGCTTCGGAACCTCTTTCCCTCGGCGACCCCGACGACGGAAGTGATCGATGCGAGGCGCACGACGGCCTGTGGCGACTGGAGCGGAGGAGCCTGCGCCGCGATTCGCACCGCCGAGATCGCCCTGCTGTTCGAGGGCGCCCCGGGCGGGAGGCCCGAACGGGTGCTGATTTTCCGGATCGCGCCCGCCTGCCGCGAGAATCGTCCCGGGAGCGAGTGAGCCATGATCGGTCACGACGAGATCGAGCAGTTTCTGGCCGCGAGCTTCCCCCCGCAGGGGGCGGACGCCGGCCTCCGCCTGGTGACCCGCCTGGCGGACCCCGGGTTATCCCTCCCTCCCGGACGGGCCCGGCTCTTCATCCCCGACCTTCATCTGCTGTCCAAGCAGGCCGCCAAGACGTTTCCCAACACCGGGTTCCGCCTCACGAAGGAGCTGACCCGCTTCCTCAAAGCGCTGGCTGCGTTCAAGGACTCCAATCCGGGAGAGCTGCAGGTCTTTCAGATCGGTGACCTCTTCGATATCTGGCGGACCAAGGGCTCCGGTGGGTCGAAGCGCAAGGTCGACGATGTCTCGGCCGATCATGGCGAGCTGCTGTCGCTGCTGTTGTTCGGTCCCCCGACGGGCTCGCGGGCCTCGATCGTCGCCGGCAACCATGACTACGACCTCCACAACCTGTCCGAGTGGAACGCTGCCCGGTTCTGGTTCCTCAACGACAGCCCGGCCGGCGTGGCGGACGCCTTGCTGGTGCATGGAGATTGCTTCGACTGGATCGAGAACTTCTTTCCCGATGCGCTGCAGGCGGCCGGCGTTCGGCTCGCGAAGATGGCCAGCGCGGGGCAGCACGAGCTCGATCACGAGGACCTGCTCGGCGTGCTCGCGGTCAACGACCTGATCCCCCGCAACGACACCCCGGTAGGGGTCGCGCGGGCCGACCTTGGCACCGGCGGTGCGCCCGCGGACGCCCGGTTCAACGTGGTGCAGTGGACCAAGACCGTCGGCAAGGTGGGCAAGTATTTCGAAGGGGCACGCGAAATGGCGATCGGCCTCCTCGAGCGCGGGCGTGACGTCCGGCTGGTGATATGCGGCCATTCGCATGATGCCCGGATCGTCATCGGGGACCGGGGCGACGGGGTGCCCTTCGCGCTGATGGATTGCGGGGCCTGGCTGGGGCAGTGCCGGTTCGGACCGGCCTCCCCGTTCCGGGCCAGCGCCCAGGTCGGTGTGCTGGTCGGAAATGAGGCCAGGATCTATCAACTGATCTGAAATCGGGGATCGCCTCAGCCATGAACCTCAGACTCGTGCGCAAGATCTTCACCGAAGCGAGCACCATCGGGGAGCTTTCCGTCGACGGCGTCCATGAGTGTTTCACCCTCGAGGACAAGGTGGGCGGTCAAGATCAAAGGGCAGACGGCCATTCCCGCCTTTGCGGACCTGTTCGCGAAGATCCAGGCGGCGCTTCAGAAGGAGAAGATCTTCATCGAGGTCGTCGGGGGTAGCGCCGAGGACGTGAACGCCGCTGCACCACCTCCGTAGGAGGGTGCCCATGGCTCTGTTTCCGCTGTTCCTCGCGATTTCCTCCCTGCAGGGACTCCAGCCTGGTCCGGACGATCTCTACGTCCGGGTTGTGGACGTGGGACCGGGACTGTGCACGATCACGCGGGTGCCTGGCGGCCGGTACATGGTGTACGATGCCGGCCACTGGAGTAACAAGGCTTGCCTGAATGGGGTCCGGAGGGTCATTGAGGGAGAGGTCATCGATCTGCTGATCATTAGCCACAGCGACGGGGATCACTTGGGGAATGCGCCCGCGATTCTCGAGGAGTACGAGGTCCGGCGCATCATCACCACCGGCTCCGAACGGCCGGACGCCGCCAACTGGCGAGCCATGCAAGCGGCCATCGGGAAGGAGGTCGACCTCGGTGGCGCTTCGGTGCAGAACCTGCGCACCGACCCGCTCGAACCCGGCACCCGCATCAAGCTGAACGACGCAACCGTGACTCTTGTGGCCGGCTGGCACGAATGGCCGACACCCGCCGGACTCAGCGAGGCCGAGCGGCGAAACGTCATCAGCCTGGTGGTTCGTCTCGAGTACGCGGGGCACTCGGTGCTCTTTAGCGGCGATGCCGTGGGGCGCCGCATCGGCGACCCAGCTTCGGCCTGCAAGGATGGGGAGAAGGCGATGGTGGACAACCGTGTCGCGGTGCCGCTCGCGTCGGACGTGATGATTGCCCCTCACCACGGCGCCGACAACGGCAGCTCGAGCTGCTTGATCGACGCGGTGGCCCCGACCTTCGTCGTCTTCTCCGCCGGCCACCAATACGTTCACCCCCGGAAAGCCGCCGCGGAACGATACCTCAGCCGAGGCGTGGCCGTGACCCGGATGTTCCGAACCGACCGGGGCGATGCCGAGGGACCCGAGGAATGGGCGGAGGGGCGCGTGGCCAATTGCAAGGACCCGTTTGGAGATGACGATGTGGAGATCGTGCTGCCCAAGACCGGAGCCGTGCAGGTGGCGTATCGGCTGAACAGCACCGGGTGCTAGGGGTGCCGAATAGCACCGGACCCTGTGGAAAGAGAGCGGTGCGATGAATCTCACCACCTGGCTGGACGTCGCGATCGGACTGGCCCTCATCTTCCTCGGGGTCAGCCTGTTCGTGACCGTGATCAACGAGTACATCACGCAGACCTTGAACCTGCGTGGCAAGCACCTTTGTGACTCGCTCCTGAAGCTCGTCGACGACCCTGCGGTGAAGAAGAAACTGTCGGAGGTTCCGGCGCTCAAGCCGTTTTTCGGCGGCGGCAAGACCCCTTCCTACGTCGACCCCAACCTGCTGGCGCGCCAGCTCCTGGGCGGCCTCGATGGCAGGCTATCGGCGAGCAGCACGGTACAGCAAATCGGAGCCGCCATCGACCAAATGGCCGACTCGAAACTCAAGACCCAGCTTCAGGCCATCGTGCGCACGACCGAAGGTAAGGTGGAGGACCTGGTCACCGCGGTGAGCGCCTGGGCCGACCGCTCCCTTGGCATGTTCGGCGAATTCTACAAGCGACGGCTTCAGCTCATCAGCCTGGCGATCGGACTGGCCCTCGCGATCCTGCTCAATATCGACACCGTGGCCCTGACGGGGCGGCTTTACCGGGACAGAGAGGCTCGAGAGGCGACTGTGGCGCTCGCCGTTCAGGTGACCGAACAAACCAGCAAGGCGGCCTTCGACCGATGCGCGGGCATGTCGGCCGAGGAACGAGAACTCGATACCGCCTGCACACCACTCGCGGGGCTGATCGATGCCGTGCGGGGCCGCAATGAGTCGCTGGGCAAGCTTCCCCTCGGGTGGAGCGGCGCACCGCCCGAGAGTCTCGTGGCCTGGGCCTTACGGGTGCTCGGTTGGGTGCTCACGGGACTCGCGGTGTCGTTCGGCGCGCCGTTCTGGTTCGATCTGCTCAACAAATTCGTGAACATCCGCCACGCGATGCGCAAGCCGGAAGTCAAGCCAGCCGGAGGGACGTAAGCGCACCTGCTCCTGCGGAGGTATGAGGCCGCCATGAACAACCGAGGCATTCTGTTCGGCCTGCTGGGCGTCGGCGCGCTGTTCTTCGTGCTGGCGCCGCCGACGAGCACCGCGCCAGCCGACGGTGACGCCCAGGGCCGGGACACCGCCAGGAAAGCCCCTGCTGCGCTCCCCCTTGGACCCAAGGACGCCGGCCGCGGGTTCCGCCTCATCCAACAGTATCTGGGAGTGCCGCTCGAAGGGATCCCCGTGGCGGATCGGCCGAGTGTCGACGTGTTGATCGCGACCGTCGCGGATCCCTTCGATTCCCATCTCGACTGGTCGTACGACGCGACCCAGGAGGCCATCAGGCGGGCGTTCGAGTCGTCCGGGTTTGTACTGGATCGATTCTGGATTGCCGACCCGAAGGCCGTGATCGTCGATTCCCAAACCGGGGATACCGTCGCCGCCCGCACCCAGTACCCCGGGGTCCTGCTCTTCCGGCGCAACGACAGCCTGGGAAAGACCGCCCTCCATCTCCTGTATCTCATCGGCGAGACCCCGACCGCCGGAATCCACAAGCAGGCGTTTCTCGCCGCCCTGCGCGAGCGGGACATGCTGTTGCGACTGGCTGCCCCGTCGGGCGCCGGCCCGGCCCTCAAGATCGTCGGTCCGACCTTTTCGGGGTCGGCGACATCATTGCGACGGCTCCTGGATCAGTGGTGGGAGCGGCCGTCTGCGAAGGAGACCCGCTCGATCCGCGTGATCAGCGGATCCGCCACCAGCGTGAATGTGGGAGCGGTCGAAGGCCGGGGGAGACCCGCCGGCGGCGCCCCGGTCTCGTTCCGCGCCACCGTCCAGTCCGATTCGTCCTTTCTTGTGGCCCTCGACTCGGTCGTCGAGATGCTCAAGATCGAGCCGTGGCAGGTCGCGGTGCTGAGCGAAGGATCCACCGAATACGGCCGCAAGATCGGCGAGTCCGCCGACACGTCGGGTGGATTCCTCACCATTCCGTTCCCGATGAACATCTCGAGCCTCCGGGAGGAGTACGAGCGGCATCCCGACCAGTCCGAGGGTCAGCACCTCGCGCTGGGACAGGCGCCGGCAGTGCGGGCGCCGCTCTCGCTGCAGGAGGACCATCACACCACCGAGAGCCCGCCGGCGACCTCGCGGCTCTCGGTGCCGGCGATCGAACAGCTGATCAGCCAGATCGTGAGGAGCCTGGATCAGCATGGCATCCGCATGGTAGCGCTCCTTGCCACCGACGTACGCGACAAGCTGTTCCTGGCGGGAGAGATCAAGAAGCGCTTGCGGAGCGTGCAGCTCGTCACGTCGGAGAGCAACGTGCTGTACCTCCGGCCCGACCGCTACCGGTCGCTGCACGGGATGCTGGTACTCTCCACCTACCCGCTGATCCTGGAGAACCAGCGCTGGAGCCGGGCCGACTCCACCGGCGGCGGGCGCCTGATGCCGTTCGCCAACGAGGGCGCCGAAGGGACCTACAACGCGGTGCTACTGCAGCTCGGCACGACCGGAAGGCTGGTGGACTACCAGTCGCCGGGCATTCCCGGACTGGGGCGGCCGCCGGTCTGGCTGACCGCGGTGGGCAGCGCGTCGTTCGTACCGCTGATTTTCCTGCCCGGTCTCACCGACACCGGTTACGTGCACAACGGCGCCGACCGGCAGGCGACGCTCCAGGCCGGGCCCGGAGGAGGGGAACCCACGTACCGGCCGATGCAGATGAGCTACGGGCAGAAGGGCGTCGTGGTGGTACTGGCGCTGCTGGTGCTGAGCCTGGCCGTGGATCGCCTGCTGATTCTGCGCGGCATCCGCAAGCACCCCCGGGGCATCGGGGGATGGCCGAAGGACACGCCGGCCGTGGGGGTTCCCCAGTGCGAGGAGTACGACACGACTCGCGCGCGGGTCGAATGCAGCTCGCTCGAAGTTCACGAAACGTTCTATGCGGCGGTCCAGATGGTCGGACTGCTGGGCGTCTTCCTGCCCGCGGCGAGCGTGTACGTGGCGTTGAGCGGGAGCGACCGTGCCCAGACGGCGGCGGTGTTGCTGCTCCTGCTGGTGACCGCGGTGGCGGGCACGGCGTTCCTGGCCTCGGCCTGGAGCACCATCACGCACCTCCATAGCACGCGGGGCGAAGACATTCGGCTGTTGAAGGAATCGCTGAGCCCGAAACCGGAGCGCTGGAGCTGGATCCTGGAGGTCGTCTCCCGCTACGGCGTGGCGTTTCTGACCCTGGTGTACCTGATCCTGGTCCTCAGCGTGTCGGCCACCATCCTCAGGATGGGCGCCGCGCAGACGCCGCAGTCGTGGCTCTTCTTCGTGCGTGCCACTCAGATCGACGGCGAGCTGTCTCCGCTGCCGCCCCTCCTGCTGAGCGCCCTGGGGTTCGCCTGGTGGGCCACCTGGCATCTGGCCCGGGTCCAGTTGCTGCGGAGGCAGACGCCATTCGAGCTGCTCTTCACCCCGCCGCATTCGGCGCCCGTGGAGGAGCTGAAAGGCCTGCAGAAGACGGTGCGGGATACCCGGCAGCGGCTGTTCATGATGGTGCCGGGCGTGAGCGGAGTACTGATCGGTGTCTGGCTCGTGCTGGTGATCATGTCGCTGGTGTCCTTGTTCTCCCGGACCATCGAGCGTTGGCTCCTGCAGGTATGGACGTTCGACGTCTTGCTGACCGCCGGGGTCCTTGGCATCCTGATCGCCATACCATGGGGGGTCTGCCGGCTCTTCGTGACCTGGCGCTCGCTCCGGCAGCATCTGGAAGAGCTGCGGTGCCTGCCACTGGTCACGGCGTTCGACCGGCTGCCGCCTCGGATTGCGCGATTGACCGGATTCTCCGTGGTCACCGGGTCGGCCCATCACGTCATCGGTGCGGTGACCGACCTCCAGTGGCGAGAACTCCGCAACATTGCGAAGCACCGGCTCGAGGGGAAGCCGGACCCGGACAAGCGAATGGGCGACCACGAGCTGTTGTCGAGGATTCGCAGCTGCATGACCGAGGCGGAGTCCAAGCAGGAGGCAGCCCCCATCGTGGCCCACGAGCACCGGCTGCGGGAGATCTACCCGGTCCTCCGCCAAGCGTGGGACGCCGAGCCCGAGCTGGAGGAGATCCAAGTCGTCGAAAGAGTCGTGTCGGATCCCGATCCCTCGGCCAATCCGGATCTCGCCAGCACCGCGAGCAAGATCCGCCGCTCCTTTGCGAGTCCGGCCCGGGTCTGGGTGCGCTGTGCGGAGGAGTACTTCGCGGTTCAGAGCGTGGAATACATCGAGGGGGTGTTCCAGCACCTCCGGAGGCTCGGCCTGTTCCTGCTGGTATCGCTGCTGCTTTCCACCGCGCTGCTCTCGTCGTACCCGTTCTATCCCAAGGACCGGATCGAGCTGGTCTTTTTGGCGCTCATGGTGTGCGCGGTCACCATCGTGATCGTCATGATGGTCCAGATGAACAAGGACGAGGTCCTGAGCCGGATCTCCAAGTCCGATCCGGGCCGGCTGAACTGGGACACGACGTTCGTCCTGAACCTGGTGCTCTTCGGGGTCCTGCCGTTGCTCTCGCTCCTGGCCACCGAATTCCCCGGCATCAGGAACTTCCTGATTGGCTGGCTCGAGCCGATGGCCCGGGCCATGGGCAAGATCACCTAGGGGCCACGGGGTCTCTCCGTTCGATGTATGCGGTCGGAGTAGTCCGGCGGTATAATCCTGCACCATGCAAGCCGCGTGGAGATTGCTCTCCCTCGCTGGCCTCGTCGCGTCCTCGGCGCCGGTGCTTGTCGCGCAGACGATGGAGATCCGGCTTCGCGACGAAGCCACCCGCGAGCCGGTGGTCGGGGCCATCGTGCGGCTCCTGGACGATCGCCGATCGGTCGCCCAGGGGCTCAGCAACGAGAGCGGTTGGCTGGTATTGCGCGTCCCGGCGGCGGGCAGTTACCGGCTCAAGGTGGATCGTATCGGGTGGGCCGGTGTCACCGCCGGCCCCTATGCGCTGGGGGCGGGGGAGACTCTCCGGCGCGAGCTGCACCTCACCTCTGAAAAGCTGGACCTGCCGGCCCTCACGGTCGAAGGTGAGAGCGCTTGCACCCAGACTTCACAGGGCGGGGCGCTTGCCGTGGCACTCTGGGAGGAGATTCGAAAGGCACTCACGGCGAGCGTGATCTCCGGGGAGAGCGCCGAGCTCCCGCTCCACATCCGGGAGTTCAGCCGGGATCTCGATCTGTCGGGCCGGCCACTCCGTCAGCACCTCGTCGTCTCGAAAATCATTCGGGGCCACACCTACGCGGCCCTTTCCCCCGAAGCGCTGGCCAAGGACGGATTCGTGATGCTGAAGGGTGACCGGGCCATCTATGCGGCGCCCGACGCCAAGTCCCTGCTCTCCGATGAATTCGTCGTCAGCCATTGCTTCCGGGGGGTTCCCGGCGAGGGCACGCTCGTCGGCCTTGCCTTCGAGCCGGTTCGCAATCGCCGGGTGACCGATGTGCGGGGGACGCTCTGGGTGGATCGGCTCACCAGCGAGCTCGAGTTCCTCGAGTACCGGTACACCGGGCTCTCCGAACAGCTCGCGCGCGGGGACCTGGGAGGACAGGTGTCCTTTCGGCGGCTTCCATCCGGGGCGTGGATCGTGGACGCGTGGCGCATCCGCCGGCCGCAGCTGGTGCGTGAGGAGGTCCTGGGGGCCGACCGGTCGCCCCGGCCCCGGCTTCGGGCAACCGGATACAACGATCGCGGAGCCACGGTCGAGATCGCCGCCGATTCACTGGGACGGATCACCCGCTCGATCCTCCTGGGGCGAATCTACGACAGCATCGCGAACCGGGGGCTCGAGAATGCCATCGTCTATGTCGAAGGAATCGCGGATTCCATCGTGACCGACGCCGAGGGCCGGTTCGAGTTCGCGATGGCCGCCTCGGGCTCCCACGTCGTGGCGGTACGGCACCGGAGGGTCGGGCTGCTGGGGCGTCCCTCCGGGCTGAGCGTGACGCTCTCCCCCGGCGACACGACCCTGGTGGACTTCGCGGTGCCGTCTTTAGAGACCTTCGGGCGCACCCTCTGCGGTGCCACCGGGAAGAACGCCCTGGTGGCGGGAATCACCACCGCGGCCGACAGCACTCCGGT
>JAXIPC010000193.1:0-12454 GCA_045403135.1 Gemmatimonadales bacterium | reverse complement strand
CGCGAGCACAGGTCTACCTCAGCACCCTCTTCATGCTGGGCATTCTGTTTCTCCTCACCTGGCTGGCCGCGCGGGATTTCTCCTACGACATCTTCCGGACCGAGTCGATCGGCGCTCGGGAGATCCTGGCCGGCGTCGCGGTGTTCCTGCTGTACCTGGTGTTGCGTAAGGTCGCCCGGGCACTGCACACCGATGAAGAGCGCCGCCGCATGGTCGTCAGGGCGATGGTACCCCGCTCGCCGCTGGAGTGGGGGTTGTACGCGGTGATGGCGATTGCTGCCGGCATCGCCGAGGAGGCCGCCTATCGCGGTGTGGGGATGTATGTGCTGAGCGAGGCGCTGGGGAATGCCTGGGTCGCCGCGCTGATTCTCGCTACGGCGTTCGCCCTGGCGCACCTGCTGCAGGAATGGAAGAGCCTGCCCTTCATTTTCCTGATGGCGCTCGCGATGCACGCGCTGGTGGCGGTGACCGGCACCCTGATGGTGGCGATGGTGGTCCACACCGTCTTTGACCTGGTGGCGGGGGTCTTGGCCGCGCGGGAGGTGTCACCCTGAGCGAAGCGAAGGGGCGGCGCTCCGTGGTTTCGCTTCGCTCAGCCTGACAACACCGCCCACCGCTCTCCTCTCCTCGCTCACCGGCCCAGGCCGGCAGGCTGCCTCGCCCGCCCCACCGCTCCGGCCAGCGCGGCCAGGGCCAGTACGTAGGGCAAAACCAGAAAGAGCTGGTAAGGCGCCGCGAGCCCCATGGCTTGCAAGGCAAACTGGAGCGCGCTTGCCGCGCCGAAGAGCAGCGCCGCGAGCAGCACCCCTCCGGGATGCCAGCGTCCCAGGACCACAATCGCGATGGCGATGAAGCCGCGCCCCGCGGTCATCTTCTCCGCGAACGTCCCCACCTGTGCCAGGACCAGCGTCGCGCCCGCGAGCCCCGCCAGCGCGCCGCCGGCCAGAGTCGCCAGCACCTGAACCCGGCGGGCCGGAACCCCTGAGGCGCGCGCCGCTTCGATCGATTCGCCCGTGGCGCGGAGTGCCAGACCCCACCAGCTCCGGAACAGGAACCATCCCACCGCCGGAATCAGGAGCCAGGCGAGATAGGTCAGCAGGGGCTGGTTGAAGACCGCCGTCCCCAAAACGGGTATGGCGGAAAGGCCCGGGATCGGCACGGCGGCAAAGGTCGGGAGCGACAGCCCAGGCCCGCCCGCCCCGAACGCCGTCCTATATACTGCGCCGGTCAGGCCCACCGCCCCCAGGGTCACCGCGGTGCCGGTGATGATCTGGTCCGCCCGGGCGCCGATCGCGACTGCGGCGAATACTCCGGACACCAGAACCCCGGCTGCCACCGCGAGCAGCACCCCGGTCCACGGTCCCCCCGCCGTTGCGCCGAGCGCCGATGCGAGCGCCCCAGCCAGCATCGCTCCTTCGACGCCGAGGTTGATAACGCCGGCTCGCTCGTTGAGCATTTCGCCGGTGGCCGCGAGCAGCAGCGGGGTCGAGATCCGGATCGCCGCGGCCAGAAAACCGGAGAGGACGACGGATTCGTCGATCATGCCGCTTCCTGCGGCACCGGTTGGCGCGACACCGCTCGCCGAGCCAGTACGTCGGCCAGAAGGACCACCAGGATGATCACCGCCTCGGCCACCTGCACCGCCACGGCGGGCACTCCGGCCTCCCGCTGCATCCCCAGGGCGCCGGACTCCAGCGCGCCGAACAGCAGGCCGGTGGCGACGATGCCCAGCGGATGCAGTCGTGCCAGCAGTGCCACCGCGATGGCAGTGAAGCCGTAGCCCGGCGAAAGATTCTGGAACAACGCGTAGGTGACGCCGCTGATCTCGACCCCTCCGCTCAGTCCGGCGAGCGCACCCGAAACGAGCAGCGAGAACGCCACCACACGCTTGACCGGGATCCGTCCGCTGATCTCCGCCGCCAGCGGGCCGGTGCCGACCGCCTTCAACCGGAAGCCCGCGCGCGTGCGGGTAAAGACCCACCAGAGTGTGAAGGCAAGACCAACCGCGAGGAGGAGCCCAAGGTGGAGCCTGCTCCCGGCCAGGGTCGGAAGCCTCGCGGAATCGGCGATGGGATCGCTCTGGGGGTAGACCCGCTGCGCCTCCTGCAGCGGACCGGTCACCGCAAAGCTCACCAGGGCTTCGGCCACGAAGTTCAGCAGCAGCGTGGAGATCACCTCCAGCACGCCCCACTTCACCTTGAGCAGCACCGGGAGAGC
The DNA here is from genome assembly GCA_045403135.1 of Gemmatimonadales bacterium. Lineage (GTDB taxonomy): Bacteria > Gemmatimonadota > Gemmatimonadetes > Gemmatimonadales > GWC2-71-9 > JABFSM01. Next base: position 10,237 of record JAXIPC010000193.1, on the reverse strand, counting down.
AACCCAGGCCAGCCCCGCGGCGGCGGCGGCGGCCCACACCGCGCCCACGGCCAGTGGTCCCGGCCAGGCCGCGACCTGCAATCCCACCCAGGTGGCCGCAATGGCGCCGGCGTAGAACTGGCCTTCGGCCCCGATATTGAACGCGCCGGCCCGGAACCCGAGCGCGACACCGAGACCGATAATGATGAGGGGAACCGCTCGCACCAGCGTCCCCGAGCCGAACGCGTACCACGAGCCAAACGCCCCCCGCCAGAGCGCGCCCATGGCAAGGAAAGGATCATAACCCGCAATCGCCAGCCCGAGCGCGAGGACGAAAAACCCGGCCCCCAGCGCCACAGAGGCAGTGATGGTGGCGCGAAGGCTTTTCCCTCTCACCTCTTACCTCTCGCCTAGTCCAAGCATCATCTCCCCCACAACCCGCCGGTCCGCACCCTTCGGCGCCTCCCGTACCTTGCCCGCATGCACCACCAGCACCCGATGTGAAAGCTCCAGCACTTCGTCGAGGTCGGTGCTGTACACCAGCACCGCCACGCCCTGCGCGGCGGCGGCGCGGAGCCGGTCGTGGATCTCCACGGTCGCCTGGATGTCGAGCCCGCGGGTGGGGTTCTCGGCCACCAGCACTCGGGGTCCCTGCTCCAGCGCCCGGGCCAGGACCACCTTTTGCTGATTTCCGCCCGACAGAGTGCCTGCCGGCGCATCGGGGCCAGGCGCGCGGATGCCGAAGCGCTCGATCAGCTCGGCGGTGCGTGCCCGCGCGGCGCTCCAGTCGAGCCGTACACCCCGGGTCCACCGTGGGTCTGTGTCGAGACCGAGCACCATGTTCTCGGTCACCGACATGATGCCAATCAGCCCCTCGATGGTGCGATCCTCCGGCACGAAGGCGGTGCCCCGGCCAACGGCGATCGAGCGGAGCAGCTCGCGCTGGCCGTTGCCCAGCACAGCCGCGATTCCGACCAGCTCGCCCGCCAGGACGTCGATGTCTCCCACCCGAACGGCCGGGCCGGAGCGGGCGGCGTCCGGGACGGCGCGTTTCACTTGAAGTTCCGGCTCGCCCAGCACGTCGGCGATGAGCCTTGCGGGAGCGTGACCTATCATTGCCTCCGCCAGGCTGGCCGGAGTCTGACGTTGAACCGGGGCGTGCAGCGTCACCCGACCCGCCCGGAGTACTGTCACCCGGTCGGAGACCAGGAACACCTCGGGCAGCTTGTGGGTGATCAGCACCGCCGAGCCGCCGCTCGCCGTGAACTCTCGCACCAGCGCGAGGAGCTCCTCCACTTCGCTGGGGGCCAATACCGCGCTCGGCTCGTCCAGGAGGAGGATCGTGGCGCCGGTGGCCAGCGCCTTCACGATTTCGAGCCGCTGCCGTTGGGCAACGGTCAGCGTGTCCACCCGCTCCCTCGTCGGCAAGCCCTCCATTAACCGGGCCGGCAAGGCAGTTCCCGTCCTCCCGTCGTCCCGTCCTCCCGTCCGTCTTCCAACCGCCAGCGCCACATTTTCGCCAACCGTCAGCGCTCCAATCGAGGTGAAATGCTGGTGCACCATGCCGATTCCGAGCGCCCGCGCGTCCCGGGGAGACCGGATGGAGACTCGAGCCCCGCGAACCCAAATCGTGCCCCGATCCGGCCCGGTCATCCCGGACGCGATGTGCATCAGGGTCGACTTGCCCGCGCCGTTTTCGCCCAGCAGGGCGTGCACCTCGCCCGGAGCCAGCGAAAAATCGGCCCCGTGCAATGCCTGCACGGAGCCGAAGGCCTTGGAGATCCCACGGAGTTCGAGCGCGGGGGCCGTCACCGCCTACCGCTCACGGGTCACTGGTCACGGGGTCACAGCCCCGTCGGATGATCGTGAAACTCCCACGGTATCCCGAATTGTGCCGACAGATGCTCGGCCAGCGCCTTCACCCCCACGGTTTCCGTGGCGTAGTGTCCGGCATAGATCGCGTTGATACCGAGCTCCGTCGCGTCGAAGTAGGTGTGATGGGGTCCTTCACCGGTGACATAGGTATCGAGCCCGGCCTCCGCCGCGATCCGAATCCGGTCGCCGGCGCCGCCGGTGATGATGCCTACGCGCTGCGACCTCGCTGGCCCCCCCGGGATGAGCCGTGCTTTGCCTCCAAGCTCTCGCTCGAGCCGGGCCACCAGCTCTTCGCGCGGAGCGCCTGGCGCGAGGGTGCCCTGCACTCCCAGGGGGATGCCGCGGTAGAGGTCGAAGGGCGCGATGTCTGCGAGGCCGAGACGCCGCGCCAGCACATGGTTATTGCCGACCTCGGCGTGAACGTCGAGCGGAATGTGGGCGGAATAGAGGGCAACGTCGCCGTCAAAGAGGGCCCGGATCCGTCGGTAGCGCCGCCCCGTCAACGGGACATTCCCGTCCCAAAAGAGACCGTGATGTACAATGAGCAGGGTCGGCTGCGAATAGCTTCCAGCCGTTCCGGCGATCGTGGCGAGCGACGCATCCACCGCCGCGACGATCCGGCCCACCCGGCCCGAGCCGTTCAGCGCCTGCAAACCGTTCACCGCGTTCGGCTCGTCCGGGACCTCGCGGATCCGGAGGTACTGGTCCAGGTAGGCGGCGATGTCGGTAAGGGGGACCGTGACGGTCATCTTGGAAGGATAACCGGCCCCCCCTGACTACCTAGCTCCCTAGCCCCCAGCTCCCCTCCCTCTGGCTATCGAATCCGCCGCCGCCCGCACCCGGGCATCCAGCGCCGCCGGGACCCGCTCCCGAAGACCCGGGTTCGGATCGTACCGCACCACACCGCCGGCCAGCCCGAACGCTTCCACCTTGGGCTTGAAGTTCCCGCTCTTCACGTCGCGGGCTATCGCCAGAAAAGCACGCGGAAGATCGATCACCACCGAGCCGAGGACGTTGTCGGGCGCCAGGGAGCTCTGGTCGGCATTCGCTCCGATGGCGTACACGCCGGGGCTTTCCTTGACGGCTTGGAACAGGCCGAGGGCGGCCTGGTCCGCGTTGTGGTGCAGCACATCCACGCCCAGGCGAATCATCGCCAGCGCGGCTTCACGTCCGGCCGCGACATCGTCGAAGGTGTTGAGGTACGCCAATCGGCTGTCTACTCGCGGATTCACTGCCCGCGCGCCTTTGAGCCAGCCCTCATAGCCCCGCTTGATCGGCGGCAGCTCGATGCCCCCCACGAAGCCGATCTTGTTCGACTTGGTCATCCCACCTGCCACCATGCCGGCCAGGTAGGTGGCTTCTCCGATGCCGAACACCATCGGGACGACATTTCCCGCGGCGGAGACGCGCTCTCCCGATGTCACCACGAAGATCGTCCGGGGGTACTGGTCGCCGATACGCTCCGCGGGACCCTGGAATTCGAACCCGTGGCCGAACACGAGGTCGTACCCCTGCTCGGCGTACGCCCGAAGCGCCTCCTGCTGCTCGCTCGGCGTGCGCGCCTCCACGTGACTGACCTCAGCCTGGAGCGAATCCCGGATGATGTTGAGCCCGGCATACGCACCCGAGTTCCACGCCGCGTCGGCGATCGATCCCGGCGTGATGAGCCCGACGCGAAAAGCCCCCGTGGCCGGCGGTTTCCCGCACGAATCCACGAGGGCGAGCAGTAGGACTGGAAGGAGACGGTTCATGACCGGAAAGTACGCCGTCGCCTCTTTGCCTCCTAGCCTCCTAGCTTCTACTCCAACGCCACCGCCGCCGACACCATCGCCGCCGCGACCACTTCCATCTTCACACAACCATTCACCTGTCCGCCTTCCTGAATGGTGAGCTGGCGGGTGGTGATGTCGCCGTGCACCACGGCGGAGCTCTGCACCTCCACCCGTTCCTCGCCGTTGATGCAGCCATGTACCCGGCCCGCGACCACCACCTCGCGGGCAACCACGTCGCCCTCCACGATCCCGCCCTCGGAGATCAGCACCTGGTCGCTGACATGGAGGTTGCCCACGACGCGGCCTTCGATGCGCACGATTCCCTCGGCCTGGAGATCGCCGGCGATCGTCAGGTCTTTCGCCACGATCGAGAGCCCGGGCTGGATCCCGTTGTTCCGCCGGCGCTCGACCGCGGGGAACCCGTTGGTCGGAGGAGCCGAAAAGAAGATGCCCATCACTGTACCTCCTTCACCATCGTCTCGGGATCGATCGAGATCCCGTTCAGCCGGATCTCGAAGTGGAGGTGTGGCGCCGACGACCGTCCGGTGTTGCCGCTGCGGGCGATGACCTGACCCGCGTTGACAACGGCGCCCTGCACCGCGATCACGCGGGAGAGGTGGCCGTACATGGACTGGTATCCGTCCGGATGCTCCAGGAGAACGAAACGACCATACTGCTCGTGCTCCCCGGTCTGCAGGACGACACCCCCACCGGAGGCGCGCACCACACTCCCCACTGGCACTGCGATATCGATGCCAGGGTGATCTTCCTGGGTGCTGTCCGCAAGCGCCTGGCCCCGTGTGACATAGCCGCGCTCGGCAAGGGGCCAGTGCCGGGGGGCCGAGGGGCCGATCTCGTAAATCGCCTCCGCGTCCGGGCTGGCCGCGAAAATCGCCGGGGCCACGGGAAGGGTGCTGCTGAGCATAACCGGGTCGGGCACAATGTCGGCCCCGACCATTGTGCGGAGCCGTTCATAGTTGAGGACGACGCTGTCCAGGGCGGCTGCAAGTTCTCGCACCCGGAGATTGTCGGTGCGGAGCCGGTCGACTTGGCGCTCCAGTTGGGGGACTCGGCTGGCCTGCCGGGCGATCGGCCCGTAGAAGGCGACGGCGAGGACCAGTAGAATCGTGATGGCGACCGCGCCGACGAGCGCGATCCGGAAGGCCCAGATCGGAAAGCGAAAGGTGCTGGACTGCGACGCGCCGTCCCGCTGGACGATGACGGAAACCTTGCGACGTCCCCCCGCCCCGCTCCCGCCGCTGCTCATCCTCCGAAGGGCTCGCCCAGGATGAGCTCGAGCACGCGCCCCAGATCGTCGTTCGAGTAGTAGTGGATGGTGACGGCGCCGCGCCCTCGCCGCCGCGCCGTAACCCGCACATCGGTTTGCAGCCGCTTGCGCAGGGCGTCCTCCACCAGTCGTACATCGGCGCTGGGATTTCTCGCGACGGGCTTGGGCCGCCGGATCGTCTTGCGTGCTACCGGGGCGCCGTTGAGCCGCTCCCCGCGGACCCGCGCCTCGAGGTCCCGCACCGACCAGTCCGCAGCGGCGCATTCCCGGCCGAGCCGGGTCATCTCCTTCTCGTCGGTGAGGGCGAGCAGCGCCCGCGCATGACCCTCCGAGAGCTGCCGGTGTTGCAGGAGCTGCTGCACCTCCACTGGCAACTTGAGCAGACGGAGCGTGTTGCTCACCGTCGAGCGATCCTTGCCGACCAGACGCGCCACCTCCTGCTGTGGCATCGTGAATTCCTGCATCAGCCGGTGATATCCGAGGGCGGCGTCGATGGGCGAGAGATCGTCGCGCTGAAGGTTTTCGATCAGCGCCAGCGTGAGCAGGGCGCGATCGTCCACGTCCTTCACCACCGCGGGCACCTTCTGCCAGCCGAGCCGCTGGATCGCGCGCCAGCGGCGCTCGCCGGCAATCAGCTCATAGCGGCCGTTGGGCCGCGGACGCACCACGATCGGCTGCAGAAGTCCGGACGCCTCGATCGAGTCGGCGAGCTCCTTGAGCTGGGTCTCGTCGAACTCGCGTCTCGGCTGATAGGGATTGGGTCCGATCGCGGAGACCGGGAGCTCCCGCAACCCGCCGTTCGCCTGAGCGTCTTCCCGGGAAATGGGCCCGAGCAAGGCCTCTAACCCGCGGCCCATCCGCCTGGTTTCGGTCATGAGTGAACCTCCCCTGCCGCGCGACTGGTCCCCCGCGGCAATGCAACGTCCGAAGCGCTCTCGGGCGATTCGGCCCGACGGAGCAACTCCTGGGCAACCGAGAGATAGCTCTTGGCGCCCACCGATTGCACGTCGTACATCAGGATCGGCTTGCCGAAGCTCGGCGCCTCCGCGAGACGCACATTGCGCGGAATCACCGTCTTGAAGACCTTGAGTCCGAAGTACTCCTTGGCGTCCTTGGCCACCTGACGGCAGAGATTGAGTCGCGAATCGTACATGGTGAGCAGTACGCCGTCGAGCGCCAGATCGGGATTGAAATTCTGCTGCACCAGCCGGATCGTGTTGAGCAGCTGCGAGATGCCTTCGAGCGCGTAGTACTCGCATTGAATCGGGACGATCACGCCGTGCGCGGCCGAGAGCACGTTCAGGGTGATGAGCCCGAGCGACGGCGGACAATCGATGATGATGTAGTCGTACGATGCCAGCGCCGGGCGCAGCGCCTCGCGCAGGCGGGCTTCCCGCTTCTCAACATTGACCAGCTCGAGCTCCGCTCCGACCAGATCCTGCGTCGCGGGCAGAATCGAGAGGAACGGCAGCTCGGCGTCGCGCTGGACGATCTCGCTCAGGGGGCGGTGCTCGACCAGCAGTTCGTAGAGGGAAGGCCGCGCCGGGTCCTTCGCCACGCCTACCCCGCTGGTCGCGTTGCCCTGAGGGTCGGCATCGACCAGCAGGGTGCGCCGCTCGGCAATCGCCAAGGATGCGGCGAGGTTAACCGCCGTTGTAGTCTTCCCTACCCCGCCTTTTTGATTGGCAATCGCGATGGTGCGGGCTGAGTGCATTATGAGGTAAGTATATGTAGTATATAGAATTAACTATCAAGATAGATTCTACCATCACCCCTCACTACGAATATAGGAGCTATCTCCACCGACTGCTAGTACTGTTTTCACGTGAAACAGTACAAAAGAGCACTGGTTGGGCTCGAAAACGACTAACGCACAAGGCTTTTTCTGAACATCGAACCCACTGTTTGAGGAATCCACGGATTGCATGGATGACGCAGGTGACCTGGTGGGACGAGACGGCAGGTTTCACGTGTTCTGTCTGTTTTTCATCTGTGTAATCCGTGGATCAAATGACTTGGTCGGGCGGGATTTCACGTGAAACACGACAAAGGCGGGCACTAGCCTCTGCTCTTCAGCACCTCCATGACGAGGTTCTGGAGATCGCTTGGTGTCACACCGGGAATCCGTCCCGCCTGACCAAGGCTAGCGGGTCGATGGCGCGTCAGCTTCTCCCGCGCCTCGTAGGACAAGCTGTCGAGCTCGCTGAACTGCAGGGTCTCCGGGATACCGAAATCCTCCATCTCCACCATCTTCCCCGCCAGCTCCCGCTCCCTCTCCATATACCCGCCGTACCGTAGCTCGATCGCGGCCCAGTCCCCTTCTCCCTCGGCGATCTGGTAGCCGGTAGCCGAGAGGAGCTGCGCCAGCTCTACTCCAGGCCTGCGAGCCAGCTCGGAAAGCCGGACCGGCTCCGAGATCGGTGCGGACCCCGACGATTCCAGGAGCCCGTTCGCCGCACCCGGCGGAATCGGGGTCTCGTCCGCGTACGCCATCACCCGTTCCTCCGCCGCCAGGCGATCCGCCGCGCTGCGCCGCTCCGCCCCGGTCAGGAGGCCGAGCCGTTCTGCTGTCGGGAAGAGCCTGCGGAGCGCGTTGTCCTGTCGGAGCATCAAGCGGAACTCTGCCCGCGATGTGAAGAGCCGATACGGCTCATCCACCCCCCGAGTCACCAGATCGTCTACCAGGACGCCGAGAAAAGCCTCGTCGCGGCGGAACGAAACCGGAGCCCGCTCCAGTGCGGCTGCCGCGGCATTCAGCCCAGCCACAACTCCTTGTCCCGCAGCCTCTTCGTACCCAGTGGTCCCGTTGATCTGGCCGGCGAAATAGAGTCCGTCAATGCCCCGAACCCTGAGCGTAGGCTCCAGTTGGGTCGGTGGGAAGTAGTCGTATTCGATCGCGTACCCCGGCCGTGTCATCTCCACTCGCTCGAGCCCGGGCACTGACCTCAGATAATCGAGCTGTACCTGAACCGGGAGCGACGTCGAAAGCCCGTTGACGTACATCTCTGTCGTGTCGAGGCCTTCGGGCTCCAGAAACACCTGGTGTCGAGGCGCATCGGGGAACCGGACGATCTTGTCCTCGATTGAGGGACAGTACCGCGGGCCTCGACCGCTGATGGCACCCCCGTACATCGCCGACTCCGACAGGTGCGCAGTGATGATGTCCCGCAGTCGTTCGGTCGTGTGGGTCAGGTAACAGGGGAGCTGCGCCGGATGCCGAGCCCGCTCGTAGAAGGAGAACCAGAAGGGCTGCTCCTCCCCGTCCTGGCGGACCAGCGAGGCGAGATCCGCCGTCCGCCCGTCGATCCTGGGGGGGGTTCCTGTCTTGAAGCGTCCGACCGTAACTCCAAGATCAACAATGGCTTGAGAGATTTCGATCGACGGGGCCTCCCCCGCCCGTCCCGCCGGGACCGGAGCCGCCAGCCCCATGTGTATCCGTCCGCGCAGGAACGTCCCCGCCGTAATCACGATCGATCGGGCCAGGAACCGGCGGCCGTCGGTCGTCTCAACGCCGGTCACCCGCGCGCCCTCGATGAAAAAGCGCGCCGCCGTCCCCTGCGCGAACCGCAGACTGGGAAGCCGCTCCAGCAGCGTCCGAACCGCTCGGCGGTACAGTCCGCGGTCGCACTGCGCTCTGGGCGACCACACCGCCGGGCCCTTCGACCGATTGAGCATCCGGAACTGGATCCGAGCCATATCGGTGGCTCGCCCCATAACTCCACCAAGGGCATCGACTTCCCGCACCACCGTGCCCTTGGCGATCCCCCCGATCGCGGGGTTGCACGACATCTGGCCTATGGTCTCGAGGTGCTGGGTGAGCAGGAGCGTACGCGCCCCCGACCGCGCCGCCATGGCGCAGGCCTCGGTGCCGGCGTGCCCTCCCCCGATCACCAGAACGTCGTATTGGTCCATCCAGAGAAACTAAGCGCTCGGCAGCGGAGAATCAGGGGTGTCCCTTGGTGAGAGAAACTGTATGTTCTCCGCGTCTATAGTAGCGCTGGCACGATCGGGCACTTCCCGCTCACCGCTCACTGCTCACCCGGAGTTCCTATGGCCATCCGCCTCGGCGATCTCGCCCCCGACTTTACCGCCGACACCACCCAGGGTCCCGTCTCCTTTCACGCCTGGAAAGGAAACTCCTGGGCGGTGCTCTTCAGCCACCCCAAAGATTTCACTCCGGTGTGCACCACCGAGCTGGGCCGCGCCGCCCAGCTCAAATCGGAATTCGAGAAACGCAATTGCAAGATCATCGGGCTCTCCGTGGACTCCGTGACCTCGCACCTGAAGTGGGAAGGGGACATCAAGGATGTGACCGGCCACGCGGTGAACTTCCCGATGATCGGTGACGCCGATCGCACCGTCGCCGTCCTCTATGACATGATCCACCCCAACGCCAGCGAGAACGCCACGGTCCGCTCGGTCTTCGTGATTGGGCCCGACAACAAGGTCAAGCTCACGATCACCTACCCCGCCAGCACTGGCCGCAGCTTCGACGAGCTGCTCCGCGTCATCGATTCGCTCCAGCTCACCGCCGATTATTCGGTGGCGACTCCGGTGGATTGGAAGCATGGGGAGGACGTGATCATCGTGCCCGCCGTCTCCGACGAGGATGCGAAGAAGAAATTTCCCAAGGGATTCGTGGCGAAGAAGCCGTATCTGCGCGTGACGCCGATGCCAGACAAGTAGGCGGACGGGCGGATCGTTTAGGACATTCCTGGTCCGCCCTACCCCTATCCGTCTATCCGCCTTTCCGCCTTTCCGCCCTTCCTCACGCCGTTCTAATCCACCGTACCATGTCCCGAAGCGTCGCCTTCTTGCCGTAGCTCAGGATCCCCACCCGGTAGATCCGCGACGCAACCCAGACCACCAGCACCAACCCCACGATCGCGGCCAGAATCGATCCGCCCAGCTGCGTCCAGGGAAGCGGGGCGATCGAGTACCGCATCGGCACCACGAATGGCGCCAGCGGCGGCACGTAACTCAGCACCTGGGCAGCCGTACCGTTGGGATCCCGAATCAGCGCGAACACCGAGAAGAACCCGGCGATCACGAACATCATGACCGGGAACTGGAGCTGCTGGGCGTCCTGGGTGGTGTTGCACATGGCGCCGACCGCGGCATATGCGGCGGCGTAGAGCAGGAATCCGAGCGCAAAGAAAATCAGGAACACCAGAAACAGATCCGGCGCCATCGACGGCAGCGCCAGCGGCAGCGGCCCCGAGCTGGCTACGCCCAGCGCCGACATGATCTGGTCCTTGTAGGTCGAGAACAGCGTGGCCGCGCCGGTCCAGATTCCGATCTGCAGCAGCGCCACCATCCCCAC
>JAXIPC010000087.1:0-11378 GCA_045403135.1 Gemmatimonadales bacterium | reverse complement strand
ATCGTCAACGGGCGGGGCGACACCCCGAACATGCACGACATTCTGACCGGATCGAACCCGGACGGCACGCTGGCGACGGGAACCGGCGACGTCACCTGTGGGAACTGGACCAGCAGTGCGGCGGACGGCAGCGCCACGGTGGGACACTTCGACCGGCAGGGCGGGGGCGCCAACCCCACCTCCTGGAATTCGGCCCACCCGTCCCGGGGATGTGGTCAGACCAATTTGCAGGCGACCGGCGGGAACGGACTGTTCTACTGCTTCGGCACCCCTTGATGCAGGGTTGTCACCCTGAGCGACGCGAAGGGGCGAAGCTTCGTGCGGAATCGCCCCTTCGGTCGCAGCGCTCCCTCAGGGTGACAATCGACTGGTCATTGCGAGCCGCGCAGCGGCCGAAGCAATCTCAGAGATCAGCACGGCACCATCGGGGCCTCACGATGACTTGATCAGAAGTTCCCTACGGCTTCGGCACCAGCGCCACCGCCCGGAGCGGCGCGCCCGACCCGCCCTCGATCTTCATCGGCAGGGCGAACACCATGGCCCCGGTGGGCGGCAGCCGGTCAAGATTGGTGAGATTCTCCAGGTTCGGCACCCCGCGCGGCGCCCCAAGGCGGTGCACCACGAAATCGAGGGATGGCCCGTAGTCCACCGACGGACTGTCGATGCCGATCGTCGCGACCCGGCGCTCCTCGACCAGGAGGCGCGCGGCATCCTCGCTGAAACCGGGGAAGTGGAGCTTGCTCGCGTCGCCCGGGGTGTCGTCTCCGAAATACGCCTTCCGGTTCCCCCAGTGCGCGCTCCATCCGGTCCGCAGGAGGACGATGCTGCCCGGCGCGATCTTCCCATGCGCCGCTTCGAACGCCTCCACATCCGCGACGGTCAGCCGGTAGTCGGGCTCGGTGGCGGCCTGGGCCGTGACGTCGATCACCACGGCGGGCGCGACCAGCCGCGCCAGCGGCACCCGGTCCACCGGCACGCCGGCCGAATCGAAGTGGACCGGCGCGTCGAGATGGGTCCCTCCATGCTCCGGCGAGGCGAAGCTGTAGGCCGAATAAAAGAAGCCGGCCGGCGTCGGCCCCACATGGATCGGCGTGAAGGTGAAGCCCCCGGGCGACGTGGGCCAGTAGAGCGTCGACGGGCTGTAGGCGTGCGACAGGTCCACCATCTCATAGCGGGACAGATCGAGTCCCGAGGGCTGGCCGCACGCGAATGCTGCCAGGGCGACGAGGAGGCACGGGCGGGGCATACGCATTCCCCTTGGGAGATTCGCCCAATGTACCACCTTCCCGCCGACCCGGATCCGTCTTACTCTACGGGATGAAAACGGCCCGCCGCACCCACGGCTTTACCGAGTCTGTCATCCGTGGGATGACCCGCCTCGCCACCGAACACCAAGCGATCAACCTGGCCCAGGGATTCCCCAATTTCCCCGCGCCCCAGGTCCTCAAAGACGCCGCGGCCGCCGCCATCCAGGCCGACATCAACCAGTACGCGATCACCTGGGGCTCCAAGCGCCTCCGCGACGCGCTGGCGCGGAAGTACCACGACTGGTATGGCATGGCGGTGAACCCCGAGACCGAGCTGACCGTCACCTGCGGCGCCACCGAAGCCATGGCCGCCACTCTGCTCGCCATCGTCAACCCCGGCGAAGCGGTGATCGTCTTCGAGCCGTTCTACGAGAACTACGGACCCGACGCGATCCTCTGCGACGCCAACCCGGTCTTCGTGCCCCTCCTTCCCGGCCAACCGCTCGACCTGGACCGTCTCAAATCGGCCTTCTCGAACAAGACCCGCGCCATCATCGTGAACACCCCGGGCAACCCGTCGGGGCGGGTGCTCACCAGGACCGAGCTGGAAGCCATCGCCGGCCTTTGCCGCAGCCACGACGCCTGGGCCGTCACCGACGAGATCTACGAGCACATCCGGTACAGCGGCGAGCACATTCCCATGGCCACACTGCCGGGAATGCGGGAGCGCACCGTCACCATCTCCGGCGCCTCCAAGACCTACAGCATCACCGGGTGGCGGATCGGCACCATCGTCGCCCCCGCCGCTGTCACCGACGCGATCCGCAAGGTCCACGACTTCCTCACCGTCGGTGCGCCCGCCCCTCTCATGGAGGGCCTCGCCGTCGCCATGGACACCCTGGGCCGCGACTACTACGACAACCTCGCCGGCGAGTACCGGGCTCGCCGCGAGATCCTGATGGGCGCCCTGGTCCAGGCGGGCTTCCGCTGCGTGGCCCCGGAGGGCGCCTACTACATCCTGGCCGATTTTTCCGCCCTCTCCGACCTGCCCGCGCCGGAGTTCGCCACCTGGCTCACCGTCGAGGGCGGCATCGCCACGGTGCCGGGCACCAGCTTCTTCAGCCAACCGGAAGACGGCGCCCGCCAGACCCGATTCGCCTTCTGCAAGACGCTCGAGCTCCTCGATCGGGCGGTCATCCGCCTCGAGGCCTTGTCTCGCTCGGGAGTGCGCGGATGAATCCCACCCCGGTGGTTCTCTACGGCGACGCCGTCACGCTGGAGCCGCTCGACCCGTCGCACGCCGAAGATCTCCTCGCGGCCGGCGCCGATCCCGAGATTTGGAGCTACCTGGCGATCGCCCAGCCCAACACCGTGGCCGAGGTCGCCCGGTGGATCGACGAGGCGTGGAAGCTCGCCGCCACTGGCGAACAGCTCCCCTTCGCCATCGTGGATCCGGAAACCGGCCGCGCCATCGGATCCACCCGCTATCTGGAGATCCATCGCAACTGGCGGACGCTGGAGATCGGCTGGACCTGGCTCGCCGCCTCGGCCCAGCGCAGCGGGGTGAACACCGAATGCAAGCTCCTGCTCCTCAAGCATGCGTTCGAGGATCTCGGCGCACTCCGGGTCCAGTTCACGACCGACGGCCGCGACCTGCGCTCCCAGGAAGCGCTGGAGCGGATCGGGGCGGTGAAGGAGGGCGTGTTCCGGAAACAGCGCGTCAACCACGACGGCTACGTGCGCGACGCGGTGTGCTACAGCATCCTGGACGACGAGTGGCCGGCGGCAAAGGAGCGGCTGACCGCCACGCTCGGTCGATGACTCCCCCGTTCGCCCCCCGCCGCCCCCACCCGACGGTGATCCACGGCGAGCGGCTCGACGACGACTACGCCTGGCTTCGCGAGCGCGACGACCCCGCCGTCCGCGCCTACCTCGAGGCCGAGAACGCCTACGGCGAGGCGCTGCTCGCCCCCATCAAAGACCTGGAGCAGCGGCTTTACGACGAGATGCTGGGCCGCATCAAGCAGACCGACCTCTCGGTTCCCTATCTCGACGGCGGCTATTGGTACTACTCCCGCACCGAGGAGGGGAAGCAATACCCGATCTACTGCCGCAAGCAGGGGTCCCTCGATGCTCCGGAAATCGTGCTGCTTGATCTCAACGCCCTGGCCCAGGGCCACAGCTTCATGGCCCTGGGCGTGCTCGAGATCAGCGACGACGGCCGGCTCATGGCGTACTCCACCGACACCACCGGCTACCGCGAGTACACCCTGGTGGTGCGGGAGATCGCCACCGGCGCGATCGTCCTCGGCCCCATCGAGAAGGCTGGCGCCACCGCCTGGGCCGCCGACAATCGCACCCTCTTCCACGCCGTGGAGGACAGCGCCAAGCGCTTTTACCAGCTCTGGCGCAGAGTCATCCCGGGCGAAGCGAACGGTGTCATCCCGAGCGAAGCGAAGGGATCTCTGGTCTACCAGGAAGACGACGAGCGGTTCCGCGTGTCGGTCGAGCGCACCCGGAGCCGCGCCCACATCCTCCTCTCGATCGACAGCCACACCACCTCCGAGCTCCGCTTCCTCCCGGCCGCCGCCCCCGCCTCGCCCTGGACGATGCTCGCGCCGCGGGTCGCCGGCCGCGAGGTGGAAGCCGATCACCTGGGCCGGGGCTGGTTGCTCCGGATGAACGATATCGGCCCCGGCTTCCGCGTGGTCCAGGTGCCCGACGACGATCCCGAGAAGGCTCCCTGGGCCGAGGTGCTGCCCCACCGCGAAGCCGTGATGATCGAGGGCGTGGACGGCTTTGCCGGCCACTGGGTGGCCTGGGAGCGCGAGGCGGGGCTGGTCCAGATCCGCATCACCCACCGGACCAGCGGCGCCGCGCGCTACGTCACCTTTCCCGAGCCGGTCTACGAAGCCTACGCCGGCCCTAACCCGGAATGGAACACCGGGCAGCTCCGCTACGGGTACGAGTCGCCCGTCACCCCCGGCTCGGTGTACGACTACGACCTGGGCACCGGCGAGAGCACCCTGCTCAAGCGCCGCGAGGTGCTGGGCGGCTTCGACCCCGAGCGCTACGGCTGCGCCCGCCTCTCGGTGCCCGCCCCCGACGGCACCCCGATTCCGGTCTCCCTGGTGTTCCGCCGCGAGCCACCGCTTGGAGCGCCCGCGCCGGCGCTGCTCACCGGCTACGGCGCGTACGGGATCCCCTTTCCAGTGGGCTTCTCCTCCAACCGGCTCTCGCTGCTCGACCGGGGTGTGTTGATCGCCTTTGCCCACGTGCGGGGCGGCGGCGAGCTGGGCAAACGCTGGCACGACGCCGGCCGGATGGCCCACAAGATGAACAGCTTCACCGATTTTCTGGCGGTGGCCGAGGCGCTGATTCGGGAAGGACGCACCGCGCCGCAGCTTCTGGCCATCGAGGGCGGCAGTGCCGGTGGCCTTCTCGTCAGCGCGGTGACCAACTTCCGTCCGGACCTTTTCCGGGTGGTGCTGGCCCAGGTACCGTTCGTGGACGTCATCAACACGATGCTGGACGACTCGCTCCCGCTCACCGTGGGCGAGTACGAGGAGTGGGGCAACCCGAAGATTCTGGAACAGTACCACTGGCTCCGGCCCTACTGTCCCTACACCAACCTTGCCCGGAGGGACTACCCGACGATGCTGGTCCGCACCTCGCTCAACGACAGCCAGGTGATGTACTGGGAGCCAGCCAAATACGTGGCGCGCCTGCGTACGCTCAAGACCGACGCCAACCCGCTGGTTTTTCTCACCAACATGGGCGCGGGGCACGGAGGCGCCTCGGGCCGTTATGACCGGCTCCGGGAGATCGCCCTCGACCACGCCTTCGTCCTCTGGCGGCTCGGCGCATGGCAACCCTGATCCAGGAGCTGATGCCCGAGCCGGACGTCGTGATGAAGCACGTCCGGGGCGTGCACGCGCCCCCCGGCAAAGTGTTCGCCGCGCTCAGCACCGTCGATTTCGGCAAGTCCAGGCTCATTGCCCTGCTCTTTGCCTTGCGGGCGATTCCGGCACTCCTGGTCGCCCCCCGAGAAACCGCGGACCGGCTCCGCCGGCGCAAGCGCCATTCGGCGCTCACGCTCGACCGGATCACCAAGGAGGGGTTCGGGCTGGTGGCGGAGCGCCCCGGCCAGGAAATCGTTCTGGGGGTGACTGGGCGCTTCTGGAAGGCATCCGCCAAGCTGCAGCCGGCCGGGCGGGAACTCTTCCGCGCCGGACCGGCAGAGGGCGAGGCCCTGGTGGCGTGGAACTTCCTGGTCGAGCCGGCCCCGAAAGAACACAGCCGACTCATCACCGAGACCCGGATCAAAACCTCCGACGTGGACACGCTGCTCACCGTCAAGCGCTACTGGCGGGTGGTCCACCCCGGCAGTGCGCTGATCCGCCGCTCGATGCTGGCGATGATCGCCCGGGAGGCCGGCCGGCCGGTCTAGGCGCTGTCATGGCGAGGGCGTGAACGCTAGGCGCTGTCATTGCGAGGACGTGAAACGTCCGAAGCAATCTCCAGCCTGGTGCCGAGCCCCACGCCCACCATGATCGCCACCGGGTAGAGCGCGATCCCGATCACCCAGAACCAGATCGGGTGCGGGAACAGCGTCATGTTGGCGATCGCGGCGACCAGCAGCAGCAGTCCCAGCAGCCACGCCGTCCATCGGGCTCCCCGCGCGATCCGCACCGCCACCCATGCGCTCGCCACCGCCGCCAGAAACCACCCGACCAGCACTCCGATAAGCGCCGGTGGAGGCAGCGTGGCCATGGCCGCCCGCATCGACGCGGCGTCCCGGTAATCGGTGCCCGGAGGCAGCGGATATATCCGGGAATTGACGTACTCGATGCCGAACGTGATCGCGAAGGCCACGATCAGACCCATCAGCACCGACGCAAGCTGGCGCACGAACGGATGCATGGTTCCTCCTGGTGGTCTCCGCCGGGGCGCGGAGGATCACGGCACCCCCTTGGCCTCGGCTGCCGCTTGCGCGACCGGCGCGGGCGTGGGACCTTCGGTCCGGGTACGAGTCTCGGTGCGAAGACATTGGGTGTCCTCTCTACAGGGTAGGGGCCGAGCACATGACTGGCAAGCTGGTGTCGGACGACGAGTATCTCCGCCAGGACGCCACCGGCTTGGCGGAGCTGGTGCGGCGGGGGGACGTAACCCCGCTGGAGCTGGTCGAGACTGCGATCAATCGCATCGAGCGCCTGAATCCACAGGTGAACGCGGTCATTCACCGCATGGACGAGAGCGCCCGCACCGCGACGAAGAACAAAATCCCCGACGGGCCGTTCCGCGGCGTGCCGCTCCTGCTCAAGGACCTGATCTCCACAGTCGAGGGCGAGCCGTTCCGCTGCGGCAGTCGATTCCTCCAGGGCTATGTGCCCCCCAACGACAGCGAGCTGGTCAAGCGGTACCGCCGGGCCGGCTTCGTGTTCCTCGGAAAAACCAACACCCCGGAATTCGGCCTCACGCCCGTCACCGAGCCCACGCTCTTCGGTCCGACCAACAATCCCTGGGACCTCTCCCGCACCAGCGGCGGCTCCAGCGGCGGCTCCGCCGCCGCGGTGGCCAGCGGCATGGTCCCGGTGGCCACCGGCGGAGATGGCGGCGGCTCGATCCGGATTCCCGCCGCCTGCTGCGGCCTCTTCGGAATGAAGCCCAGCCGGGGACGGGTGCCCACCGGTCCCGACTTCGGCGAGATCTGGCACGGCGCGGTGGTGGAGCACGTGCTCACCCGCTCGGTGCGCGACAGCGCCGGGATCCTCGACGCCACCGCCGGTGCCGACGCCGGCGCGCCTTACGCCGCGCCGCACCAGGAGCGGCCCTTCCTCGAGGAAAGCCGCCGGGCGCCGGGCAAGCTCCGCATCGCCTTCACCGACCGCGCCTGGCTCGGCGGGGCGGTCCATCCCGATTGTCTGCTCGCACTCCGGGAGACGGCGCACTTCCTGGAGGGATTGGGCCATCATGTCGATGAGGCCACGCCCTCGTTCAACGGCCGCGCCTTCGCCCGCGCCTTCCTTACCATGATCGTGGCCGAGCTCGCCGGCGACATCGCCGACGCGGAAGTGGTGCTGGGCCGCAAGGCTCGTCCCGCCGATTTCGAGCCGGCCACCTGGGGACTGACGCTCCTGGGCAGGGCACTGCCCGCGTCGCAGTTTTCCCAGGCGATCCGGCGCCTGCAGCGCACCGCGCGGGAGATCGCGCCCTTCTTCTCCACCTACGACGTGTTGCTCACCCCGACCCTCGCCGCGCCGCCGGTCCCCACCGGATCGCTCCAGCCGACCGGCACCGAGCGCGCGCTGCTGACCGTGCTGGGCGGACTCCGCGCCGGCGCGGTGCTCCGGATGGCCGGCATCCTGGAGCAGACCGCCGACAAGGTGTTCGAGTTCATTCCGTGGACGCCGGTGATCAACGCTACCGGGCAGCCGGCGATGTCGCTCCCGCTCTGCAAGAGCGTCGGCGGGCTTCCCATCGGCATGCATTTCATCGGGCGGTTCGGCGACGAGGCCACGCTCTACCGGCTCGCCGGGCAGCTGGAGCGCGCCCGCCCCTGGCTCATGGACCTGCCGCCCCTGGCGCTCGCGACCCGGGTCACCTGAACGGCGAAGGGGCCGGGCATGTGGCCCGGCCCCCTCGGCATTCTCTCTGGAACCGGCTACTTGAGGTGGCGACTCACCAGCTTGGTCATCTCGAACATGTTGACGGTGCCCCTGCCGCCGAAGACCGTCTTGAGCGCCGCGTCGGCGTTGATGTTGCGCCGGTTCTTCTTGTCCTGGAGGCCCTTCCGCTTGATGTAGGCCCACAGCTTCTTGGTCACTTCCGTCCGGGGGATGGGCTTGGAGCCGACGACTTCACTGAGCGCAGCGCTGGGCTGCATCGGCTTCATGAATGCCGCACTCGGCTTCCGCTTACCGGCCTTCTTGGCGACCTTCCGCTTCGCGGACTTCTTGGCGGCCTTCTTCTTCTTCGCCATCGATACGTCTCCTGTCGAGAGTCGGAACATGACCTGCGGGGGCGGAACGAAGAACTGTCGAAGCAAAAGTTAAGCATCTTCGCCGGGGACACAATAGGGAAAACCTCGATTTTCCCTCGGAAAGCGCCCGATGCGACCCTTCTCGACCCTCTGGCTCCTGCTTTTTCCCCTCTGGACGAGCCCCCTGGCTGCTCAGCGCGGTCCGTCATTCCCCTCGGAAATCCTCCGGATCGAGGACCGCCGCGCACCCGGGGACGCGGACCTCGCGGCGCTTCGCAGGACCCTCTCGCACCGCGATCCCCGGGTGATTTCCCTGGGGATCAGGGCGCTGGGACGGCTGGAGCGCCCGCACCTCATCCCCTGGCTGGTGCCGCTGCTTGCCCATCCGGAGCCCGTGGTGCGCGCCGCCGCAGCGGAAGCGCTCGCCCAGGCGGCCCAGGGCTTTCGGCGGGATTCCTCCGGGGGAAATGCGCTGCGGCGCGCTGCCCTCGATGCGCTGGCGGGGCGGGTTAGCCAGGAGAAGGACTCGGTCGTCCGGGGCGCGCTGGCGCTTTCTCTGGGGAGATTGCCCCTGGTCACGGCGGAGGAAGTCCGCGCCGCTCGGGAGAACCTGCTGCTGCTGGCGGGCAGCGTCGGGATCGACGGGCCGGAATCGCGGGTCATAGCACGGGGCGTGGAGCGGCTGGTGCGTGCCACCTGGCGGCAAGTGCCGCTCGACGATGCGCTCGTCACCCATCTCGTGGCGCTGGTCTCCGGGAGCCGGGATGAACCGACCCGGCGGCATGCACTGGGCGCCCTGCTCGTGGCCGAGCGGGCCGACTCGCGCCCGATTTCGTTGCTGCTCGCCTCGGAGGATGCCCAGAGCCGCCGTCTCGCCCTGACCGGGCTGCTGCGGTTCCCCGCCGGCGTGGAACGCGACCGCCTCCGGGACGCGAGCATCGGCGATCCCGCGCCGATGGTGCGCATCGAGGCGCTCCGCGCGACCGCCCGCATGGACAGCACATCCGGATGCGATCGGCTGGCGGCCGCGGCCGTGACGGATCCAGCCCTCGACGTGGCCCTGATCGCGATCGACCTCCTGGCGCGGTGTGACTCCTCCGCCGTCGCTCCGCTGCTCGTCGCCATGGCGCCTCGGCCGGGAGATGCCTGGCACCGGGTCGCGCACGGGCTGGTGAGTCTGGCCCGACTCGCTCCGGAGCGGACCCGTGCGCCGCTGGCGCAGGCGAGCGCCGCGCCGGTATGGCAAACCCGGATGTACGCCGCGCGCGCCGCGGGGCAGATCCGCGACACGGCGACGCTGCTTCGGCTCGCGGGAGACCGGGAGCCCAACGTGCGCGAGGCGGCCCTCGCCGCGCTTATCCCCGTGATGGGCCATGCCGCCGACAGCGTGTATCGCGCCGGCCTCGGCGCCTCCGACTACCAGCTCGTAATTACCGCGGCGGGGGCGCTCGCCGGAAGCTCCGCGGCCGATGCGGCGGTGCCGGCGCTGCTCGCCGCGCTCCGCCGGATCACGCTCCGGCGGGAAGAGACCTCGCGCGACGCGCGCATCGCCCTGCTGATCCGGCTGCGCGCGCTGGGCGGTCCGCCGCAGGCGGTGGCACTCCAGCCTTACTTGCTGGACTTCGATCCCGTGGTCGCCGATTCGGCCGCGGCCATCCGGCACGACTGGACCGGCCGTCCCCAGCGCGCGGCCCCGCGCCGGATCCTGCCTGCGGTGGTCCCCGCGGCCGAAGTGCAGGCGCTGTATGACAAGGTGTTTCGGGTGACGCTGGCGTCGGGAAAGCAGTTCGACGTGGAGCTCTTCCTCCAGGAAGCGCCGCTTACCGTGGCCCGGCTGGCGCGGTTGATCAGGCGGCGCTACTTCGATGGCCTGACCTTTCATCGCATCGCCCCGAACTTCGTGATCCAGGGCGGCAGTCCCGGCGCCAACGAATACGCCGGCGACGGCCCCTTCATGCGGGACGAGCTGAGCTCCCGTTCCCACGAGCGTGGCACCCTCGGCGTGTCCACCCGCGGGCGCGACACCGGAGATGGCCAGATCTTCGTCAACCTGGTCGACAATCCCCGCCTGGACTTCGATTACACCGTCTGGGGTCGCGTCATCGGCCCCGCCGGCCTGGCGGTGGTGGACGCGGTCCCCGAGGGGGATCAGATCCGTCGAGTCGAAATCCGGCCATGGGGTCGGTTGAGATGACAATCCCTCTGGCCTGTGATATGACCGCGATTCCGTCCGGCGAGCGGGAGAATCACCGGCGTGCAACCCGTCGCCTAGCGACTGTGCTGCCCCTTCCTCGGATTCCAACTGGAGGTGACGCCGGGACAGGGGCTGGTGTGGCTTCGCATACACGGTCCCCCAGGGGCGGGAGCGTTCCTTCGTCTCGAGCTACAACTACCGTGATGGATCGCCTGACCGTCGCGACTGTTACAATCAGACTGACCCACTACCCGAAATCCGGCCGCGTTGACCCCGCGCCGGGCGGGCTCTAGGTTCCGGGTATTCCAGTTTTGGAGAGATCCTCATGCGTATGCGCCGTTGGACCGCCCTCGCGCTTGCCGGCATCGCGGCAGGCGTCCTCGTTTCTCCTATGGCGGCCCAGGAAGTCGAGCTCAAGCCCGCCAAGGTGAAGCGGGACAAGTACGTCCTGACCGCGGAGGAGATCGCGGAGCGGTCGGACATCACCAACGCGTACGACGCGGTGAAGCTGCTTCGCCCCAACTTCCTGAAGACGGCCCGCCCCAAAGGGGCCATCGGGGCGGGCAGTTCCAGCGCCTACCCCGCCGGCAGCGCGGGCACGGCCGGATCCCCCGATCCGTACAAGCCAGGCGGTGGCGGGATGGAGCCGGCTGGAAGCAACTCCACCGGGCCCCTCACGGCGGTTTTGTATGTCGACGACATGAAGCAGCAGGACCTCGAGCGGCTGAAGTACATCACGGTGCCCGAGGTCGTGGAGATTCGTTACGTCGCCGGGTCCGAGGCCACCGGCCGGTATGGGAACGGTCATGAGGCCGGGGCCATCCTGCTCAAGACCAAGAGACTCGCCAAGCCGTGATCTGCCCCTCAGGGGCTGGAGTAGTGACGCGGGGCGGGGGGGTGGGCGGGGGGCCCGCCCGGGGGGGGGGGGGGGGGGGGCCCGGGGGCGGTTGGGGCG
>JAXIPC010000127.1:0-5301 GCA_045403135.1 Gemmatimonadales bacterium | reverse complement strand
GGATATGCCGGCGGGAATCGAACGTGGAACGGGGAGCTGGCCATGAAGATCTCGCGGTACGAACCGGCCTCGATGGAATGGCTCAGCGCGAGATAGGTGCTTTCGTCGTTGGTGCCGACCAGGACGGGCGCCCGTCCCCTCCAGCCGAGGATGAGAAACCCGAGCATGGCCGCGGTCAAAAAAACGTACTGAAAACGGGTGACAAAACCCCAAGCGCCCGATGGGGTCGGAGTGCTGCCGACTTCCTTGGGCGGAAACTCAGGCACAGGGGGCAACCGCATCTCCGTTCTGCGTCTTATGCGACGGGTGGGGACGATATCCCCTGACGATCGTTGCGTCAACGCGACACCTTTCGTCCGACAGACGGGCAGTGAGATGACCGACGTCCCCTGGAGCCACGGGCAGAGGCCCATCCGGATCGGTACTTACGAGCTAGGTGCTTTGCGGACAGATGGTTCCGCCGGTTGGACACCCTCCCGGATCTTCATGAATCATGCCACCCGTTGCGCTGGTTTGTCGGGCGGGAAAGCGACAAGGCGGGCCCGGGGGGACCCGCCTTTCGCGTGCGGTGCTTGAAGCCGCCGCTGATCGTGGTGTTCGTGAACGTCCCGGTGAAGCCGCTCGAGACGCCGCAAGTCGCGCTGAGGAATGCGAGTGAGAATCTTGGCATCGAACTTTGCCAAGCCGGGTTGCAGGCAGCTATGGGGCGGGGAGCCAGGGGGTAGGGAGCTAGGGAGCCTGCCTTACCAGGTGGAAGTCGTATTCGAGCTTGATGTCGTCGACGATCGAAAGCACCATCATCACCTTCGGCGGTTGCATGCCGAAGTCGCCGAATTTGACGTGAGTGGTGGCCTTGCCGGTGAAGGCATCGCCATTCGCGACGGCAGTGACCTCCCAGGAAGTGGGAGTGGTGGTGCCGTGCATGGTCATCCGGCCTATGAGCGTGAACGACAGTGTGCCGGAGCCGGGCAAGGTGACCGGGACACCGCGGATCCCGGTCACGACCAGCTCGGCGTTGGGAAAGGAGTCGACCACGATCGTGTTGCGTTTGATCCAGCGGTCCCGGTTGGCCCGGTCGCTGGCGAGCGTGGTCAGGTCGATGACGATCCGTGATGCCGTGGAATCCACCCCGCCCTTCCCGTCGAGCACGATCTGCCCGGTGATGGCGCTGGTCACGCCGATCGCGTCGCCCGGGAGCTCCACCCGGGCGAGCTGCTCGTGCACGATGTAGCGGGCCTCGTTTCCGGAGGGTGCCACGACCAGACGAATCGGTTGGGCAGCAACCCCGGGCGCCGGGGTGGATGCTTGACCCGCGAGCCCGGCCGGGGCCGTGATCCCGAGAAGCGCGGCGGCTAATGTGATATACCCTTGAGTCATTGGTTCTCCGAGACAGTAAGACGCTAAGACGCTAAGACGCTAAGACGCTAAGACGCTAAGACGCTAGGAAACCGCCTCTCAGGGGCTGCCCGGCAACCAAGCACCTTACGCGCCCGGGGTTGCCGCTGTTGATGATCGGGGATTGAGTCCCTGGCTCCTGCCCACCTGGCTTCCCGCTAACCACGCTCCAGCGTTTTGGGCGCCCATGGCGTACAATTCGCGGGTTACCAACGCAGCTACCGTGCGGGGCCGCCCCCGGCCCGATCACCCAGAGTGAGCCATTGTAGCCCGATTCTGCGTATTGATTGAGATAGGGGACTCTCATTCACCGGAGGAATCAATGGATCCCGCCCTCGCGAGTCAGGTCAACAGCATCCGGCTCACCTTACAGGCCGTCGAGGCCCAGGTCGGAACCGGGAAGTTGCAGCGTTCGGCGCTCGAAGATCTGAAGAGCACCGTCGACGAGATCAGACTTCGGATCTGGGCCATCATGGCCGCCGCCGCCGAGGGGAGCGACGGCCTGGCGCTGCAACGCTTCCGCCTCCGCCGGGCCATCGAATTCTGCGACGGCTTGTGCAAGGAGTTCGAGAACGGGACTATGAGTTCCACCCACAAGGAGTGTGAGATCCTCTTCGCCGTGCTGGGCCGTCTCACCGCCTGCATTGGGGGAGCTCGGCCGCACTAGTCCGCGAATCCGGGTATCCGGGGTCCGGGGATCCGGGAACCCGAGACAGCGGACGTTTCGTCGAGAAACCATCAGCCCGGCGGAGCCGTAGGTTGGCAACCGATGCCAACTTTCCTCCTGGCCCTGGCGCTATTCCAGTCGCTCGCCACACCGCCGGCTCAGCCTCCGGCCGACAGTTACGCCAACTCAGCCACCCGAGAGCTCGTGGCCCAGGCCCGCACCGCCCGCGAGCGGAACGAGCGGCTGGTTACGGCCTATACCGCGACCGTCACCCAGCGAATGGGGGCGGGGATTCGGGCCCTGTCCCGGGACCGGATGCTCTACCATCAGGAGCTCGCCGCGAACATCTCCTGGCACCGCGACGGCAAGAGTACCATCGAGGTCACCGGCGCCAGGCAGGGCCTGCCGATCGCCAAACGGAAGGAGTCGGTGCCGTTTGACCTCGACGCCAGCGTGCGGTGGCTGGTGGTCAACCCCGCCGAGGACTACCTGGGGATGATCGGTGACGGGGACGACGACGGCTTCGTCTACCCGCTCCGCGAGGGCGGCGAGGAGGATTACCGCTTCGCCATCGGCGACACCACCGTTATCACGCTGGCCACCGGCCGGAAGATCCGGCTGGTCGAGCTCAAGATCACGCCGCGGCGCTCCGAGTGGCGGCTCATGTCCGGGGCGCTCTGGTACGACGTCGAGACCCACGGTCTGGTCCGGGCCGTGTTCCGCCCCGCCCGGCCCTACGAGCTCCGCCGGGACGCCGATCCCAGCGACATGGAGGACGTGCCGTCCTGGGTCAACGCCAAAGGGGAAATCAAGTTCATCACCATGGAGTACGGTCTCTACGAGGACCGCTGGTGGATGCTGCGCTACGCCGCGCTGGATGCCGTGGGCAACATGGGCTCCTGGCTCGGCATTCCCGTGAAGTTCGAGCGCATCTACAGCGATTACGAGGTCGAGGGAGGCACTCCTCCCCCGGCCGGCAGCACCTTCCGCCCGGCGGGGACCGTTCGTAAGCGAGAGGAAAGCGACGAGCCCTACGACCCGGAGGCCGCTCGCGCCAGCCGCCGCGCGCTCCGTGCCCTGCGCCGGGAGTGCATGGACACCCTGACCGACAAGGACGCGATCGAGCCCTGCATGCGCCTGGGCAGGACGCGGGACACCACGTTGGTGGTCGTGGTACCGCGGGATACCCTGTCCCTGCTCTCAAGCGAGACCCTGGGCCCTCCGATCCTGCAGATGGGAGACCTGATCACCGAATCGGAGGTCCGCGGGCTGGCCGACGCCATCAGCATGTTGCCGGCCGCTCCCCGAATCCATCAGGTCGAGCTGCCCCGGGGCATCAGTGCGCTGGTCCAGAATGCCCGCTACAACCGGGTCGAGGCGCTGTCGCTGGGGATCCGGGGCACCGTCCAGGCCGGGAAGCTCGTCGCCGACGGACTGGGTCGGATCGGGCTGGGCGACGGCGAGCCCAATGGAGAAGTGGGGCTCGCCTTGAAGGGCCGGCAGAACCAGTTCCGCCTGGGCGGGTATCGCCGGCTCGCCGCGGTGAATCCCGACACCAAGCCGTTCGGCATTGTGAACAGCGTCTGGGGAGTGCTGGGCCAGCGGGACGACGGCGACTATTTCCGCACGCTGGGTGTGGAGCTGACCGGCCAGAACACCGAGACCGGCTGGTGGAGCTGGCGCGCCTACGCCGAGCGGCAGACGCCGGCCTTCGTCGAGACGAAGTTCAGCCTGCCGCACCTGTTCGACGACAGCAAGCATTTCCGGCCCAACGTGGTTGCGGAACGTGCCGAGCAGGCGGGCATCTCGCTCACTCTGCGCGGGAACAAGCCGCTGTCGCGCACCGTGCAAATCGGCGCGGATGCCACGCTCGAAGGCTCGGCCGGCGACTTCGACTTCGGCCGGGGGAGCGCGACCGTTCGGGCGATCGTGACGCCACGCGCGCTCCTCGCAGTGGCGATCGAAGCGTCGGCCGGTACCAGCACCGGCGCGGTGCCGATTCAAGGCCGCTTCTACCTGGGCGGGCCGGCTACGCTGCGTGGCTATTCCGGCGCGGTGACGGCGGGAGAGTCCTACTGGCGGGGCCGATTGGAAGTGGGCAACGCCTTTCCCGCCGTGCGGCTCACCGCGTTCAGCGATATCGGCTGGGCCGGACCCCGCGCGGCGTTCAGAAATGGTCGGCCGCTCATTGGCAGCGGCGTCGGCGCGAGCTTCCTCGACGGATTGGTGCGGCTGGACGTGTCTCGGGCGATTCGGGCGCCAACCGGGTGGCGGTTTGACCTTTATTTCGACGGGAGGATTTAGCTTGCAGAGGTTCCTTAACGTGCCGTGAGGAACATAGCAAAATGCCACCCCCCAACACTGTCACATCCTGAGTCACTCCGCCCAACCCCAACCGCCACACCGCATCCACCTAGCCAGTAATTAGACGGTTCCGGGGCATATGGATTGCCGATATGGCTACCTATGCTCCGCGCCGGTCTGCTACTCTCCCTTGGGTGCTTCCTGGGCACGGCCTGCGCGCGGCCGGGCATGGAAACCGGTGCCGAGCCGCTCGAATTCGCCCCTCCAGAGGGCATACCCCGCGAGGCCTGGTCGCACGCACTCTCCGCGCACCGGCTGGCGACCCTCCAGGGGCAGACCGACAGCCCGCTGCTCACTCTGATCGACTTCACCCGGCCCGCTACGGAGCGGAGGCTCTGGGTTGTGGACGTCGTCACCCGCCAGGTGCACCTGACCGAGTACGTGGCCCACGGACAGCATTCCGGCGGCCTCTGGGCCACCAAGTTCTCCAACCGCGACGGCAGCAATCAGTCGAGCCTGGGCACGTTCATCACCACCACGTCCTACCGAGGCGTGCGGGGTCTTTCGCTCCGGCTGCGCGGCCTGGAGCCCGGGATCAACGACAACGCCTGGTCCCGCGGCATCGTCATCCATGGGACGCCGAACGTGAGTGCCGCGCGCGCGAAGCAAGGCACGATGGGCCGCACCGAAGGGTGCCCGGCCGTGCCCGTGGCCTCCGCGCGGAGGCTGATCCGGCTGATCGAGAATGGGGTGGTGGTGTTTGCCTGGTATCCGGAGCCTTCGTTCCTCGAGAGTTCGGAGTATCTAGTGAGCAGGTAGACAAGGCGGGGAGCTAGTCGCAGGGGCGAGAATCATCCACCAAAGGCTTCCAGGTGTGCACCTCGGGAGCCTTTTTCCCGTCTACCAACCGTGTCAATGCACCTGCGCCTCCGACC
>JAXIPC010000048.1:0-10198 GCA_045403135.1 Gemmatimonadales bacterium | reverse complement strand
CGTTGCACGATGAAACCTCCGAGGAACGCTCGGCGTATAGGTTTCTGCGGTAAGGCTCTTCCCGCTCACCGCTCACTGCTCACCGCTCACCGGCACCGTCATGGACACTCTCCTAGCGGACATCAAATACGCGTTGAGATCCCTTCGGCAGGCACCCGGCGTCTTCACCGTCGCGGCGCTCTCGCTGGCGCTGGGCGTTGCCGTGAACGTGACGCTGTTCGCGGGCGTGGACATACTCCTCCTGCGTCCGCTGGACTATCCCAACACCGAGCGCTTGGTGCAGGTCTGGTCCGACAACAAGGAGCGGGGCTGGAACAAGAACAGCATCTCCCTTCCCGATTTCGTCGACTGGCGGAAGGAGAGCACATCGCTCTCCTATGCTGCATATGCCGGCGGGAGCTACAACCTCGCCGACGGAGACCGCCCGGACCGGGTCACCGGCCTACGGGTCAGCCCCAACTTCTTCAGCCTGCTGGGCCTTGCCCCCGCGCGGGGGCGCTTCTTCCTCGAGGAGGAGGAGACGCCTGGCCGCGGTCGCTCAGTGGTGCTTACCGACCGATTCTGGAAGAGCCGGTTTGCCGCCGACTCGGGCGTGGTGGGGAAAACCATTCGGCTGGACGGGGAGCAGTACACCATCGTCGGGCTGCTGCCTGAAGGATTCCGTTTTGGTGGGTGGGTGGACATCTACACTCCCCTCGAGATCCCGGTCGACGCGGAGCGGGTGAATCACTCCTACGAGGTGATCGGCCTGCTCAAGGCCGGTGTGTCGCTGGAGCGCGCCAATGTGGAGCTGGGCGGCATCGCCAAGCGGCTTGCTGAGCAATACCCGGCCACCAACCTCGGGGCGGGCGCCTACGCCATCATGCTCCAGGATGAGGTCGTGGAAGAAACGCCCCGCCAGGCCGGAATCATCTGCATGGTCGCGGTGACCTTCGTCCTGCTCATCGCCTGCGCCAACGTGGCCAACCTGCTGCTGTCCCGCGCCGCTGCGCGGAACCGCGAGCTCGCGGTACGCTCGGCGCTGGGCGCCGCGCGCGCCCGGCTGATCCGGCAGATGCTCACCGAGTCGCTGATCCTGGCCATGGTGGGCGGCGGGCTCGGCCTGGTGCTCTCTATTGCCGGCGTCGAATGGTTTCGGGGCCTCATTCCCGTCGACTTCGCCCGGGTGGAAAAGCTCGGCCTCGACGCCCGCGTGCTTGCTTACGGCTTCGTGCTGATTCTGGGCGCCGGGATCATCGCCGGCATCGCCCCGGCGTTCCAGGTCACCCGCGGCAGTCTCACCGATCCCCTCAAGGACGGCGGGCGCGGCGGCTCGATGGGCCTGAAGCACGGCCGTCTTCGCGCGTCGCTGGTGGTGGCGGAGATCTCGCTGGCGCTGGTGTTGCTCATCTCGGCCGGCCTGCTGGTCAAGGCGTCGCTCCAGCTCCAGACCACGGATCTCGGATTCGAGAAGGAAAACGCGCTCACCTTCGCGGTGAGTCTCTCCGCCCGCGAGTATCCCGACTCCATCCGGGTGCTGACCGTACAAGAGCAGCTCCAGGCCAGGCTCGCCGCGCTGCCCGGCGTCACCGCTGTGGGTGCCGTCACCCAGCTGCCGATGGCGGGCGGCAGCGGCACCTACTATTACGTCGAGGGTGAGCCGGTGCCCGAGGAAGGACGCCGCCCGGTGCTGCAATACCGGATCGCGATGCCGGGGTATCTCGGCGCGATGAAGATCCAGATGGTCCGGGGACGGGAATTCTCCGCTGCCGACCGGGTCGGCGCCCCCAAGGTCGCGGTGATCAACGAGGCACTGGCCCGGCGCCACTGGCCCAACGGCAGCGGGCTGGGTCAGCGACTGGTCCTTGCGTCGGGAAGCTGGGAAATCGTGGGGGTCGTCAAGGACGTGCGCGAGTTCGGGCCGGACGACGACGCGCCGGCGCTGGCGTACTTCCCCGCGCTTTCCTACTTCGTCCGGAATCTCCGCTTCGTGGTGCGCACCTCGGGTGATCCGACCCTGCTGCTCCCCAAGGTGCGGGAGGAGGTCGCGACGGTGGAGCGGGACCTCCCGCCCTACCAGATCCGAACTCTCAAGGAACACGTGGATCTCCAGATGCAGGGCGACATGATCATGCCCAAGCTCCTGGCGCTGTTCGGCGCCATCGCGCTGGTGCTGGCGATCATCGGCGTGTATGGCGTGATGGCGTACTCGGTGTCGCAGCGAACCCAGGAGCTGGGTATCCGCCGCGCGCTGGGCGCCGAGGGTGGAGACATCCTGCGGCTGGTGGTGCGGCAGGGCGCGCTGCTGGCGGGGTTGGGCGCGGTGATCGGACTCGCGCTGGCCTTCGCGGCGACCCGCGGACTCTCGTCGTTCCTCTTCGGGGTGAGCGCCTTCGATCCGGTGGTGTTCAGCGGGGTGACCGCGGCGCTGGTGGGGTCCGCGGTGATCGCGAGCCTGGTGCCGGCCCGCCGGGCGACGCGGGTTGATCCGCTGGTGGCGTTGCGGAATGACTGACGCTAAGACGCCAAGACGCTAAGACGCTAAGACACCAGGGGTCATTGCGAGGGCCTTGGCCCCCGAAGCAATCTCCTCGTCCCTGCCTTAAGGTCCGGAATGACTCGTTTCCGCAGTGGCTTCAACTCATCTGTCGGGCTCGGGGTTATCCTCGCGTTTTTCCCTGGTACTACTGTGGCGCAGATCGCAGTCAGCGCCGACCTGCGAGGCGGCGTGTATGCGCAGGTTGGCGGCACCGGAACGGTGGGAGCGACCAGGGCCAGGCTTCAATCCGTGCCCGCGGTCTCCCTTGGACTCGACCTCCGGCCCCGGACCGGACTCCTCGGGGCACGCCTGTCGGCTGTGGTTGGCGTTTCCAGCGGCACGACTTTCCAGCCAACCACTCAATGCCTTGCGGGCTGCAGCTCCCACTCGATCGTGTATGGCTTGTTCATGGGAATTGCTGCCGACCTTGTCGCGCAGCGACAGACCAACGAATTTGACGATCCGCCTGGGCGTGGGCCCGGGGGTTGTTCGCTATCGCTATGACGGCCAGGCATTCCCCGGACCGTGCCTGGCCGGCAGGATGTGCCATGACCCGTTTCGCACCGGCGACACTCGACTCGCGCTTCATGCCGGAGGCGCTGTCGCCAGGCGTCTTGCTGGCATGACCCTGCTGGCGACCATCGAGGATTTTCACAGCAGGCGGGTCGGCGGCGGCTTCGGCAATGACCTGAACGTCGCCCTCGGGGTAGGAGTGGGATCGCTCTGGTCCCGCCAGACGCATCCGTAGCACCTCTTCATAAGCAGTAGATCCCCTTACCGATTGACGCTTCCCCATTCACGGAGAACCCGCGCCAGGTCGTCGGCGGATTCGAAGCTCTGCTTTTCCCCGCTGGCGAGGTTTTCGACGACGCCGGCGATCCGAAGCGTTCCTTCCTGCCACTCGGTTCGGGTCTGGAGGACGAAGTAGCCGAACCGAGTGGTCGCGCCGATCGGAGCCGAGGAATACCGGGGGTCTCGCACGGGAATCTCCCTGGGCGTGGCGCCGGATCAAGCTGGGCACGTGTGGCCGCTGTTCGCCTACGGGATTCCGATCAGCAGTACCGCATCGATCTCGTTCCAATCGTTGAGGGTCCTCTGGTCGATGCTCACCCGGACCACCTTGACCTTCGCCGAGATACCGCTGACCGGGATACTGAGCACCCGAGGACAGGTCAGGAACTCGGGCTGCGCGGTATGCACCGTGTGGTATGTCCCCGCTTCGTCCATGACCTCGACCTTCACGATAGAGCTCACCCCGTATACTTCGTACACGCGAATCTCTGTTGGATGCACGCTTTCCACGTACGCTAGCTCCAGCCAGTCGACCCCGTTGGCGTCCAAGGACGCCCAGGCGCGGACGTCATTCGCCTCGCACCCGGCGAAGTCGGGCTGGCCCGTGGCCTGGTTGGCGCTCCAATCGAATGGGGTGTACTCGGAGCTGGCGAACGCGCTGGCCGCCCATTGTTCGCAGGGCCCGTCGTCCGGGACACAGGGCGCCGCGGGTGGCGCAGTGACGATCAGCATGAACGTCGCTGTGGCGTTGACGCCGCCGGTTCCAGTGCCGTGCACGACGAGAACGTAGCTGCCGCGTGTGGTGGCAATCCCCACGTTGATAGAGACGGTGGCCGTGGTCACCAGGCCCGTGGTCTGGAGGTCGGAGACGAGGGCGGTGACCCCCGTCGGCGCGCCGGTGACTGTCAGGCTCACCGTGCCGGTAAAGTCGTCGCTACGGGTCAGCATCGCGGCGACCGTGGAAGACCCGCCCTGCGCGATGCTGCTGCTGGCCGGAAGGATCACCAGCGTGATGGGGCCGGGCTTCGTGGCGCCGCCGGGCTCGGTGCCTCCGTCAACGGAAGAACAGCCGAAGGCAGCCGCCGTTCCGAATAGAGCCAGGCATCGGCGGATCATTTGCTTCGGAATGATGTCGCGCATGGGTCCCTCACGGGTATCGAGGATGCCGGTCTTCGCCGCTTGACCAGACCGGCTCTGGCGCAGCCCTTGGTCGGGGCTGATATTGGCGGTGATCCGCCAAATGGCCGTCAATTGGGTGTCAATCGTTTGAGGGCGAGAGAGTTACCTGCATGTCGACCTGCCGTCTTTCGACTCTTGGTCGGCTCGAGTTGACGCGCGATGGGAAGCCCGCGCTCACTCGCCGCCGCAAAGAGCTTGCGCTGCTCGCGTTCCTGGCCCGGCGAGCGCCGAGGCGGGTCGACCGGGCGGTGCTGGCCGCAATGCTCTGGGGAGACACCGACGAGGCCCGAGGCCGTCAATCGCTGCGGCAGGCCCTGAGCGATCTTCGAGACATCCTCGGGGAAGCACTCGAGGCCGACGCCGTTTCGGTGCGTGTGGCGGGAACCGTCCAAGTGGATGCGGCGGAGTTCGAGCGAGAGGTGAGCCAGGAGCGCTGGCGCATTGCGGTGGACCATTGGAAAGGTCCGTTCCTTGCCGGGCTCGATGATCTAGGTGATGAGCGCTGGGTCAGCTGGCTCGAGGCGGAACGCTCGAGCCTCTCGACCAAACTGGCGTACGCTCTGGACCGATTGGCCGCCGACACCGAGCTCCGGGGCGATTGGGAGCAGGCGATCCACTGGGCGGAATGGCAGGCCGACGTGCTCCCTCGTGATGAGGCCGCGGCCAAGCGGCTGATCACGGTGTTGCTCTCAGCGGGTCGGCTGGCCGAGGCGAGGGCCAGGCTTGCAGTCTTCCGCAAACGACTACGGGACGACCTGGACGCGGAGCCGAACCCGGAGCTCGAGCGACTGGTCCAGCTTGCCGTGCCGCGCGCCGCGGTCGGCGGACCCGGCTCGCGCGGGCTTCTCTCCCCCGACCTGACGGCGCGGGAGGACGCGCTTGCCCTGCTCTCGCATGCCTGGGATCGAAGCCGCGCCGGCGCCGGCCGTGTGGTCATCGTCCAAGGCGACGAGGGGCTGGGCAAGACCCGGCTCCTGGCGGACTTCGTACGCGCCATCAGGCGCCGGGAGCCCGACGCCCTCCTCCTTGACGGCACCGCGTTCGCGTCCGAGCAGGGGGAAGCCTACGCCGCGCTGCGGCCCCTCGTCGCCCGGCTCGCGCTTGCTCCTGGCGCTTCGGCGGCGCCACCCGAATCGCTCGCCCGGCTCGCGCAGATCGCGCCGGAGATTCGAGAGCGGTATCGCGCCCTTCCGGAATCGAGCCCCGACGAACCGCTTGGCCGGCACCTGGACCGGCTCTGGGCCGATGTCGCCCAGGAGCAACCGGTCCTGGTGGCATTGGATGATGTGCCGCTCGCGGACCGGGAGAGTCAGGCGGCGATGGCCGGATTACTTCGCCGCCCTCCGCCGCACGTTCTCCTGATTCTCGCCGGGCGGCCCGAAGCCTGGACTCACTCCCTGCTTGCCGGCGACATCCCGCAGGCCTCCGCCCATCTCGATCGGATCGCCCTGGCGCCGCTCTCAGCGAATGAGGTTGAGCACATGCTCGGCTCCATGGCGCCGTTTGCGCCTGAAGCCCTTACTGCGCTGAGCGGACGCCTGCATGCGCAGACCGGGGGAGTACCCGCCCAGATCGAGCAGCTGGTGCACCAGTTGGCTGCGGACGGCCTCATCACTCCTGGGCCCAGCGGGTCCTGGGTGCTCGGGCATACGGCGCAGGGTCCTCTTCCCCTGCCGAGCGGGGTTCGCGAGCTCATGGAGAGGCGCCTCGGCCGGTTGAGCGCGGAAGCCCGGGACCTGATGGAGTCCTGCGCCGTCCTCGGACCGAACATCGATCCGGTCCTGCTCGAGGGAGTGAGCGGGCTGAATCCTCCGGCGTTTCAGCGTGCGATGAGCGAGGTCCTGTCCCAACGGCTGCTTCGAGAGGGTGTCGCCCGACCGGGCCGATATGAATTCCCGAGCGATGCGTACCGGCGCGCCGTCTCCGACCTGACCGCGCCAAGCCGCCGGAAGGCGCTCCACCTCCGCGCGTCACACGCGTTGGAGCAAGGCCCGCAGGACGCGATGGTTCGGGAGTCGATTGCCGCTCATCGGGCGCTCGCCGGGCCGCCACGATCCCGGACCGTCCGGCGGGTGGCGACGGGACTCGCCGTGGCAACCGGAGTGGTTGGTCTCATCGGGCTGGGCATCGTGCGGGGGAGCCGCGCGGCGAATCTGCCGCCTGGCGCGGCTATCCTGCTCGCGGATGTCACGAACACAACCGGCGACTCCCTCCTCGACCGGACGCTCTATACGGCCGCTCTGATCTCGCTGCAGCAATCCCAACGGACCTGGGTGTTCCCGCGGGCCCGGATACCCGAGGTACTGGCGCGGATGGGCCTGCCCGCGAAAGACACGATTGTCGATGAGCGACTTGGCCGGGAGATCGCCCAGCGGGAGAATATCGGGATCGTCGTGCAGCTGGCCATCGCGGGCATCGGGTCCGAGCTGCTGCTCAGCTCGCGGCTGATCGGGGCCACCAGCGGGCGCGATCTTCGCTCCTTCGAGGTCCGGGTCCCGGATCGGAATGGGGTGCTGGCGGGACTCACTCGTCTGCTCCACGACACCCGGCGGGCCCTTGGCGAATCCGGGGCGGAGCTGGTCGTGCGGGGTGATTCGCTGCCCCAGGTGACCACAACGTCGCTCGAGGCGCTCAAGGCGTACGCCGAGGGGGACTTTGCCTGGAGGAAACGGGAGTATCTCCGAGCGCGCGAGCTCTGGCTCCGGGCAGTCGAGCTCGACTCGACCTTTGCCCTCGCCTACCTCTCTCTCGCCGAATACATGTACGACATGGAAATGGCCCAGGACTCCGGCACGCGCTATCTCGATCGTGCCCGCGCGCATGCGGCGCGCTTGACCGAGCGCGAGCGGCTTCGACTCGAGCAGTCGGTCGCGTTTCGTCAGGGGTTGGCCTTGCAGGCCGCCGCGTTGGCGCAGACGATCGCCGAGCGCTATCCCAGCCCATCCACCTTACACAATCAGGCCTGGATCCTGATGCGCAACGAGGATTGCCAGGCTGCCATTCCGGTGTTCCGCCGGGTGGTGGCGATGTCGCCCAGCTACATCAATGCCTGGATCAATCTCGCCACCTGCCACAACACCCTGAACCAGCTGAATGAGGCGCTGGCCGCCTACGAACAGGCCCAGCGCCTGGATTCCATGGCGCTGATTCGCGACAACATCAACCAGGAATGGGGGTCGACGTACCTCCACCTCGGACGCCCGGCCGCGGCGGAATCCGCTTTCCGCCGGATGCTGGGCCGCGAAGAACCCCTCCAGCGAGCCCGCGGTCATCGTTCGCTTTCGCACTTGGCCATGTACGAGGGCCGGTACCGAGAAGCCATCCGGCAGATGGAGGCCGCCACGGCCATTTATCGGACCGCATCGATCGGCGCGTCCGCTTTCCGCACGCTCATCGTCACGGCTCACGCCATGCTGAGCGCGGGGAACCATGCCGGCGCCCGAGCACGGCTTGAGGAGGCGCGGCGGTTGGCCGGCTCCGAGCGGTTCGAGCCGATATACTACGAGTGGCTCGGTGAAGGTTTCGTCCGCCTTGGAGATCCGGACCGGGCTGGTGATCTCCTCAGGATCGTTCGGCCACATTTGATACCGACCAAGCAGTTGGACAGCGCAGTCTATCGCTTCCTCGCGGCGCGTATTGCCGGCGCGGAAGGTCGGCCCCTCGAGGTCATCGAGCTGCTGAGCCCCTTGGCGGACGCTCCATGGGAGGCGTCCCGACGGTTCCTGCTGGGCTCGGCCTATATGGATCTGGGTTTTCCCGATTCCGCCCTGGTCCACTTTACCCAAGGGCGCGCGACGTGGAATTGGGGCTGGGAGGGACAGGAAGAATGGGTACGCCTTCCGCTCCTGATGGCGCAGGCGGCCGAGCTTGTCGGTGATTCAGCGCTGGCGAGGAAGGCCTACGGCGAGTTCCTAGCGGCCTGGCGAAGAGCCGACTCGAGCCTGCCCGAGCTTCGCTTGGCCCGCGCGAACCTTGAGCGGCTGCAGGCCGGGCTGGCACGGTGAATCCTAGGACTCTCTGAAAGAGCGGCTCCAACCCTTGGCCCCCGAAGCAATCCCTTTGTAGTTTCCGTGCATGCTCTCGATCCCGATGCTGCTCCTCGCCTCGCTCTCCGCGCCCCAGCAGCCCGCGGCGCCGGAGCGCCAGGTCGGCACCGTGCGCTTCGTCACCTCCTGCGACGCGGCCGCGCAACCGATATTCAGTCGCGCCGTCGCGCTGCTCCACTCATTTGCCTTCTCCCAGGCCACCGAGCGGTTCAACGCCGCCCTCCAGATTGACCCGAAATGCGCCATGGCCTGGTGGGGGCTCGCGCTCGCCGCCTGGGGCAATCCCTTCGCCGCGGGCAACAAGCCCCCGGCGCAGATCCAGCGCGGGCTCGCCGCGGTTCAGCGGGCCCGGACGGCCGGCGCCCCGACCGACCGCGAGTCCCGCTACGTCGAGGCCGCGGCCCGGCTCTACGAGCGGGCCGACTCACTGGACCAGCAATCCCGGCTGCTCGCCTACCGCGACGCCATGGCGGCGCTGGTGGCCCGGGAGCCGGCCGATACCGAAGCCGCCGTCTTCCACGCGCTCGCGCTGGCGATCTCGGCGGACCCCGCCGACAAGACCTATGCGAGCCAGCTGCAGGCGGGCGCCATCCTGGAGCGATTCTCGGAGCGGCTGCCCGACCATCCCGGGATCGCCCACTACATCATCCACACCTATGACGTGCCGCCCCTCGCGGGCCGGGCGCAAAGCGCCGCCGGCCGTTACGGGGGCATCGCGCCGACGCTCTCGCATCCGCTGCACATGCCCTCGCACACCTGGACCCGAGTGGGCGAGTGGCGGCGCTCGGTCGACGCCAACGTCGCCTCGGCGGCGGCGGCGCGGCGGGAGGGCGGTGTCGCCGAAGAGCTGCACGCCTCCGACTATCGGGTCTACGCCTACCTCCAGATGGGCCAGATAGACGCCGCGAAGGAAGTCCTCGACTCGCTCCCGTCGCTCGCCCGGCGCCTGGATCCCGTCGCCATCGTAGGGGCCGCGCCGCCCGCCGCCGGATTCTTTGCGATCGCCGCGATTCCGGCGCGCTACGCCCTGGAGCGCGGCGCGTGGGCCGAGGCCGCGCGGCTCGAGCTCAAGCCCAGCCCGACTCCCTTCGCCGATGCGGTCACCTGGTTCGCCCGCGCGCTGGGGGCATCACGTAGCAGAGATACCGCGACCGCGCGTTCCGCCATCACGGCGCTGAAGGCGATTCGTGACCGGCTCCTGCAAGCGAAGGAGGCCTACTGGAGCGAGCAGCTGCAGATCCAGATCCTCGCCGCCCAAGCCTGGACCGACCTTGCGGCGGGACGGAAGGATCAGGCGCTGGAGGGCATGCGGACGGCGGCGAATCGGGAGGACGCCACCGAGAAGAACGCCATTACGCCCGGTCCTCTGGCGCCGGCCCGGGAGCTGCTCGGCGAGATGTTGATGGAGGTCAACCAGCCCGTGCCGGCGCTCGCCGCCTTCGAGGCGACGTTACAGCACGAGCCGAATCGCTCCCGTGCGCTCGCCGGAGCGGCGCAGGCGGCGAGCGCCGCGGGAGACCGTGCGGCGGCGGCTAGATACCAGGCACAGCTTCGGGAGCTGCACCGGCGATCGTCACCCTGAGCACCTGACTGTCACGCTGAGCGCAGCGAAGCGGCGGAGTTGAGGGTGACGCAGTAACTTCCCGCATGACCATCTCCCGGC
>JAXIPC010000239.1:0-3016 GCA_045403135.1 Gemmatimonadales bacterium | reverse complement strand
GGCCCCTTCCTCGAAGGGTCCCTCACCATCAGCACCAAGCGGTGTGGCCGGCCCACGTGTCGGTGCGCGACCGAGGGCCCCCTCCACGAGACCGCACTGTTGACCTGGAAGGAGCAGCAGAAAACCTGCACGCTGTACATTCCCATCGCCTTGCGCGAGGAGGTCGCCGCATGGGTCGCGGAATGCCAGCGCCTCAAGGAGCTGATCCACACGATGTCCGCCGCTCAGCGGGCGTTCCTGATCGCCCAACGCCGGCGCGCCCGATGAGGCCGCGGGCCCGCCCCCTCAGCTTTGCCGATTTCGAACTGCAGTCCCAAGGGGTCGCGCTGGAGGCGACCATGCAGGCCCTCGCCGACTTCCTCGACGCGCATGAGGAGCTCGTGACGCTCGTCCACGCCAATCTGGTGCGCGGGCTCACGCGCCCCCGGACGGGACGCGACGGCCTGAGCGCCCCCCAGGTCCTCCGCGCCTTCGTGCTCCAGCGCGTCAAGGCCTGTAATCTGCGCGAACTGCGCGAGCGCATCGCCGACGGCTACACGTTGCGCATCTTCACGACCTTCGACGCCCAGCCCGTGCCCAAGCACGACGCCTTCAATCGCGCCTTTCACCGCCTCACCCCGGACACCGTCCGCGCCCTCAACGACGCCGTCGTCCAGGCCGCGGTCGCCCTCCGCCTCGAGGATGGCGCCAAGCTCCGCGTCGACACCACCGTCGTCGAGACCGACATTCATTTCCCCACGGACAACACGCTGCTCTGGGATGCGGTCCGCGTCCTCACCCGGCTGGTCCAGCGCCTGGGCGAGCACGTGCCGAGCGCGCTGAGCGGGTTCGCCGACCGCACCCGCCGGGCGCGGCGCCGCATGCAGGAGATCAGCCGTCTGACGCCCGCGCAACGCCCGCGCCGGCAGACGCGCAAGTATCGCGATCTCCTCGGCGTCACCGCGGGGGTCGTGGCGACGGCGCGCGCCGCTGCGTATTCCGGCGATCCTGATCGCTCAGTCCGGAGGATCCTGATCACGCGTTCCGAGGATCGTGATCGCTCATCGGAGCGAAGCGACGCCCCCGGATTTTCTCTCGCTGTTCGCCCTCCTCTCAAGCGTGATGCGTCGTGCGGTTCAGACGACAGAGCCGTTGTCAGGGGGGGATACTACGGTAGCGACCCCCCTCCCCAGACATCGATTCTAGAGCCTCTACGGCCCGGCGATGCTCGCGACCGATGGCCTCACCCCCGTTTCTCGGCGCCGGACGGCTTCGCGGCCGGCGGCTCCGGGCGCTCGCCCTCCGGGGCGGCCGGGTTCGGGCGCTGCGCTTTGGCCCGACTCTCGCGCAGCGAGGGCCCGTGCAGCTCGATGACGTAGGCCGTGTGGATCAGCCGATCGCAGATGGCGTCGGCGAGGGTGGGATCGCCGATCACGTCATGCCACGCCTTCACCGGGAGCTGGCTGGTGATGAGGGTGGAGGTGCGTTCGCTGCGATCCTCCAGGACCTCGAGCAAGTCGTGACGCTCCGGGCTGGTGAGCGGCGCGAGCGCCCAGTCGTCGATCACGAGCAGGTCGAGCTTGGCCAGCCGGGCCAGCACCCGCGTGTACGAGCCGTCGCCGCGGGCCACGTGCAGCTCGTGGAAGAGGCGCGAGGCGCGCACGCAGTAGGCGGCGTACCCGGAGCGGCACGCCCGCTCGGCGAAGGCCTCGGCCAGCCACGACTTGCCGATGCCGGTGGGGCCGATCAGGAGCACGTTGCGATGCTGGGCGATCCACGCGCAGGTCCCGAGCGAGTGGACCAGGGCCTTGTCGAGGCCGCGGCGGGGACTATGCCAGTCGAGATCTTCGAGGGAGGCCTGACGGCGCAGGTTGGCGGCCTGCAGGCGCCGCTGCAGCTTGCGCTGCTCGCGGTGCGTCCACTCGGCGTCGACGAGCAGACCGACGCGATCTTCGAAGCCGAGGTCGGCGAACTCGGGGTGCCCGAGCTGGCGCTGGAAGGCTTCGGCCATGGCCGCGAGCCGTAGGGCGGTCAGTTTGTCGACGGTGGCGTGAGCGAGCATAGGGTCTCCTCTCCGATGTAGTAGGCGCTGCCGCGGAGGTTCGGGTGTGTCGGGAGCGCCGGCGCCAGGGCCGGCGCGTCGACGAGCGGCACCCGATCCATCCCGCTGGCGAGGATGTTCTGCACGGTGCGGTAGCTGGGGGCGTCGAGCTGCAGGGCCCGGGCACTGGCCGCGTCGACCCGGGCGGGGCCGTAGGTCTTGCTCAGGCGCATGAGCCCCAAGCACGCGCGGTAGCCCTGCTCGGGGTGCGGCTTGCTCGCCAGGATCGCGGCGACGAGCTGGGCGGTGGCGGGCCCGGTCGTCTCGGCCCAGGTGATCAGCCGCGAGGGCGTCCACTCGGCGTGGGCGCGGTGGGCGTGAGGCATGTGAGCGGGGTCGGTGACGTACTGGCCGCGCCCCCAGTGCCGGCGATGCGAGACGATGCGGCGGTGCTTGAGGAAGATCTCGACGATGGCGCGGCCGAGGCGGACCTCCACGCCCTGGTGCACGAGCTGGTAGGGGACGCTGTAGTAGTTGTGCTCGGCGGCGACATGGTAGTCGATGTTGACGGTCGCGTCGTGCCACTCCCCGGGCTCGTACCGGGTGGCGGGCAACGGCCGCAGCGCCGGGCGATCGAGCTGCTCGAAGAGCGTCAGGCGCGAGACGCCGAGCTTCTTGCGCACGCGCGCGTTGAGGGTGATGAGCAGCTCGCGGATGGCGGCGTTGAGCTCGGCCAGGCTGAAGAAGCGGCGGTGGCGCAGCGCGGCCAGGATCCAGCGCTGGGCCACCAAAACATTCGCTTCGACGACCGCTTTGTCCCGAGGCTTTCCCCCGCGCGCGGGGACCACCGCCGCGCCGTAGTGCTCGGCGAACTCCTGGTAGGTGCGGTTGAGGGTGGGCTCGTAGCGACAGGCCCGGGTGACGCCGCTGCGGAGATTGTCGGGGACAAACAGCGCGGGCGCGCCGCCGAAGTACTCCACCATGCGGATGTGGGCG
>JAXIPC010000142.1:0-26170 GCA_045403135.1 Gemmatimonadales bacterium | reverse complement strand
ATCCCGGAAAAGAGGTGCTCGCTCTTCCAGCGGTGCAGCGTCCGAGCCGGGCCGCCGTCCCGCGACGAGAGCAGAATCACATGGCTGTCGGGCCACTCGTCTCCCAGGATGGCCAGCCGGTCACTGCCGCCGACCCATTCGGCGTGCACCGCCTGGCCGCTGAAGCCGTCCGAGGCGAGCTCCCGTTCCGGTACGGTCACCGCGCCGGTTTCCTGGTCCATCCCCATCACATAAATCACCGACCGGCGGGTGCCGTCGCGCGAATCGGCGTCGAAGACCAGCCACTTGCCGTCGGGAGACCACCGGGGCCAGCCGGTCTCGAACCCGCGTCCAAAGTTGGTGATCCGTCGCGCCGGCCGGGACTTGTCGGCCGGCACCAGGAAGATGTCGTCGGCCATGTCCTTGTGGGAGTGATAGGCGATCCACTTTCCGTTGGGCGACCAGTGCAGCGACTGGTCCTCGCTGGGTGAATCGTCCACCACGCGGTCCACCCGATCCTGAGGGGCCGGCGGGTCCGCGCTTACGATCCCGGCGTCCTGGGCGATGTCGGGATAGCCGAAGTCGTCGATGACCCGCCGCCAGGTCCCGTACGTGATGCCGATCCATTGTCCGGTCGGGTCCCAGGATGGGGTCTCCGACTGGAAAGTGGTGAGCGAGGTTACCGCACCGCCGGTATCGGGTATGACGCCGACCGTGGTACGGTAGGTCTGCGTCTTAAACAGGACCGATCCGTCGCGAGCAACGGTGGGCGCATAGGCGTCGCGCGCGAACGAGGTGATGCGAACTGGTGAGCCGCCGGCGCGCGGACGGGCCCAGAGATCGAGGGTGCCGGAGGTGTTCGGCGCGGCGTAGTAGACCGTGTCGCCTCGCGGGGAGAATGCGGCGGGGCCGTAGGCCTCGATGCCCAGTCCCTTTCCGGGGTCACCGCTGCAGGGATCGCGGAGGAGCTGGCGCTTGCCGTCGCGAGCCATGCAGGCCAGGTGACCATCGGGTGCGAATACCGGATAGCTCAACCGGAAAGGGGAGCGGATGACGCTGGCGGTGTCGCCGGAGGCACCGAGCCCGCCGAATACCCAGATCTCCGAGCCGGACCCGGAGTCGCGAACACCGGCGGTGCGGCGCCCATCAGCCGACCACGCCAGCTGCCGGAGCGAATCGGACAGCGGCGCGGCCGGGCTGGCGCGGTGGCCGGGAGGAAGCAGGGGCCAGTGCCGGCCGGTGTCCAGGTCGTAGAGCCACCAGCGCGGCGTCCGGTAGCGGTGCTCCGCGGCGATGCCCCGGGAATCAGGGAGCCAGGCCAGGTAGAGGATCAACCCCGGCTCGCCGGCGATCTCCCGCACCGGGCCACCGTGGGTGCGCCGTACATAGAGATGATTCTGCACCGACCACGCGACGAACTCGCCGTTCGGCGAGAGCACCCCCAGGGGATCGCGAAAACTGACCGGGCCGAACTGCTGGGCAGCCGTGATGTACTGCAGGCGGAAGGGACTATCGGCGGTCGAAGGAACGCAGGAGGCCAGAAGCAGCGCGGGAAGGGATCGTACCCACCTCACGCGCTGATCTCACCCATCTGCTTCACCGCGGCCCGGTTGACCAGGATCCGGATGTTGTTGCTCTTGATATCGATCGGCAGCATGAAGAAGAACGGGGTGATCGGTGGGTAGCGGTTCATCAGCCCCACAATTTCCTCCTTGTCCGCAAAGACCACCCGCACCCGTTTGGCGCCCACCAGGCGGGAGTCGCCGGGAACCGGATTTGGCGACTCCTGGTGCTCGGGGTTGCCCTTCGCCGACTTCACGAAGAAGAGCGCCTTCATGTCCTTGAGCGTGACCTCGATGGTCCCGCCGGTCTCAGTCTTGAGGTGGCAGGTGGGTTTCTTGGGGTCGACGTCGAGGCTCAGCCCCTTCTTGACCGTGCCGTCGATGAAGTGCGCCACGAGCTGATGTCCCTGCATGCCATCCTCCTATTCGATCTCGTCGAGGGATCGGGGCCAATCTCTCTTCAAGAGCCGGGACAGCGCACGGTCGGCCAGGAGGCGGCCGCCGGTCTGACACCGGGCACAATAATTGGTTTCGTTCTCGGCGTAGCGGATCCGCTGGACCAGGCTGCCGCACACCGGGCAGGGTAACCGGAACCGGCCGTGCACCGACATCCCTTCGCGGAAGGCGGTCACCTTGTCAGGAAAACCGGTGCCGGCCTCCCGGCGCAACCGGTCGGTCCAGAGGAGGAGCGTCTCCCGGCAAGCTCGATACAGGCGGCCGATCTCCTCTTCCGACAGCCGTCCGGTGAGCGTGAGGGGCGACAGACGCGCCGCGTGGAGCGCCTCGTCGGAATAGGCGTTCCCAATGCCGCTGAAGAGACGCGGATCGGTAAGTGCCCGCTTCAGCGTATGGCTCTCGGACCGGAGCCGCGCGGCGAAGGCGGGCAGGCCGGCATCCAGCACCTCGAGCCCGCCCCGATCCAGGGCGCGGAGGCCCGCGGCGCCCTGGACAAAGTGCAGGGAAGCCCTGCGCTTGGTTCCCGCTTCGGTCAGCACCAGCGAGCCGCCGGGAAAGTCGAACACGGCCAGCCCGATCTTCCCCGGCGGCTTGGCTCCCCGGGCCAGCCACTTGAGCCGACCGGCGATCATCAGGTGCAACACCAGATAAAGGTCGTCGCCCAGGTCGAAGACGATGCGCTTGCCGAGGCGCCGGATGCCCGTCACGACGCGACCCTGGGCTTCGGCGATCGGCGGCTCGACGGTGCGGAGCAGGAAGGGACTCTTGAGGGCGATCCGTTCGATCGGCCGGCCGACGACGCGCTCGGTCAATGCCTCGACGTAGACCGTGATGTCAGGAAGTTCTGGCAACCCGGCTCTCGACGAATCCGGCGATCCGGTCGCAGGCCTCTCTGAGCCGCTCTTCGCCGGTACCGAGGGTGATACGCACGTGGCCCGCGCCGCTGGGGCCGAACCCCTCTCCCGGCGTTACCGCCACTCCGGTGGCGTCGAGCAGCTCCTCCGCGAAACGCTTCCCGTCCATCCCGGTGCCCCGCACGTCGGCAAAGATGTACATGCCCGCCTCCGGAATCCGGCAGGCCAGGCCCTCGACGTCCCCGAGCCGCTTCGCCACGACGCGGGCGCGGGACCGGTAATTGTCGCGGAGCCTCCCGGACTCCGCGCCGGCAGCTCCCAGCGCCACCGCACCGGCGTCCTGGACGAATTGCGCCACGCCGAAGTACATGCAGCGGGCCAGCCGCTCCAAATGCTCGGCGAGCGGGATTGGGGTGATACTCCAGCCACAGCGCCAGCCGGTCATCGCATGTGACTTGGAGAGGCTGGACACGATCGCGGTACGCTCGGCCATGCCCGGAAGCACGGCCGGGCTCAGGTGGTCGCCCTCGAAAGTGAGCTCGGCGTAAACCTCATCGCTGATCAGCGTGAGGTCGTGCCGCCGGCAGAGCGCCGCGATTTCGAGGCCTTCCTCCCGGGTCAGGATCGCACCGGTCGGATTGTGGGGAAAGTTCAGCAGAATTCCCCGGGTCTGGGGACCAATGGCCGCGGCCAGGTCGGCGGGGTCGAGATGAAAGCGGTTTTCGGGGCGCAGCGGTACCTGGCGCATGACGGCGCCGGCGGCGCCGAGCAGCGCTTCATACGTCACGTAAGTGGGCTCGGGGACGATGACTTCGTCGCCGGGATCGAAGAGGCACTGCGCCAGCGCAAAGAGCGCCGCCTGGGCGCCGGGATAGACAAGGACCTGCGCTGGATCCACGCCGGCTCGCGCTGCGATGATGGCGCGGAGCGCAGGCTCTCCGCCGCTTGGCGCGTAGTGGGTGCGGCCAGCGGCCAGCGCGTCGACCGCCGCCTGACGGATCGGCGACGGGGTTTCGAAGTCGGGATCGCCGATGCTGAGGAGGATGATGTCCTGGCCCTGGCGCCGCCGGGCAACGGCTCGGTCGTGCACGATCCAGGCATCGGCGCCCTCGCCTTCGAGGCGCCGGGTTCGGGAGGCAAAGCGCATGGGTCGGCTACTTCATCGACCTTCAGGGAGTTTGGCGCTGACCGGAGGGGCGGCAAGATGCCGGGCAAGAGCATCCTGTGCCTCCACCAACCGGTCCAGCTTGCTTGCCGAGTAGTCCGAGATCTGCTCGAGATTGGCCAGACGTTCTTCGAGGCGGGCGGGATCGGGCAGAGCAGCTTCCAATCGCCTGAGCTTGGCGCGAGTTCTCCACCACGCAATCCCGAACGCGATGGTGCCAACGGCCCCGACTTTGGCGGCTCCTAAGAGAAGGCCGAGCGCGAACCCGCTCAGGGTAGGATCCATGGCACCATTGCCAAGAAAAAGTCTGATTCCCTCCGGCAAAGATACTCAGAGGATGCCAGTTGAACAGATCGCCTCGATCACACCATCGGAGCTAGGGCCGCCTCAGCACGAACTCTCCCGTGGCGGCGACACCGGACCGCCGGGTCGTCTGCCAGCGGCCGGAGACCGAGTCGCCCGATACCGCTCCTCGGAGAGCAATAGGTACGGCCGACCCGGGGGCCAGAATGATCGAGACGGAGTCACCCCTGAGATTCCCTTCGGCCTCGGGTGCGTCGGCGCCGGAACCCGCGCCCAGCCCCAGCGACGTGTAATAGATTGCGTAGGTGCCGAAGAGCATCGGCAACCGGTCAAAGCCTTTCCCGCGGAGGCGCTCGTGGTTGAGCGTAAAGGCGACCTCCCCCGTGCTCTGTGCCCCTTCCTCCACGCCCGGACT
Source organism: Gemmatimonadales bacterium (assembly GCA_045403135.1). Lineage (GTDB taxonomy): Bacteria > Gemmatimonadota > Gemmatimonadetes > Gemmatimonadales > GWC2-71-9 > JABFSM01. The sequence continues at coordinate 21,436 of JAXIPC010000142.1, read as the reverse complement.
TCGATCGGTGCGCAGGCGGATCGTCCAGAGTCCGACAAGACGGATGGCCCCCGCGGCGGTGAGCTCCGCCTCCCAAACTTTGCCATCGCGGCGGCACGCCGGGGCGAGAAGCACTGTGACCGCGATAATGATGTGTCGGAGCCCGGACTGTTGCACGATTCACCTCAGAAGATGTACGAAACGCCCACCCCGCCCGAGGCCTGGCGGCGATGCCCGTCGAACACCGGCAGCGTGGACTGGTCGTATCGAACCTCGGGGCGGAACATCAGGTGGGCCCCGCGGCGAACATTAAGCGTTCCAGTAAGGCTGATCAGCCGCTGTCCGGTGTGGAGCGGATAGCCCAGCCCTCCCCCGGTACGTCCGCCGTCGCAATCGCAGACATAGTCGGTGCGAACTCCGATTCCGGTCGAACCGGACACAGCGTAGGCAATCCAGAGCCCCGCAGCATGCCATTCGGCTGCACCACCGTTGGCGCCGACTCCCCCCTCCCGGCCGTAGTCGAGCTGGAGCCAGCCGCCGAGTTGCGGTGTGATCCGTTTTGACAGGAGCACTTCGGCGCCGGAACGGTTGTGGGCGGTCGAACCCACCTGTTCAGGCCCGGAGTAGGCCAGTAGCGCGACCAGCGTATTCGCATCGAGCGTAAGGCCGAGCCGGACCGTTGCTGTCTTGCCGGAGTTGTTGTCCGATACCCGATCCCAGCCCTGACTCACTCGCAGCTGCGCGGTGAGGGCCGTGCCGAGTATCGCCTCGAGCTCGACGCCGGTTTCGCTGAACGGTTCCAGGAAGATGTCCTGAGGTCCGACCTCGAGAGTTGGATTCTCGATATCCGCGAACACCTCGACGCCCATCAGGGTCGCCATCTTGCCCACTTTGAGCCGGAGGGAGCGATTCCGGCCCGCCGGCACATTGAGCACCGCGTAACCCTGCCAGAGGTCAGCATGGCGGCCCAGGTCGAGACCGGCGGCTCGGACAACCGCCGCGTTCAATCCCACAATCGGCTCGATGCGAAAGCCGACGTCCAAATGTTCGGTCGCCGGGAGGCGTTCCACGATGACATCGGCGACGTTGAGGACGACCCGAGCCTGCCTCCGGCCATACATGCGGCCGACGACGGTTCCTTCGCTGGCCCGTGTGGCATAGGTGAAGCTCGCGGTGACGAAGCCGCTGGTGCGGAACGGCACCGCGCGGTCGAGCGCACGGGATGTCCGGGCCGAATCAGGATCCTGCGCCGCGAGGGCCGAGAGAACCGTGATCGCGGGCAGCGCTTGACGAAAGATCACAGCGGCCCCCGCACGCGGAGAGGCATGGTGACCATGGTGCGCCCCACCCACTGCAATCGCATCTGGAGGGCCAGCGCCGTTTCGTTGTGCAGGAATCGCCGCCACCAGGTTTCGCGCTGGAAGATCATCTTCCCCGCGAAGAACGTGGTGCGGGCGAACTCCCGCGCCACGGCGGCGCACAACTGTTCTGCTTCGTCGACTACGTCGATGCCCACGGCCATCCGCGTGGTCGCCGCCAGCCCGAGGCCGTGCGCGAGCCGCACGTACTGGTCGAGCATCTCCTGGGTTCGGCGCCCCAGATCCTCCACGGCGTGCTCGCCCTTGAACTCACCGGAGTCCACCACGCCGACCGACACAAAGACGACGCCCTTGTAGAAGCCCGGGAAGGTCCGGAGTACGTTCAGGAGGGTATGAATCCCGACGCCACCATACGAGGCGACCAGGACGACAGCCACGGGCCCCTTCGGATCCACTGCCGGCGCGTCCCGGCCCTCCCTCGCGCCGAGCGGAAGGTCACCGAGCTCCTGAAAGAGCTGGTCCATCTGCCGGGCGGCCGCGTCGTAGTGGCGGCGGACCATGACGCAGAGGGTGATCAGAAGGCCGGTCACCAAGACGGTGACCCAGCCGCCCTGAGCGAACTTTTCGAACAGCGTGACAGCGAGGATCGTGGCGCACAGGACAAATCCCACTCCGAACAGCGCGGTCCGTCTCGCCCATTCGGGCCGTTCGCGCCGGGCCCGAATCCAGAACCGCAGCATGGCGAACATCGACAGCGAAAAGGTCAAGAAGACGTTGATGCTGTACATGACGACCAGATGGCCAACGTCGCCCCGGGTATAGAGGAGGGCGACGAGGGCCGCGAGACCCATGAGGACGATGCCGTTCTGCGTCGTCAGGCGCTCGGACAGCGAGGCGAACCGGTGGGGAACCCAGCTGTCGATCGCCATGTTGGCGAGGACCCGAGGCCCGTCGAGGAATCCGGCCTGGGCCGCCACCACCAGCAAGGCTCCCTCGGCGAAGATCGTGACGATCGAGAAGAGATGCCCGAAGGGAAGGCCTCCGGTGACTCGCTCGACCAGCACCGTGTTCATGGTCTTTCCGGGAACCGGCTCGACTCGCCACAGCAGGTAGCAAAACAGGAGCCCTCCCGCCGTTACTGCGAGCGAGATGGCCATGTAGGCCATGGTCCGCCTTCCGGTCTTCACCCGAGGCTCCCGCATCACCGGGAGACCGTTCGACACCGCCTCGATCCCGGTATAGGTGCCGCCGCCGAGGCTGTAGGCCCGGAGGAAGAGCAGCAGGAGCCCACCGAACCCGAGTAGAGCCGTACCTTTCTCATAGCTCTCGCCGACCCTTCGCGCGGTATCCCCGAGCTCCGGCAGATGGCCGAGGATGCCTCCTCCGATGAGGATGGTGTGGGTGACCAGAAAGAGGAGGAAGACCGGAAGAAGGACGAGAACCGACTCGCGCACGCCCCGCAAATTGATTGTGGTCAGGAAGATGATGAACCCGACTTCCGTGGCGAGCTTTGCCCCGTGCCACTCCGGCGGGACGAAGCTGAAGATGGCGGCACCGGCCGCCGCGACCGAGGTCGTTATGGTGAGGACGTAGTCCACCAGCAAGGCGCTGCCGGATGTGACTCCGGCCCCCTTGCCCAGGAGCTTGCTCGCCACGACGTACCCGCCCCCGCCGCTGGGGAACTCCTCGATGATTCTCCCATAGGCCGAGGAGATGAGCAGGACCGTGAACGCCATCAGGGCGGCCAGCGGCAGCGCCAGGAACGGGTATTCGCCCAGGGCCTTGAACGCCTCTTCGGGCCCGTAGGCCGAGGACGACAGGCCGTCGGCGCCCAGGCCGACCCAGGCCAGGAAGGGAATCAGGGCCAGGCGGTGAACGAGCCCGGCGTCGGCCAGATTGCGGGGACCGCCGACGACGGCGTGACGGAGACGGCGGCTAATCGGTTCCATGCGCCAAACGTCACCGTCCGCGGAACGAACACCAGTCTCGGGGAGAAACCCATATACTATCTTGATACGTCCATGAGACGCCGCCTCGAATACCTCTCCGCCACGGCGGTCATGTCGCTTGCCGCGGCGATCGCGTTGGCGGTGCGAGAGTACCTGAACACCATCGACGTCGCGATGGTCTTTCTCCTCGGCGTCGTGCTGGTGTCCTCGCGGTATCGCAGCGGACCCGCGCTGCTCGCCTCAGTTCTGAGCATCGTCCTCTTCGACTTCTTCTTCGTGCCACCGTACTACCGATTCACCGTGAACGACAGCTCGTACCTGCTCACCTTTGCGATGATGCTGGTAGTTGCCGTCTCGATGAGCCGGCTGACCGCGCAGATTCGGGAGCAAGCTGGCGCGGCTGCGGCGCGGGAGCAGCGCATGGCAACGCTGCACGCGATGAGCCGAGAGCTCGCCGGCGCGTCAGACCGGAACGAGCTCGCCGCCATGGCCGAGCGGCATCTGGGTCATTCCGCGGAGGGAGTGGCGGTAATCGCGCTTGCCGGCGAGCAGGGAGGCCTGCGGCTCCCGGGGCATCGGGTGTTCGAATCGAAGGAGATCCAGGAGGCGGCTGCGTGGGCCATGGCCCGCGGGGAGGCAGCGGGCCTCGGGACCGGTGCTTTCGAGGAGCTCGGTGTTCTTCTGCTTCCGCTCCTGTCCCCCCTCCGGCCACTCGGCGTCGTGGTGGTAAAGCCGGCCGCAGGTGCGCGGGCCGACCGGCGTGTCCTCGAGGTGCTTGCGAGTCAGACCGGCGCAGCGCTGGAGCGGCTGGTCATGGCCGAGCGCCACGAAGAGGCCCGCGTCGCCGTGGCGGGCGAGCGCCTGCGTACGGCGCTGCTGAGCTCGCTGTCCCATGACTTACGGACACCGCTGGGCACCATCGAAGGGGCCGCGAGCACGCTGGCGAGCGAGAGCGCGGCCATCACTCCGGAGGTGCGCCGGGAGCTTTTGGAAACGGTTCTCGAACAGTCCCGCCGGATGACGCGTCTCGTCTCGAATCTTCTGGACATGATGCGGCTGGAAACTGGCGCGCTGGTAGTCCAGCGAACCTGGCAGCCACTGGAGGAATCGTTGGGTGTGGCGCTGCTTCGTCTGGAGTCGACGCTGCGGGATCACCCGGTGGACGTTCGTCTGGCCGCAGACCTTTCGCTGGTGTCGGTCGATGAGGTGTTGCTGGAGCAGGTCTTTGTCAATCTCCTCGAAAACGCCGCGAAGCACTCCCCGCCCGGGACGCGAGTGAAGGTGCGCGCGTGGCCCGATGGCGAGGCCACGATCGTGGAGGTGTCCGATGAAGGCCCGGGGATCGCCTCCGGAGAAGAAGAGGCGGTCTTCCGCAAGTTCTACCGCGGGGAGGTGGCAACCGGCCGCGTGCCGAGCGAGGGGTCCGGGCTGGGCCTCGCGATCTGCCGCGGCATCGTATCGGCCCACGGTGGGCGGATCTGGGTCGAGCGCGGCGTGAGCAGGGGCGCGGCTTTCCGTTTCACGCTTCCCCGGATGGCGGCCCCGCCGATTCTGGATCCCGAATCCATGGAAACCAGCGTGGCGGAATGGCCGTAACCGGGCCGATCGTGTTGTTGGTGGAAGACGAGGCGGAGATGCGGCGGGCGCTCCGGCCGTCGCTTCGGGCGCATGGGTATCAGTTGATCGAAGCGGCGACTGGGCGCGAAGGCCTGGCGCAGGCGGCGGGACGAAACCCCGATGTCATCCTGCTGGATCTAGGGCTGCCGGACGGCGACGGACTCGATGTGGTGCGCGAGCTCCGGCGCATGACCCAAACCCCCATCATCGTGATCTCCGCCCGCGGCCAGGAACGCGACAAGGTTGCCGCGCTCGACCTTGGCGCGGACGACTACCTGACCAAGCCGTTCGGGGTGGTGGAGCTCCAGGCCCGGATCCGGGTGGCCCTGCGTCACGGAACCGGGGGCGTGGCTGCCACGGAGCCACTGTTCGCGGCGGGCGGGATCCGTGTCGACCTCGAACGCCGCCGGGTGTTTCGGGACGAGGAAGAGGTCCACCTGACTCCCACGGAGTACCGGCTGCTGGCGACGCTGATCCGTCACCGAGGAAGGGTGCTTACTCACCGACAGCTATTGGAGATGGTATGGGGGCCCAACTATGTGGAACAGACCCACTATCTCCGGGTGTACATGGGGCAACTCCGCCACAAGCTGGAGGCCGACCCCGCCCGTCCCCGCCTGCTGACCACCGAGCCCGCCGTCGGGTATCGGCTCCGCGATGACTGATACGAGTGCTACGGGATCTGCTTCCCGACCGCCGTCAGCCGCGCCATGAACACCGCCGCCCGCGCCGTCTGCATCTCGAGGGTCGGGAGGTGCACCCACTCCTGGGGCGAGTGCGACCCGCCACCCATCGCGCCGAGGCCATCGAGGCCGGGGATGTACGGGGCGACGAAGGAGAGGTCCCCCGCGCCGCGGTTCCGGGCGTCGAGCGCGCGAACTGGGGGACCGCCCAGGGCGCGGCTCACCGCGTCGTACTGGGCCAGGAGCGCCTCGCCCGCAGCGGTGACCGGCATGGCCGGATAGCTGTCTTCGAAGGTGATGACGGCGTTCGATCCGGGGAGGTTCTTCGCCACGATCTCGCGCATCACCGCGCGGGCTTTCTCTTTCTGCTCCTCGGTCAAGAACCGAAGGTCACCCCTGACCACGGCGGTGGGGGAGATAATGTTGGTCTTGCCGGACACGGTGAAGGTGTAGCCCGAGGTGTCGGCTTCGAGCTTGGTGCCGCCGGCGATGACACCGGGGTTGAAGGTGAGGCCCGGCTCACCCACCAGTCGCTCGCGGAATTCGTTGAGGATTCGCGCCGTTTCGTAAATCGCGCCGTAGTTGTTGCCGAAGACACCGGCAGAGTGGGCCTGGCGGCCGGTCACCCGGAGCAGCCAGTTGCTGGATCCGCGGCGGCTGATGCTGGCAAACTCCCGGCTGCCGCCTTCGAAGGAAAGAGCGATATCGCTGCGCCTGGCGGCATCGACCAGGTCCTTCCGCGCCAGGTCCAGAGGCCGGCCGGTGGACTCCTCGTCCCCAGTGATCACGACGGTCACGTCCATCCGGTCGAGCTGGCCGGTGGCCGCCAGCGCCTTGAGCGCATAGAGGAGCACCGCGTCTCCGCCCTTCATGTCGGCGGTACCGGCGCCACGGGCGATGGTGTCGGCCCGGACGAATTTCTGGCCTTCGCCCTCGAAGACGGTGTCGAAGTGGCCGAGAAGCAGCAGCCGCTTGCTCCCGGCGGGCTTCGACTTGCCAGTGCGCTCCGCCACGAGGTGGCCGCCCCGGTGCATCGCGGCCGGCATGTCCGCCCAGCGGGTCGTGAAGCCCAGCGCATCTAGCTCGGCCTTGAAAACCGCGCCGACCGCCCGGACCCCGGCGACGTTCAGGGATCCGCTCGGGATGTTGACCATGCGCTCGAGGAGCTGGATCTGGTCCTCGCGATGGGTCTTCACCCAGTCGCGAAGCTGCTGCTCGCTCCGGGTCAGGGTCTGGGCGGAGGCAGAGGCAGGTGGGGCGCCGAGGCCAAGAACGAGCGCGGCAGCGCCGAGGCGCCGAAGGAAGGTTCGCATATCGGGAATTTATTAGGTTCCTGCCTCGATGACCCATCCCTTGATCGAGCTGGGCGGGAGCGGACCGGTAGTCCACCTGGCGCCCGCCAACGGGTTTCCTCCGGAGACGTATCTCCCGGCACTCGCGCCCCTGCTGGCGGGCCACCGGGTGGTGAGTCTTCCCCCCCGGGCGATGTGGCCGGACGTGGGTCCGCCTCCCGACGGTGCCGGTACCTGGCTCACCCTCGGGGAGGACCTGCTGGCCGGGATCACGAAGCATTCGTTGCCGCCACTGATAGCCGTCGGGCATTCGTTCGGCGCCGTGGCGTCGCTGCTGGCGGCGGTGAAGGAGCCGGCGCGCTTCCGGGGATTGGCGCTGCTGGATCCTACCATCCTGCCGCCACCGATCATGGACCAGCTTCGAGAGCAGCGCCGCCGGGGCGAGATGTCGTTCCGGCCGCTGGTACAGGGGGCGCTCAAACGCCGCGACCGGTTCAGCAACGAGTCGGAGGCGTTCTCGTATTGGCGGGGCAAGCCGTTGTTCGCGGACTGGCCCGACGACGCGGTGCGGCGCTACACCCGCGCGATGCTCCGGCCGACCGGCGCGGGGGATTTCACGCTGACCTGGCCCGGCGCCTGGGAGGCGCACTACTACGAATCGTTCTACACGGAGAGCTGGGACGCGGTGGAGCGGCTCGACCGATCGATCCCGGTGTTGCTTGTTGGTGGCTCCGAGTCGGATACGTTGCTGCCGGAGGCCACCGCACTACTGCTGGAAAAACTGCCCCAGGCCCGGCACGTGACGATCCCGGGGTATGGACATCTTTTCCCCCACGCCGCGCCGGAACAAACCGGGCGGATCCTCGAGGTGTGGGTGAGGGAGGTGAGCGGTGAGCGTGACTTCAAGGGGCTGCTCCTGCTTTGATCGACCGCGCCAGCACCTCTTCCTCCGTCAGTCCAAATATCGGCGGCGTGGCCACGCCCAGCAATCCAAGCATGAGATAGAGCTGGCCGCGGTGATGGCTTTCATGCTCGACCATCGCGCGAAGCCATTTCCAGGTGGTGATAGGTGTGCCCGCCGGGGTCTGGCACTTCGACTCGAGCTGGACTGGGGTGAGCGCGCGGAAAATGTCCACGGCTTCGGCATGCTTGCGGTCGTGGTAGGCGAGCACCGCGGCATGACCCTCGGCGAGCTCGCGTCCATGACCGGGATAGCGGGTGGGCCGTCCCTGGACATTCTCGGCGTACATGTCGCGCTCGATGCCTGCGAGGTGGCGGACGATGTCCCCCAGGCTCCACCGGCCCGCACCTGGAGACCACTCGATCCGTTCGGGCGGAATCACCTGGACCACGCGCCGGGTGCGGCCGCGGATCCCGGCCCAGTATGCTGCGAACGAATCGGCGGAGCGGATTTCCATCAGGGGGCGGGGTGCTGGAATTTGTAGACCGCTGAGGCCAATGCTCCTCCGAGGAACGGGCCCACCAGGTAGATCCAGAGGTCGCCGAAAGTGCCGCCGCCGGAGACGGCGTTGACCAGGATCGATCCCGTCGCCACGGAGGGGTTGAAGGCACCGCCCGAAATGGGGCCGCCGGCGTACACGGCGATCACGATGGTGGTGCCGATGGCCAGCCCGTAGTAGGAATTCCCCTCGGTGGCCGGTGCGGTCGCGACGTTGAGCACGACGAGGGCGAGCAGGAAGGTGTAGAAGGCCTCGACCATGACGGCCGTGGCCGTCGTGGCCAGCGGCCCCGGCTCCGGAGCGAAGGTCCGGTCGAGCAACATGTAGGAGAGGTAGGCGCCGGCGGCGGCACCGGCGACCTGCGCCAGGATGTAGGGGAGCACGTCTCCCGCGGGCAGCTTCCCGCGCAGGTAGACCGCCAGCGTGACCGCCGGGTTGTAGTGCCCGCCCGAAATGTGTCCGCCCATGTAGACCACGACCATCAGCGCAGCGCCGATGACCAGTGGGGCCAGTGGATTGCCCGTGGTCGCCACCAGGCCGATGGTCATGACGAAGAAGAAGGTGCCGACGAACTCGGTCAGGTATTTGCGCATGTTAGCCAGGGGTCAGGGTATCCAGGGATCCGGGGATCAGGCACTCGCCACTCACTTCTCACCGTTCAAGCTCCCGCACCCAGATGTTCCTGAACCGAACCGGGTGCTCGTGGTCCTGCAGCGTGAGCGGCAGCCGGTCGGGATGGGCCTGGTAGGGCGGCCGGGTCGTGTGGGCGGTGGGGCCGGTGAGGACCACGCCGTCCTGGATCAGGACGCCGTTGTGGAACATGGTCACGACCGCCGGCTCGAGCAGCTTGCCGTCCTGGTCGAAGCGAGGACGGTGAAACACGATGTCGTACGATTGCCACTCGCCGGGCGGAAGGCTGGCATTGACCAGCGGCGGATATTGCCCGTAGAGAGCGCCGGCCTGGCCGTCGGGGTAGGTGAGGCTGCCGTAGGAGTCGAGCACTTGCACCTCGTACCGACCCATCAGAAAGACCCCGCTGTTGCCGCGATTCTGGTCCTCGCCTTTGGGCGGTGCAGGTGTAGCCCATTCGACGTGGAGCTGCACGTCCCCGAATCCGCGCACGGTGGCGAGAGTGCCGGTGCCGGGCACCACTTCCATGTAGCCTCCCTTGAGCCGCCATCGGGCCGGACTCCCGTCGCCGCTGCGCCAGTCGTCGAGATTGCTGCCATCGAACAACACGACCGCGTCCGAGGGGGGAGGAACCGGCACACGGATCGGGACGGCGTTGATGACGGGTGGCTTGGGGCAATCCCGCGCATGTTGCGCGCAGGGAGGGTCGGATTGGGCGGCAAGGCTGCCGGAGCCGAACAACAGGACGGCGGCCGAGAGGAAGTCGCGTCGATGCATGACGCTAGAGTATCCTCGCCGCCGCCGTCTGGCTAGCTCTGCCGCGGTACCTTGGCGTCCTTCTTCCGAGCCTTGGACAGGCCAATGGCGATGGCCTCTAGCATCCGTCTTTGTCGAAATCGCCGGGAAGTGCCCGCTCGATGCGGTGCCGCCTCAGATCCGCCGCGGTTGGGTTGATGGATTCGGCCAGGCCGTGGCCGGTGCCGACAGGATGGGAGCCAGATTCTCCGGTAATCGGAGACGGTTTTCGTACGAGACGGGCGAGCGGGCGGACGGAGGACGGAGGACGGAGGACGGAGGACGGAGGACGGAGGCTAGTGGGGTCAGTCTGGACGGGTCGACGAATCCGACCTCACTGTCCTCACCGTCCCCACCGTCTCCAGTGTACTACCAGGTCAGCAAACTCCGGTCGTCGAGGAACGCCGCAACGCCGACCAGGGAGTCGAGCGTGGGCTCCCGCTTGAAGGCGTGGACCGCTTCGCGGAGCGCTGGAAGCGGGGCCCCGCCGGTCTTCCGGCGATGGGTCTGGTAGGTGGTGCGGAGCTCGCCGTAGACCCGCCGCAGCGCCCGGCGCTCTTCGACGCCTATCTCTGCGACGCGGTCGCGGACTCGCTCGGTGAGGTTCCGGGCCGGCCGGCTCAGGCTGGGGACAGGGGGGCGTGGTGGCTTGCGTGACATCGGGTCCCGCCAGGTAAGAGGAGCGTCCGCGCGGAGGCGACACTCCTCAAATCTAACCCGGTTCGGGATGCACGAACGGAACGTGATGAGGTTAAAGGAGTTGCGCGCTCGACCCCAGGTGGGTCCGCAACCCGGGTAAATTTTCGGACTGTTGGCTCGTCTTCGTCCAACTCGCCAATTCCGACCGGCTGCTGTCATCCTCGGACCTGGCGGTAGGCCAGCATCGCTCCCACCGCGACGAGCAGGGGGGCTGTGGCCGCTCCCGGGTAGTAGGCACCTCGCATCGCGGCCATGCCGAGATGCCCCGCTCCGTTCCCCAGCTCGAGGACGACCCAGAACCAGATCCAGCCTGCGGCGGCGGGATGGTTCGGGCGTACCCGCGCCGCATAACACCACACACCGAACGCGACGAGCGCCAGGTTGAACGCGGCAAACCCTAGCCGCAAGTTGGTGGTAAACAGTCCGCTGATGAACCGGGCAGGAGGGAAAACGTCGTAGAGCTTGGTGAAGTACTCCTCGACCGAGTGGAGCGCTTGTGCTCCAATCAGCGCGAGGAAGCGGCCCCGAACGACCGGACTAGTCCGAGTTGCCAAGGTGAATCAGGGTGACGATGCCCAGGATGGCGCCGCCGAGCGAGGAGAGGGCGAAGCCGGGCCACCCTCCCAGCTCGAATTGGTCCCCGTACGAGGTTGTCTCCGCCGATCCGAACACTGAACCCCCGACCGCGTCGCGCTGCCCCACGTTGAGGAGGAGGCCCCAGTCGCCGGTGGCTCGGGCTCCCACCCGGATCGGCCGAGAGAATCCGGTCGGCAGACCAGTAACGGGATCAAATCCCGTTACTCTCTCTCGGCTTCCGCCGAAGGCATAGACCCCGAAGCCGGTCAGGATGATGACGCTGCAGGAGGCCTCCGGAGCGGCGTGCCAGCAGAACGGGTGCTGTGTCGGGGCGGGTTGGGCCGCGGGCGGTCCGGGGAGCACTGCGCCGGTCAGGACGAACGCGGTGAAGCACAGGGATGAGTGGCGCATGTCTAATCGGCGAACCGGGCCCGAAGCGCCCGTTCGCCCACCGCAGAGAAGCAGACCACCCGGGTGTCGTGCTGGCGCTTTGCCCACCCGCGCGAGATGCAATGGGCCAGCAGCGCCGCTCCGAGGCCTCCCGCAAGATGATGCCGACGCTCGCTCCAGTCGAAGCATGCCAGGCACAGGGGCCGGCGGGCGTTTTGGAGCGAGGGCAGCGCGATGCCCATCTGCTGGAAGATGCGCTGGCCCGGCTCGGTCAGGGCGAGCCGCCGGTCGTCGGGGCGCACCAGCCGGCGCCGAAGCAGCGCATCGAAGACCCAGACGGCAAGCTCGCCGGCCAGGTGATCGTAGCAGACGCGAGCCCTCCGCAGCCCGGCGTCCGCGGGGCCGGGCTCGGACCGGAGCGCCCCGACGCGAGTCGCCACGCCCATGACGCCTTCCAGCATGGCGCCGACGTCCGACCCGGTCAGGCGGAAATACCGGTGCCGACCGTGGCGCTCGACCGCCACCAGGCCCCCGCCGACGAGACGGCTGAGGTGAAAGCTGGTGGTCTGCTTGGTGACTCGCGCGGCCCGCGCAAGCTCGGTGGCCGTGAAGGCGCGCCCCGCGGTGAGGTGGCTCAGCATCGCGGCCCGGGCGCGATCGCCCATCAGGGCGCCGATCCGGGCGAGGTCAGGGGCTACAGGCATAGTTCGATGTTAGTCGAACCCTTTGCATGGAGCAAGCCGCTATCTCTCGGTGCCCCCTTCACGGAACGACCCAGATGAGCAACGTGTGCTTCATCCGCTACGAAATCGATCCCTTCCAGCGCGACGCCTTCGTCCGGTATGCCGATCGGGCTCGACGGTCGCGCCGAGTCGAACCGGCTCATTCTGAGAGAGGAGCGGACTTTCCTCGACCCGGGGCCCGGGACTTCGGTGTTCATTCCTCGGTGGCTCGATCGTAGGGCTCCGGCGAGATTGCCGCCCTCTTTCACTCACCGGAGCGGTCTATGCGGGCGGGGCATGTGCTTTCGGTTGCGGGGGTCGCCATAGGAGTTGTTTTGCTGCCGGGCTTTGTCCGCGCGCGAAATACCGCCGCTGACGATGCCGCGATGGTGGCAGGGCTGGACACCAAGTACCAGGCCGCGGTCAAAGCCAACGACGCGGCCGGGATGGCCGCCATCCTGGCCGACGATTTCGTCCTGGTCACCGGCAAGGGTGCCGTCTTCACCAAGGAGGACCTGCTCAAGGAGGCCCGCGCCGGGTCCACGACCTACGAGCACCAGGAAGACACCCAGCAGAAGGTCAGGGTGTGGGGAAACACGGCGGTGGTGACGGCGCTGCTCTGGGAAAAGGGCGTGTCGGGAGGCCGGGCGTTCGACAAGAAGCTCTGGTTCAGCGACACCTACGTGAAGACGCCCGTGGGGTGGAAGTACGTCTTCGGGCAGGCCTCCTTGCCGCTGCCGGAGTGACGCCGCAGCACTCAGCGCATCCGGGTCGAGAGCGCCACGCCGAGCTCTCGCACACCCCGCCGGATCTCCTTTTCGTCCACGGCGGCGAAGCCGAGCTGGAGCCCTTCGCGTAACAGGGGGCCGCGGACGTAGCGGGAGAGTGACTTTACCTCCACCCCGCGCTCCGCGGCCGCGTGTTCCATCTCGACACCGGTGATCCCGCCGGCGAGCCAGCCGACGGTCTGCAGGCCGGCCTCGATATCAGAAATCTCCAGCAGTTCTCCCCAGTGCGCCCGGCACTCCGAAAGGAGCACGCCGCGCCGCGCCGCATAGATCTCGCGCATTCGCCGGATGTGGCGGCCGAAGTGACCGTCGGCGATGAAGTCGCACAGCACCGCCTGGTCGATCAGCGGGGCGTGACGGCTGATGATCGACTTGGCCGCGGCTACCCGGTCCACCAGATCGGGTGGCACGACCAGGTATCCGAGCCGCAGGGAGGGGAAGAGGACCTTGCTGAACGTGCCGCAGAAACAGACCACGCCGTGGCGGTCGAGCCCCTGCAACGCGGGCATCGGTCGTCCCGAATACCGGTACTCGGCGTCGTGGTCGTCCTCGAAGATCAGCGCGCCGGCCCCTCGCGCCCATTCCAGTAGCGCCAGGCGTCGCGGCAGGCTCATCCCGATCCCGAGCGGGAACTGGTGCGCCGGTGTGACATAGGCCAGCCGCACTCCACGCCAGCCCCGGCTGGAAAGTGCGATTCCTTCGGAATCCACCGGAACGGGAACGATGGTGGCGCCGACGGCCTCGAAGACCCGCGCGGCGCCGACGTAGCCGGGCTCTTCGATGGCGACCCGGTCGCCGGGCCCGAGCGCCAGGCGGGCGACCAGATCGAGCGCCTCCTGCGCACCCGACACGATGGCCACCTGGTCCGGCTCGCACCGCACGCCGCGCGAAGTGCGGACGTAGTCGGCCACTGCCTCCTGCAGGGGACGGTAGCCCAGCGGCTCGGTGCCGAGCAGCAGCGAGGTGGTGGCCCGGCGCAACCGGCGGGTGGCCACGCGGGCCCACAGCGTGATGGGGAAAAGGTCGAGCGCGGGCTGGTTGGCACGAAAGGCAGCGAGCGGGCGGGATTCGTAGCCGCGGAACAAGGCGACCTTCCGCGCGAATGCAGAGAGGGAACGCGCCGGAGGCGGGAGGAGCGCCGGCCGACGACCCGGCAGGCGCGGGGCCTCCAGCAGATCCTCGGGCAGCACCGCGTTGACCCGCGTCCCTGAACCGACGGTCCCGACGAGGTACCCCTCGGAGCACAGCTGGTCGAACGCCCCAACCACCGTGCCGCGCGAAAGCCCGTACTGCCCCGCCAGATCCCGGGTGGCGGGGAGGCGCATCCGGGGACGAAGCCGGCCTTCGAGGATCTCGCGTCGCAGAGCGTCGCAAAGCCAGCGGGTTGCCGGGGCGCCCGGTGGCCGGGGCATCAAGGTCAGCGGGAGCGTGGTGGCGCGTCTGGGCATAAATGGTACAAGCAAAATATCGAATATGGCTCTGTTTGGCAGTCCATATATCAGATAGACTGGTGCCGAGGAGTTCCCCATGCGAAGTGCGCTTCTGCTTGGAGTCGTGGTCGCCCAATGCACCGTGAACCAGCTGCCCGAGGCGGCGCGCGTGGTGCTCACCCAGGCGATGCCCGTGCTGGACGGCGCACACCTGAATGTCACGCTGGTGGAGGTGAGGTACGCCCCGGGAGCGGCGTCGGCCCCGCATAGTCATCCCTGCCCGGTGATCGGGCACGTGCTCGAGGGCGCCCTCCGGACGCAGGTGCGGGGCGGGCCATCCCAGGTCTACCGGGCGGGTGAGAGCTTCTACGAGGCGCCCAACGGAATTCACGAGGTCTCGGCCAACGCGAGCGACCGGGAGCCGGTGCGGTTCGTGGCCACCTTCGTCTGCGATCACGAAACGCCGCGCTCGGTTCCGGTGCCCTCTTCCAGCCGAACCACGCCGTGATCCGCTCTGATGCGCCGATCATTGTCCCACCCTTCAAAGGGGAGCTCGTGTGAAGCCCCGTCTCAACTATGCCAAGGTGGCACCCGGCGTCTATGACGCGATGGACGCACTCGATCAGTATCTCGCGGATTGCGGCCTCGAGGAATCGCTGCTGCACCTGGCGCGTCTGCGCGCTTCGCAACTGAATGGCTGCGCCTATTGCATCGATATGCACTGGAAAGACCTGCGTGCGCTGGGGGAAACCGAGCAGCGCCTCGCCTCGCTCGACGCCTGGCGGGAGTGTCCGTACTACACCGAGCGGGAGCGCGCGGTGCTGGCGTGGGCCGAAGCGGTGACCTTCGTGGCCGAGGAACACGTGCCGGATGCCCTGACCGACGAGGTTCGCCGGTCGCTCAGTGAGAAGGAGCTGGCCGACCTGACGATAGCGGTGGCCACGATCAATGCCTGGAACCGGCTCTCGATCGCGGCGCGCCTGGAGCCGGGGACCTACCAGCCCACCGCGAGGACGGCCGGTTGAGCCGCCGGGAGATCGCCGCGTTCCTCCTCCTGGCGGCGGTGTGGGGAGCCTCGTTCCTCTTCATCCGGATCGCGGTCCCCGCGTTGGGTCCGTTCCCCCTGATGGCCGGACGGGTGCTGCTCGCCGCGGGGGCGCTATGGCTGTTCGCGACGGCGCGCCGCACGCCGATCGTGCTCCGTCCCTTCGCCGGGCGATTGCTCCTGCTGGGACTGCTGCACGCGGCGGCGCCATTCGCTCTGATCGCCACGGCGGAGCTCCGCCTCACGGCGTCGATGGCCGCGGTGCTTCTGGCGGCCCAGCCGCTCTTCGTGATGCTGTTGAGCGTGGTGTGGCTCGGCGACCGGCTCTCTACCGCGCGCGGCATCGGCCTGCTGCTCGGCATGGCAGGTGTGGCTGTGCTGGTCGGGTGGGCCCCCGGGGGCATGGACACCGCCGCGCTGCTCAGTGCAGGCGCGGTGCTGCTCGGCGCGCTGCTGTACGCAGCGGGGAGCCTCTACGCCAAGCATCGGCTGGGAGATGCACCGGTGCTCACCCTGGCGCTCGGCCAGCAGCTGGGGGCGGCGGCATGGCTGGTGGTGCCCGCCGTCCTCACGGCGCCCCGGGTGTCGATGCAGGTGGGCGCGCTATGGGCGCTGGCCGCGCTGGCGCTGGTCTCCACCGCGATGGCCTACCTGTTGTTCTTCTGGCTCATCGGGCGAGTGGGACCGGTGAAGGCCTCCACCGTGACGTACGCCATTCCGGTGTTCGGCGTGCTCTGGGGTGCGCTCTTCCTCGACGAGCCGCTGACGCCGGGAATGGTGGCGGGGCTCGGGTGCATTCTTCTGAGCCTCACGCTGTTGAATCGCGGCCGGCATCAGTCGCGCCCGAGCGTGGCCGATCCGGAGCGGGACTCAGTGGAACGTCAGCCCCATCATCAGGCCGGGAAGGAAACGACGCGTCGCGAGGTTGTAATCGCCGCTGGCGAGTGAGATCCCAAGGTCGCCCACCAGGGTGAGGCTGACGCCGGTGCCGACCCGGAGCGAAAACCCCAGCACGGTTCCCACGTCCACACCAGTCAACAGGTCGCTTGCAGAGTCATCGAGGAAGGGTCCGGCACGCACTCCGAATATCGACCGAATCCGCCGAGTCACCGAAGGGGCCGGTGCGTAGCGGCCGTCCAGGAATGCCGTGGCGCGACCTCCGTCATGGAAACTGATTCCGCGGGCGCCAAGGCCTAGGACGAAGCCGGAAG
The DNA here is from genome assembly GCA_045403135.1 of Gemmatimonadales bacterium. GTDB lineage: Bacteria > Gemmatimonadota > Gemmatimonadetes > Gemmatimonadales > GWC2-71-9 > JABFSM01. The sequence continues at coordinate 4,851 of JAXIPC010000142.1, read as the reverse complement.
GAAAACTCCACTGCCCCCTCAGCTCCGCCCCGATCCCCGGATTCTGGGAGTAGGTCCAGGTGGAGTTAGACCGGTAGACGCCGACGCCGGCGCTGGCGCCGAGACCTTGAGCGGCGAGAGGCTGACTGACGATGCCGGCCAAGAGGGGGCTCACAGCAGCCAGCCGAGCGCAAGCATGGGATGAAATCATGGGGCGCCCTCCAGAGGGAGTGGGCGCAGCGTGGATCCTCCGATGAGGACCCCGCATCGACCCGGCCAGGAAGCGGGTTAATCATCGCCTGGACCAGTCCTCTGGGCGTGACCTGGACCTGCCTCTGCTTTGCGACTATGCCATTTCTCCTTTCCCGAGGACTCGTTGCAGCAGCGCCACCAGCCGCACGGCTCCTTGACGGTCCGGATCCAGTTCGGGATCGTAGATGGTGAGCTGCAGACCCAACGCTTTCGGATGTTGTGCCAGCGGGCCCAGCAGATTGGCCACCTGATCCAGGCCGAGCCCCCCCGGCTCCGGAGAGTCCACGGCCGGCATGTCGGCGGGGTCGAGGACGTCCGCATCGAAATGGATCCAGAATCCCCGGATCTCCGGCCGCGCCACGCGCTCGAGGGTGCGGCGGACGGTCTCGAGCGGTCCGCACGCCATAACCGCGGCGTGGTCCAGGTCGAGAATATCGAAGCGCGCCAGCGCGTCCTGCCCGTAATACCGCGCATCGGCGTGATCCCGCCGGCCGAGGAGCGCCACGTCCCCGCCGGCTACCAGCGGCTCGGGCCCACGCAGCGTGGCGAGAGGACCCTCCCCGCGTCCCACCGCCAGCGCCAAGCACATGGCGGCCGCCGATCCGGTGGTGGAGAGGTCGGCGGTGGCGAAGTCACTGTGGGCGTCCAGGTAAACCAGGCCGGTCCGGCCGCGGCCGGCCACGCCGAGCAGCGAGCCGAGGACGATGCTGCAGTCGCCACCGAGGACCAAAACGAGTTCATCGGCGATGCCGGCCCGCGCTACCCGCTCGGCTAGCGCGCGGGAATAGTCGGCGACGTCCGTGGCGTTCCGGATGGCCTTCTCTGGCCGGACCAGCTCCCGGTAGGGAGGGGGCAGTACATCGCCATCGTCCCGGGCGCCGAGCCGGGCCACGAGACCCTGCTCTCTCAAGGCCCCGGGGGCGAGATCGAGCCGCCGGGGGGTGCCGTCGTCGTAGGGCCGGATCCCGATGCTGGATGGTGCTCCGACGATCGCGATGCGGCGGTCCATGAAGTGCTCCAAGGAAGCGTATCACCGGTAAAGCTGTGTTTGATGGTAATGCTGCCAGTATCACCGGTCAACATGATATTGCTGGTGTGACGTTTCCGGGGCTGCTAGATTGGCTCCATGAGCGGCTACCGGTACGAGCTGGTCGGGGGCCACCCGGCGCTGGATTTCCTGAACACGATCGGCGACTGGACCGCGACGGACCGGGAGGACCGGCTGGCGGGGTTTTCGGACGCGGTCCGCTTCGGCGTGGCCGCGGGGGTGCTGACCCAAGCCGAGGCCCGGGCGCTGCGGTCGCGGCGGGGCGCGGAGGAGATCGGTCGGTTGCGGGAGCTGCGGGGCCGGCTGGAGCGGATCTTTGGCGCGCTGCTCGCACGGGACGCGCCGCGCCAGGCCGACCTCGACCGCCTGGCCCGCGACGCCGCGGTGGTGGCGGACGCGGCGCGGCTGCGGAGTGTGCGGGGCCATCTGGTTCAGCGGATCGTGGCGGCGGAAGCGGGCGCCGCGACACTGCGCTACCGCTTGGTCGAGGCTGCTATGTCGCTGGTGCATTCGCCCCGGTGGGAACGGATAAAGCGCTGCCCGAGGTGCAGCTGGTTTTTCCTGGACATCAGCAAGAATGGATCACGGCGGTGGTGCAGCATGGCGATGTGCGGAAGCGCCACCAAGTCGCGGAACTACTATCGTCGCACCCGGGGGCGCCGGGTTGCCCGGACCCGAGGGTAAGCCGGATCGCGCTGAGTCGCCTGGGCTATGTCGGCTTCACCGCCTTCCGGAGCGCCTTTCCCGCGAGAACCCCGGTCGGCACGCCCTCCGCCACCGCCGCCTGCCCATTGACGAACACCCAGCGCATCCCGGTCGAGAGCTTCTCCGGCTCCACGTAGGTGGCCTGCTCGCGAATGGTTTTCGGATCGAAGACGATGACGTCGGCGAAGAAGCCCTGTTTGAGCGATCCCCGCTCCGGAATGCCGTACACCTCGGCCACCTGGCCGGACGAGGCGCGGACCATCCGCTCCATCGTGATCACCGGCTTGTCCAGGACGTAGCGGCGGATCTTCCGGGGGTAGGTCCCATAGAGGCGGGGATGACCGCCGGAACCGTCCGAGCTGGTCATCACGTACGGATCCTTCATGAAGGTCTCGATGTCGCGTTCGATCATGTTGAAGGAAGCCACGCTCATGCCGCCCACCGTGCGGATCAGCTCGAGCGCGGTCTCCACTGCTCCGGTCCCCTTCTCTGTCGCGACCTGCTTCAGCGTCTTCCCCACATACTGCCGGGCCGCGGCGCTGCCACCGGTCAGGAGGAGAGTGCTGTCTCCCCCGCGGCGGCGGAGATTCTCGCGCATCTCGACCAGCAGCTTTTCCCGGGTTGCCGGATCGGCGATGCGGAGCAGCAGCGAGTCACGCCCGCCGGCCTCCGCCCAGCGGGGCAGGAGCGCGGCGCCGAGGCCGGTGCCGCTGGCGGTCCAGGGGTATTGGTCGGCCACGACCATGTGGCCGGCGGCGCGAGACTGGCGCATCAGGGCCAGCACGCTGTCGGCGTAACCCCAGACATCGACGCCGAGAGCCTTCACGTGACCCAGGTTGGTGGTCAGCCCGGTTTCGCGGCCGATCCGGATCGCCTCCCGCACCGAATTCAGGAGCCCGATAGTGTAGGAGCTCTCGTCGCGCTGATGGGTGTCGTAGACGCCGCCGTAGGGCGAGGCGCCCCTCAAGACCGCGATGACCTCTTCGGTGGTGGCGTACGACTGCGGGGCGTAGAACAGGCCGGAGCCTACCCCGAAGGCACCCTCGCTCATGGCTTTGGCGATCAGGGCTCTCATCGAGTCAATCTGAGTCGGCGACGCCGGGGCGGAGGAGTTCCCCATCACTCGCCCGCGCGCAGTGCCGAACCCGGCCAGTGCGTAGGTGTTGGTGCCAAGCCCGAGCCGTTCGGATTCGGTGAGGACTCGGGCAACATCGAGCGGTCCGCGGCCGTCGGCGCTGGTGACGACGGTGGTGACGCCCTGCATCAGAGCGCCGGAGTTCTTACGGCGCTCCTCGCTCAGGTTGGGAAGGCCTTCGAAGGAGTGGGTGTGGGGATCAATGAAGCCCGGGGCGACGATGAGGTTCGTGGCCTCGATGGTCTGTCTCGAGGCGATCCTGGCCCGGGACGCGTCGCCGATGAAGGCGATGCGGTCGCCTTTGATTCCAACGTCCACCAGCCGGGCCACGCTACCGGAGCCGTCGTAGACGCTGCCGCCACGGATCAGGACGTCGACCGAGTCGGCGGGAGCTTGAACCAGGAGGAGAAGTGAGAGCAGCATGCTATCTGCCTCCCCCAATCGCCCTTTTGGTGTGCTCTCCGAGCACCAACGTCCCGCTGATCTCGGCCCGTGCCGCCAGCAGCTCGGGCCAACCCTCCGTCCCGGCCCAGAAGTTCTCCTTCAGTTTCCTCACCGCTTCCGGGTTATACCCCGCCAGTTTCTTCGCGAACTCGTCCACGCGATAGTCCAGCGCCGGCGGCGTGTCCAGCAGCTCCGAGTACAGCCCCACGCCGTGGGCCCACTCGGCGCTCCGCCAGTCGGCATCGACGGCCAGCGCGGAGAAACCCGCAAGGCCGATCTTCTTCTCGATGACCGGCCCGACCACGAACGGACCGATGCCCACCGCCAGCTCCGAGAGCTTGATGGCCGCCTCGGGCGTGGCCAGCGCATAGTCCGACGCCGCCACCAGCCCGACCCCACCACCCGCGGTCTTTCCGTGTACCCGCGTCACCACGAAACAAGGACAGCGGATCAACGCCAGAATGACCTTGGCGAACGAGGAGAAGAACTTCTTTCCCTCCTCCGGCGTCTTGACCGCCTTGAACTCGTCGAACGACGCCCCGGCGCAAAACGGCCCAGTGCCTTCGCTCCGGAGCACGACAACCCGCGTGCCCGGCTCCTTCCCGACCCAAGCAATGGTTTCCGACAGCCGGGCCAGGAGCGCCCCGGGCAACGAGTTGCCCTTCGGGTGCCCGAAACGAACGGTGGCCACTCCATCCACCACTTGGGACTGCACGGTGCCGGCATCCAGCAGGGACGAACTGAGCTTGCTCACGGACTTATTCCTCTCGGGCTTTGCGCAGATGGCAGGCCGCCGGGGTGTGCCGCGAGGAAAGCCGCCAGCCGCGCGGTCACCAGCTGCGCCTGCTCGATGTGCGGCAGGTGGCCGGCCGAATCAACCGGGACGAACTCGACCGAGGGGATGTTGCGGCGTATCACCCCCGACAATTCGAACGGGACCGTCTGGTCCTGCTTACCCCAGATGAGCAGAACCGGAATGCCGGTCCGCGAGACCCCGGCGTACAGCGAATCGTACCCTACGCCCGACGAGAAGACCGCGGTCGACAGCAGCGCGCGGCCGAACCCCTTGAAGCGCATCTGCGGGCGATACTGATCGGGCCAGGTGGGATAGCGCTCGGGATGCAGGAAGTCCGTCAGTTGATTGTCCGCCATTCCCGGCACCCGCTTCACCTGCCAGAGCCAGGGGCCGATCACCGGCACTCGAAGGCTCGCAGGGACCGGGCTGGCCCGGCTCACCGGGTCGACCAGGGTCAGCGTCCGCACCCTCGAGGCGTGACCGGTGACGTAG
>JAXIPC010000163.1:0-8856 GCA_045403135.1 Gemmatimonadales bacterium | reverse complement strand
CGACGAGTGCGCCTCGCCGTAGGCGACGTCGGGCCGTGACAGGATTGCGCGAACCGCGGAGTAGCGTTGGCCCGCAGGCGCCGTGGGCGAGGCCCACTCATCGCCCGGGGGAGAGTCAGCGGCACCGTCGCTATTTCCCGCGCTGTGCCCTGGCCCAGTCCGCCAGCCTGGTGGACCGCACCCCGAATTCTTTCTCCGGTACCGGGATGTCCACGTTGTAGCCCGCCCGTTCGAACCACTCCAGCATCGTCGCGATGTCCTCGCTGTTCTCACGCACCTCGGCGATCGGAAGCTGAACGAATTCGATGGACGGGCCGAGGCCTGCGGTAGGCGCCTTGGCCGCGGCCGGCATGGTGGCCGCATCGCCGGCGAGTTCGATCTCCCGCCGATTCAGTCGCCCCGCATCCAAGTATTGCCGACGAATCTGTGTCGGGCTAGCCGAGTGGAGCGTCCTCTCATAGGCACCGGCTCCGCTCCGGGAGGTCTCCATGTCCCTCGGCTCCATTATGCTCTCGCTCGCCGCAGTGTCGTGGCAGAATCCGTCACCCAGTACCAGACCGGTTCCGCTGGCAATTGCACAACGGCCCGCGCGGGACTCGACCGTTGTACGCGCCTGGAAAGTGATTGACAGCATGATTCCGGAACCGGCGCCGAAATCGTTGACGGGAGCGCAAGCCAGGACCTGGCTGGAGCTGACCGACTGGCTCAAGAGCCTCAATGCACGGATCGAGAACCTGCTCGCCCTGGTAGTGGCGCCGGCGCAAAAGGTGGCCCCTCCCGCTCCGATCGACCCCAAGAACATCAAAGCCCTGCAGGACGAGGCGGCGACCGAGAGCCAGCGGTTTACGTTCACATCCGGTTTGCTTCAAACCCGCCACGACAGAGCGATGAACGCGATTCGGGACATGAGGTAGGGAAATGCCACGGCCGGCACCGAGATCCGGTGCCGGCCGTGATGCTTCCAACCCAGCGTGTTACGCGTGGCTCACGGAGGTCCGCCCGGACAGGAGCGCTCCGCGGCCGCGCCGAGGCGCGCGCGGGAATCGCACTCGCCCTGCGGCAGGACGATATAGGGCGCCACCGTGAATCCCGCGGCGACGTCCTGGGCCAGCGTGCCGAGCGCGGCGAGCCGGCCGAAGCGCCGGTGGTCTACATACCGGTGGCCCTCCTGGAAGAGCGAGAAGGTCCGCTGGAGCAGCAGCTCGTCCACCAGCTCGGTGTCGGTCGTCGGATTGGCGAAGAGGACCGCGGCGGTGCCGCCGTTGGTTGCCCCTGACCCCGCCCGTACCGCTGCGAGATCGGTCCGGGCACCGGCCTGGTCGCCACTGAACCACCGGGCTTCGGCCCGGAGGAGAACCAGCTCCTCGTTCCGGATGATCGGCATCGCAGTGACGTTGGTCGCATAAGTACACGGACGGAACGACGCGGTCACCGAAACAAGGGTCCGCACGCTGTACGTCGCGCTGCACGCGTCATTCTCGGTGGCGCTGGTTTCCCGGGTATCCACCTTGCGGCGGTAGCGGTCGTCCAGAGCAGCGCCCGGAAGCCCATCGATCGAGGGATGCACATACAGTTGGGTGTTCAGCGCGAATGAGCTGAGGCTCAGCGCGTCACCGGTCGCGGTGGAGAAAATCACGTAGATGCCCTGGTCCCGGTTTGCGGCCGTCAGGTCCGCGATGAAGGACCCGGTGAGCGCGGTGAGCGCAGCGGTGTAGCAGGGCGCCCCGCAGCCCAGGGAGCCGCGCTTGGCCTCGACCCGGGCCTTGAGGGCCCGGTTGAACCGTGCGAACCCCGCGGGCGTGTTTCCGGCCACGCCAGAAGCGCTGAATCCGGTGTGCATCGGGAAGTAGAACGTGCCCCCTGCCGCCGCGAGACTGGCATTGGCCTCGTCCAGCTTGGCGCTGATCCACTTGTACACCGAGTCCTGGCTCACGAAGGGGTGCGCCGCGTTCACATCATCGGTCATGTCCACCGGGGCGCCGATGATACCGCGGGCCTCGATGACGTGCAGAATCTCGAGGGCCAGGAAGGTGTTGAGCACCCCGAGTCCGCCCGCCTCTTCCGCCGGGGTGACGCCGCCACCGGGGGTCTGGAGGATCTTGATCGTCTCGTAAATGTTGCGGTAGTTGCCGTAGCGGCCGGCCCATTCGGCCCCCGCGGTGAACGCGTTGAGCTGGGCCCAGTCGCGGTAGGGTCCGGTGACGCTCCGTCCGTCCTGAATCGACATGTTGTACGTTTCGCGGCCGTAGCTCCCGAAGCTGTTGATCGAGCCGGCCCGGCTGCCGCGATAGGTGGCGAGCACGCCCACGATCAGGCGGCTGGCCGCGGCGCGCGGGTCATTGGTGGCCGATTCGAGGCCGGGGGTGTTCGGGTTGGTGATGTCGAGCTTGCTGGCACAGCCGCCCAGAACAACCGAGCAGGCCGCGGCCAAGCCGAGCGAGAGGGTTCGCATTGATGGTCTCCTGACCGGGGTGAAGATCGGGCTCTCAGAGTGCGCGGGAGTCATGGATCACCACCCCAGGTCGACGGACAGGAAGAACTGCCGGGCGGACGGGAACGGGGCCAGGTCGATGAACCGGTTCTGGTTGGTCGCGCCGAAGTTGTTGTACTCCGGATCGAAGCTCCAGTAATTCGTCGACATGAACGGGTTCCTGGCCTGCGCGGTAACCCGGAGCGACCGGCCCCGCAGCGCGCGGGCCACCGATTGCGGCGCCTCCCAGCTCACCGAGATATCCCGCACCCGCACGTAAGACCCGCTCTCCAGGTAGGCCCGGACATCGCCCCCGCCGGCCCAGGAATCGTAGCGGAAGGAGCCGGCTGTGTACGGGTAATCATGCCCGTTGACCGTATAAGTGGCCGGAGCGTTGAGATCCCAGCCCTTACCGAAGGCCTTCGCCGTGATCGGATCGTCGTAATCCCGGCTGGCGCCACCCTCGTCCCAGAGCGTCCGGGTCATGTCGGCCACCAGGCCACCCTTCCGCCAGTCCATGGTGAGCGCCAGCGTCATCCGCTTCCAGGTGAAGGCGCTGTTGAAATTCATCACGAAGTCCGGATTGGAGTTTCCGGCGATCGTGTCGCGGAGGATGATTCTGCCTTGCGCGATTCCGGTGGGGTCGATGGCCAATACCCCGATTGGAAGCATGGCACCCAGATTGCCTTGCGCGTCACGTTCGAAGGGCACGTTGCCCCAGATGGCGGTGGTTCTGCTGTCGGGACTCACGTAGTTGCGCCCAAACGCCGCTCCGAAAGATCCCGGCGCGGCAAACCGCGCCACGTCGGCTGGCAGGCTGTTGATGTGCTGGGTGTTCTTCTGCCAGGTAGCGCGGACGTTCCAGTCCATATCCCGCTTCTGGACGGCCACCCACGAAAGGCCGAGCTCCACACCCCGGTTGGACAGCTCGCCGCCGTTGATGAAGCGGCTGTTGAATCCGCCGGACGGCGTCAGGGCGGCGTTCAGCAGGAGGTCGGTGATGGTACGCCGATAGATCGTGCCCTCGAACTGAAACTTCCGATTGAGCAGGGTGAGGTCCGTCCCAACCTCGTACTCGGTAAGCGTCTCCGGCTTCACCAGCGGGTTGCCGATGCTCCCCGGGGTCACCAGCGTGGCGGTGCCGCCGATTACACCGCCCGAGGCCAGCAACAGGTCGCGGGACGCGTAGTTCGGGCGGTTGCCGGTCTTGCCCCAGCCGGCCCGGAACTTCACCTCGTTGACCAGGTTTCCGATGTCGGGAATCCGGTAGGAGCCCGACGCTCGGGGGAACAGGTACCACTTGGTACGATCGCCGTTGGCGCTGGAGCGGTCCGCCCGGACGCCGCCGGTCAACGCCAGCCGGTCATTGAGCGCCAGGATCTGCTCGTTGAAGAACAGCGCCTGGTCACGGAATTCCGTCAAATTGTCCTGGAAGTCGAGCACCGTGCCGCTGTTGGTCGTCTCCACCCCGGGGAGCAGACCGCGGGCCCGGGTCCGGACCGCCCGGTTGTACTGGGTTTCATAGGTTACGCCGGCTGACGTCGTGAACGACATGGCCGACGAAGGTTGGAAGGCCCAGTTGCCCACCAGCGCCAGGTTGTAGTTGTAGATGTTCGCCTCGGTCCGCACCGTCCGGCCCGAGAAGCCGTCGGTGGCCGCCGGGTTCTCATACTGGAGGAACGACGGGGAGAAGACGTCGCCGGAAACCTGGGCCCGGTCGAATCCGCCCGTGGCGGTCAGGGTGACCTGATTCTTGTCCAGGTTGAGCGCGGCCCAGGTCGCGTTCAGGTTCCCGGTTTGCCGGAAAGTCTTGTCCTCGATTCTGAGGAACTGGAACGTCTCGAACGGATTCGACACGCTCGACCCGCCGCCGTTGAACGGGTTGCGCACGTACAGGCCGGTCGACGTAACCGAATCGAGGTTAATGACCCCGGGCGTGTAGGCGAAGCAGTAGATCGGCGAGGTACAGGTGTTGTCGTTGTTGCTGAGGCCGCGGTTCAGGATGTTCTGGGTGATGTTGAGTCCGACGTTGACCTTGAATTGTCCGTTGTTGAACGACTGGTCGATGTTGGTCCGGAGGGAGCGGAGCCTGGCGCCGGTGTTCGGGCCGGTCCCGTTCTCCCGCCGCTCCGTCACATTTACGTAGTACTGGGTGCCCTGAGAGCCACCGCTATAGTTCGCGGTGAGCTCATGGGAGGGCGACTTGTTGTCGTAGAATTCCTTCTGGTAATCCCGGGTCGGGCCGGGGATCGTCCCGCTCGGGTACAGCGTGTTGAGCACGTCTTCGCCGGTGGCGCCGTTGCCGTAGGGGATGTCGAGGACTTGTTGCACTGACGTGAACTGCCTCGTACCCAGGAGCCGGTAAGCCCGCTCGGTGCCGAGCCGCCCGGTGACGTGGAAACTGGGCGTGCCCGGCGTGCCCCGCTTGGTCCGGATGACCACGACACCGTTGGTCGCCCGGGAGCCGTAGATGGCGGTCGCGGCGGCCGATTTGAGCACCTCGATCGATTCGATGTCCACGGCGTTGAGGTCGGCCAGTCGGTTGACCAGCGCGTCCTGGCTGCCCCCGATGCCCGCGGGCGTCCCCCGCCCGCCGGCGGCGGTCACCGAGTTGGCCCCGACCGAAAACATGTCGTTGGAGACGATGACGCCGTCCACGATGAACAGGGGTTGGCCCTGGCCCAGGATCGAGGTCACCCCCCGAATGGTCATCTGCCCGCCACCGCCGGGCGCACCGCTGTTCATCGAAATGGTGGCCCCCAGCACCTTGCCCTGGAGCGCCTGTTCCAGCGCCTGGGAGGGGGCGTTGTTGAGCTCTTCGGTCGCAATCTTGGCCACCGCCGTCGTGGCGTTGCGTTTCTCCAGGGTCGTGGTCTGGCCCGTTACCACCACTTCCTCGAGCCGGAAGGGATCCTCGGCCAGCGTGACGTTCACGTTGGATTCGCCGGCGTTGACCACCACTTCTTTGCGCTGGTACCCGATCGCGCGGACCAGCAGGCGAACCTCGCCGGCTACCACGCGGATCCGGCAGGTGCCGTCGGCCGCCGTGCGGGTCAGACCGATGCCGCCCACTTCGGAAACCGTGACCTCCGCCAGCGGCAGGGCGCCCTGGGCGCGGAGGACCTTGCCGGTTACCTCGCGGCCCTGGGCCAAGGCCAGGCTTGGCACCGTCGCGAGCATCGTGAGCGCCGCTGCTCTAGTCAACCATCTACCCATCTGAATGCCTCCCTTTGGGAGAGTGGGGTTCCATGCGGAACCCGGCTGCGGTGGGAATCGCGTGCTCGCCCCGAAACCGCGGGCGCACTGCGAACAACAGAAAACCACATTTGTGGGGATGTCTCTGCCCCACTGTTTCACGAATCAGGCCGCCGGAACCGGAGGAAAAGTCGCATTCCAGCAGGGTTTTCACCCCCCAGCTCATCACCCGTCGTGGCATTTCGACACTAGCCTAAGCCCGCGATGTGTCGAATGGACACGAACACCTCCCGGGCCGAGCTTTAGGAAGCTACGACGCACCTCCGGTGCACCGGAGGACATCTCTGCGTCGGGTCTGAGGCACGAAGGCTCCGCGCGAAGGCGGAGCACGGGAGCAAGGCTACTACCGCCGCAAACGAACCGCAAGTTACTGCCGCCGTCTGGCCTCGCCGCGACGGGTCCAGATCAGGATGATGCCGCAACCGCTGTCCCGCCGCTGGTACTGGAGCGGAGCGCCGGAGGTGTTGGAGTAGAGCTCCACGGCCAGGATTTCCGATGGCACCATCGGTAGGGTGACCGCCGCGTTGGGCGGCAAGGGGAAGTAGTTCCCATCGATGTAGTAGGAGGGGGGGCAGTAATTCCCCAGCCTGGGATTGGTGATCTGGCCCCGGCCCCGCTGGAACTCGACGATATACCCCATCCCGCTGGGACGGAGCTGGACCCCGGGCACGGTGCGGAAGATCTCCTCGGTACGGGTTGCCCCGGACCGCGCGATGTCGTCCTCGTCCATGAAATGGCCCTGCGCGCTCTTGCGGCGCTTATCGAACCCGATCGTCGTCAGATAAGACGTGCCGGAGACCGCGATCGGATCGAGGACCTGCACCCGGTCGGCCAGGATGAATTCGAGCCGGCTGGTGCCGCCCGGCGCTATGGCGGCCTGGCGCTGCACCGCCTGGTAGCCGATGGCGCGAGCCTCGAGAATCCGCGAGCCCGCGGCAATGCCCGAAAAGGTGAATCGCCCTTCAGGGTCGGCTTGGACGCTGCTCTCCGTTCCGACCACCGCGACGGTGGACGCCGAGACCAGGGCCCCGTTCCGGGCCCGAACCACGCCGATGACCGTGCCGGTGGCGGGGCGCTCGAGCAGGTAGAGATCCACCCGGCCGAACGGCCGTCCCGCGAGATCGAGTGCCAGCATCCCGGAGGTACCCCCAGCCACCTCGCCACGGATCAGCACCTTCACGTCCACCGGCACAGCGCAGAGCCGCACCCGGCCCGAGCTGTCGGAGCGGGCAACCGTGGTTCTGGGTTCCCAGCGGTTGCCACCGCCGGCGATCGTGAACGCGGTCCACTCGGCGGTCACCGGGACATTGGGGAGCGGTTTGCCGCCGGCCCCCTCTCGGACGAGGCCCAGCACCACGCCGACATTCGCCAGCGGATCCCGCGGACAGAGCGACCCGTGCACCGCGGCCGGGCTCGGGGTCGTCAGGATGGCGAAGCCAGGCGTCTCGGCGTCAACGATCACGGCCACCGGTGCGGCCGAAAGTCCGCTCGAATCGAGCACCGGGTGGAAGAAGGTCAGCACGTAGCGGCCGGGGCGGAGCCCGGTGAATTCGAAGCGTCCGCTGGCATCCGCGCGCGCCGTGCGGTTGGTACCGTCGAGCCACACCTCGGCGCCCTGGAGCGGCGAGTCGGTGATCAGGCTGTCGTAGACCACGCCGCGGATCACGGCATTGGTGTCGGTGCCGGCCTGGGCGGAGGCGGAGCGAGCCACCGAGAACAGCGCGGCGAGGAACAGTAGGCAGTGTCGCATGGGTTCCTGCATCGGTGCGGAGTTTACCATCCGGAGGCCTTGGCTGCAATTCGTGTGCTCAGCGTTTGTTCTATATAACCGTCCGATACCCATTGGAATGCGGAAGGCCGGCGAACAGCCGCGTCGTTCGTGGCGTCGTACCTGAAGCGGTGACTCGCCGCTCGGAAAAGAAAAAACCCACCCATCTCAATCGATGGTGGGCTTCCCCCCAAGCTCCCTGGCTCCCTAGTTCCCTGCTCAAATGGGCCTGGGTAGAGTTGAACTACCGACCTCACGCTTATCAGGCGTGCGCTCTAACCACCTGAGCTACAGGCCCAGCTCCATCTTAACTTCAAACATGACAACAACATAACCACCGAACCCCGCTAGGAACGTTCCTCCGGTTCCTCGTCCAGTTCGATATCGTCGTCGAAATCTTCCTCGAGGTCACCCTCGCCTTCCGCGAGCTCGTCGTCCTCGTCGTCGAACTCATCTTCGTCGTCATCTTCATCGTCCGAATCGTCAAAGGCGAATCCATCCTCGAATTCGTCCTCCTCGTCGAACCGCCGACGGAGCTCCACGTCCATGAGCGACGCCACCAGGGCCGGCATTGTCCTTTTCCGCCTCTCGTTAGACCTGAGGGTGATACGCGTCCAGCTACGACGCGTCCGCGATCCGGGCCGCCGCCCGGGCCGCCTTCTTTCGGTCCACCGCCGCCAGCATCCGCTTCCGAAGCCGGATGTGCTCTGGGGTGACCTCGATCAGCTCGTCTTCCTCGATGTACTCGAGTCCGTACTCCAGCGTGATGTCGCGCGGCGGCTCCAGCTGCACGTTCTCGTCCGTGGCCGTCGTGCGCATATTGCTCAGCTTCTTTTCCTTGGTCACGTTCACGTCCATGTCGCCGGGACGGGAGTTTTCCCCCACCACCATCCCTTCGTACACCTGCTCCCCCGGCTCCACGAACATCTGGGCCCGTTCCTGCAGGTTGCCCAGCGCGAACGCCACCACCTGGCCCTCGCGGTCCGCCACCAGGACTCCGCGCTTCCGGCCCGCCAGCGGCCCCGCCCAGGGACCGTAGGCCAGGAAGCGGTGATGCATCGTGCCGGTGCCTCGAGTATCGGTTAGAAACTCCGAGCGATACCCGAACAGCCCTCGGCTCGGAATCTTGAACATGAGACGCACCAGCCCCATGCCGGGGTTCCGCATCTCGGTCATCTCGGCGCGGCGCGGTCCCAGCTTTTCCATGACGGCGCCCATGTGTTCTTCGGCGACGTCGATCATCAATTCCTCGTACGGCTCCAGCCGCTCGCCGGTGTCACTCACCCGGGTGATCACCCGCGGCCGGGAGACCTGGAACTCGAACCCCTCGCGCCGCATCGTCTCCATCAGGATGCCCAGGTGG
>JAXIPC010000207.1:0-5982 GCA_045403135.1 Gemmatimonadales bacterium | reverse complement strand
CCGATGCTTGGCAGGTAACACCCGGTGTGCGGACCAGAAAACAACGGCGCCTAATCTCTTAAGAGTACGCGTCCTGGCAGGGAGACGCCAATTGCCAGGCTTCAACGCAACGAAACCATTTGAGATTCCGTTGTCGAATGGCACTGAGAGCGCCCGGAGGATAGGTTTGTCGCCGTAGTCTTCTGCCGAGCCGGTACGCCATGGGTGATCCGTCCTTCGATTGAGGAGCTCGACGTGGAGGACTCGCTCGACCGCCTGAAGGCTGCCCTCGCCGACCGGTACACGATCGAGCGCGAACTCGGCCGCGGCGGGATGGCCACTGTCTATCTGGCGAGTGACTGCCGCCATGATCGCTCTGTTGCGCTGAAGGTACTGCGTTCCGAGCTGGCGGCGAGCGTCGGGCCCGAACGCTTTCAGCGCGAGATCAAAGTCGCCGCACATCTTCAGCATCCGCACATAGTACCTGTCCACGACTCGGGGGAAGCCGCAGGACAACTCTGGTACACGATGCCCTACATCGAGGGCGAGAGCTTGCGTGGCCGGCTATCGCGCGAGCGACACCTTTCGGTTGAAGAAGCCCTTCGGATTGCCCTCGAAGTGTCAGACGCCCTTGTCTACGCCCACCACCACGGGATCATTCACCGAGACATCAAACCGGAGAACATCATGCTCTCGGAGGGCCACGCGGTCGTGGCGGATTTCGGGATCGCCGCGACGATCGCCGCGGTTGGGGGCGAGAGGCTGACTCAGACCGGGATGGTGATCGGAACGCCGGCATACATGAGCCCGGAGCAGGCGTCGGGAGACGAAGGCATCGACGGGCGGAGCGATCTCTACAGTCTCGGCTGCGTCTTGTACGAAATGCTCGCGGGATGCCCGCCATTCACGGGCCCAACCGCGCAAGCGGTCCGTGCCCGGCACGCGCTTGACCCGGTGCCAAGTCTACGGACAGTCCGGAGCACTGTGCCGGTGGCCTTGGAGCGGGTGGTGCTGCGGGTGCTGGCCAAGCTGCCAGTAGATCGGTTTGCCACGGTTGCAGAGTTTAGAAAGGCGCTTAGTCTGACCGGAATTGGGAAGATGCCCTGGCGCGGCGGCCGCGTGCTCTTGGGCCTCGCCGTCCTCACCCTCTCCGCTGCTGTCGTGTATTGGCTCATCCAGCGGACACCGTCCAGCGGAGATGGGCACACGGCGGGCGTCGACTCGACAACTCCCCTCGAGTATAAGCGCATTGCCGTGCTCTATTTCCGACCGCACGGCAGCGACCCAGACCTTCGCTGGGTGGCCGATGGTTTGACGGAAGGCCTGATCGACACCCTCCGCCGCGTTGACCAATTAGAGGTGCAGTCCGCCAACGCCGTCACCCCTTACCGCACCCTCGCGATCTCGCCCGAGAGCACCGCGCGGGCGCTCAATGTCGCCGCTCTTGTCGAGGGCAGTGTCGAGAAGGCGGGCGAAGGCTTCGGGATTGCGATCTGGCTCGTGGAGGCATCGAGCGGAGGCACTTCCAGTCGACGAACGCTGGTGGGATCCCAAGCAGATCTGGTCCCGATTCAAGGAGAACTAGCCAAGATCGTGCTCTCGCTCCTGCGGGAGAGGCCCCGCGGGCCACGCTCCGCATGGATCCTGCTGCGGCGGGGCAACTCGGCATTGAAGGATGCGGAGAGCTTCGCAGTCAATCGGGACTCCACCAACTTCGCCCGGGCATTCGCCGAAGCGGACTCGCTGTTCGCCGCCGCCGAGCAACAGGACCCCAATTGGGCTGATCCATTCGTGCGGCGCGGCCTGGTGGCGTATCGCCGGTCCCGGCTCTCCGGACGCGATCAGACGGTCATTCGAAAGTGGGTGGATGTGGGCCTGGGCCACGTGGAGCGCGCCCTGATCCTCGGCGAAAACAATGCCGATGCGCTCGAGGTCCGCGGCAACCTGCGCTACTGGAGTTACTTGACCGGCCTCGAACCCGATGCGAACAAGGCGAAAGCTCTTCTCGGCAGCGCCCAGGCCGACCTGGAGACGGCTACCAGAATTAATCCCGCGCAAGCCGGCGCCTGGGCTACCTTGTCCCACCTTTACAACCGTACCGGGAGTGGAGTGGACGTGAACCTCGCGGCACGAAAGGCCTATGAGGCCGATCCGTACATCGCGAACGCCGACGCCGTCATGAAGCGGCTCTTTCTTTCCTCCTACGACCTGGCCCAGTTCCCGGACGCCCGGCACTGGTGCGACGAAACCCGGCGCCGGTTTCCCACCGATTCGAACGCGCCCGAGTGCGAGCTGTTCATGCTCACGACCCGGGCCGAGCAGCCCGACGTGGCGCGCGCCTGGCGGTTAGCCGACTCGGTCGCCAAGATGGCGCCGACGCTCCGGAGACAGTTCCTAACCCTCAGCTCCAACATGATGGCCGCCGCGGTACTGGCCCGGGCCGGCCTCAAGGACAGCGCCGCCCGGGTGGCCGAGCGGTCCAAGGGGAATTCGGAGATCAGCCCGACCCAGGATCTGGCCCTGATGGGTGGGTTCGTCTACGCCCTGCTGGGTGACGCCGAGAAGGCCGTCCGGATGCTCAAGACGTATTTCGCCGCTAACGAGCGGCTCCGGGCTATTTACGCCGAGGAGCCCGGGTGGTGGCTCCGTCCCATCGCCAACGACCCACGATTCAAGCAGCTGGTCGGCAGCCGGTAGCGCGCGCCCCCTCGGCAGGACGAACTCGATAAGACGGAGCGGAGACTCGGTTGCGGCTCAAGGCGAGCCACTCAGTCGGTAACCCGCGCCCCGAACCGTCACGATGTACCGGGGATGCTGCGGATCGTCCCCCAGCCGCTGCCGGAGGGCGGCCAGATGGGTTTCCACCGTTCGGCTCTCGATGCCCGCCGCGTAGCCCCACACTTCCCGGAGTAGCTCGGACCGCGAGACCACCCGCCCGCGATGGCGCACCAGCGCCGCCAGCAGGTCGAACTCCTTGGGCCGGAGACTCAGCTCTTCGGCGCCGAGCCGCACCACCCGGGCCGCGAGATCGATGCTGAGCTCTCCGATCCGTACCGGCTCGGGTATGGTGGTGCCTGAACCGCCTCGCTTGAGCAACGCGCGCACCCGGGCCAGGATCTCCTTGAGGCCGCACGGCTTCACGATGTAATCGTCGGCGCCCAGCCCGAAGCCGCGGAGCTTCTCCTCCTCGGTGCCCAGCGCGGTCATGATCAGCACCGGCATGCTGAGCCCCTGGTCGCGCATCCGCTGCAACACGGTGAACCCGTCCATCGCGGGGAGCATGAGGTCGAGAACCACCAGGTCCGGCGGCTCCTTCCGGGCCTGCTGAAGGCCGTCCACGCCGGTCGCGGCGACCCGCACCTGGTACCCTTCACGCTCCAGGTTCGCCTTGAGCGTGGCGGCGTAGTCCCGGTTGTCCTCGATCAGCAGGATGGTGTTCACGTGGCCTGCGTCGGCAGGGCGGCCCGGAGCGCCAGGACCACCCGGGTTCCCCGCGGCCGGCCGTCTTCCAGCCGGACCGTGCCGCCGCAGGCCCGGGCAATCTGAGCTACCACGGACAGGCCCAGTCCGGAGCCGGTGCGCTCGGACGTCTGGTCGCGGGGCAGCCGCTCGTACGGCTCGAAGAGCTTCGCTCGCATCGCGGGCGGAATGCCCTGGCCGTCATTCTCCACGTAGAGATGGACGCCGTCACTCGCGGTCACGTCCGCGCCCAGCCGGATAGTCTGGCTCGGCGCGCCATACTTTCGGGCATTGTCGACCAGGTTGGTCAGCGCCTGGCGCAGCAGCTGGCGGTCTCCCTGGACCGCAAGCCCGTGCGGCGGCCGGACCTCGAGCCGCTGACCGGCGTCCTCCACCGCGAGCTCCATCGATTCCCCGACCTCGGCGAACAGGTCTTCCACGTCCACCGCGGTGAGGGTCGGGTGCAGCGCGACCGCGCCAGACCGGGCCACCAGCAGGACGTTGTCCACCAGCGTGGCCAGGCGCCGGGCCTCCCGCACGATCGAGGTCGCGAGGCCGAGCCGTGCCGCGGAATCCGGTTCCCGTTCCAGCGCCAGCGTCTCACTGGCCAGCAGGATCTGCGCGAGCGGCATCCGGAGCTCATGGGAGACGCCGGCGATGAAGTCGGACCGTGCCCGGGCCAGCAGCGCTTCGCGCCGCGAGGAAGCGGCCGCGATCACGACGACGAGGACCGTCGCCGCCAGCAGCAAGGCGCTGAACCAGAGCTGGTCCCGCGAGAGGGAGGAGAACGAGGCGAGCATTTCCGAGGGTGGGTCCAGCCCGGCAGTGACGGCCAGCTCGGCGAGCAGCCCGCCGGGACGGAACGTCGCGTGGTACGGCTCGTCCGGTCCCTGGGTTCGGAAGAGCGGCGGGCCGGACGCCATGGCAACTTCCAGGCTGGAGCCCCCGCCGAGACCGGCTTCCCCTCCGAAGAGCTGCCCAGCGAGGGCGGCCGCGCCGGCCACCAGACCGTACCCGCCGGCAGCGGCTCCGCTCGAGTCGTGCTGCGAGGAGGTCAGAATCGCGAATGGGTCTCCCTTGCCATCGGAGACGAAGTGCAGAGCCAGGGATTCATCGCCGGGCCGAGGCGCCAGGGCGGCCCTTCGAAGCAGCGAATCGGGCAGCGGCGCGGCCCGACCCGGGGCCGGCGCGGTTCGCAGGTCCACGGCGCCGGTCGAGTCGTAGTGGAAGAATTCGGCTACCGGGATGGTGGGGCAAGAGCCGCAACGCTCCGCTTCCCGGGCTCCTCGCACCAGCGCGTCTACGACAGCGCGGGGAGCCAGTGGGCCGGGTGACCATGACGTCACCGGCGCGAAGGCTTCGCGGGCCAGGGACTGGAGCCGTCCCTCCGCGACCGAGGTGGCGAACCTCGCCATCACCTCGGCGAAGTGGCCCATGATCTCGCCGCTCGGCTTCGGATAGTGGACGGCCCGGTAGGTGCCGTGGACCGCCGCGGTGCCCAGCAACGCGGCCAGGACCCAGAGCATATTGATCCGCCGCGGCAGTCTTGTACCCATGCATGGAGTGTACACCGCAGGTGCGTAGGAATGTCAGAACCAGGTAAAACCCGGTTCTGACCCGGTTCTGACACTCGCGCCTACTCCTGCCATTAGTCTCACTTAGCGTCTTAGCGTCTTAGCGTCTTAGCGTCTTAGCGTCTTAGCGTCTTAGCGTCTTTTTGGAGCCCCACTCATGCCAAAGCACTCCGGCTGGGCCCGGTTCGGAATCGCGATGGCGATCCTGCTCGCGCTGGCCCTCATCGCCCACTTCGCGGGCGGCAGCATCGGCGGCTTCATCGGCAAGCTGCACGGACGCTAGCCGGTGAGCCTGCTCCGCGAGCTCCGGCACGCCTGCCGCTCGATCCTCCGCATGCCGCTCCTGGCCGGCGTGGTGGTCGGCTCGCTCGCCATCGGCATCGGCGTCAACACCACGGTGTTCTCCTGGATCCAGGGCCTGGTGCTGTCTCCGCTGCCCGGCGTCAAGGACGGGGCCGGCTTCCGCTCGCTGGAATCCCGGGGCGAGTCCGGCTCCTGGCCGGGGATCTCCTGGATGGAATACCAAGACCTGCGAACCAGCCTTCGATCGTTCCCGGAGCTGATCGCGGCGCGGATGGTCCCGCTCAACATCGGCTCCCCGGGGCAGGTCGAGCGCGCCTATGGTGTACTGGCGTCGGCCAACTATTTCAGCGCGCTGGGATTGCAACCGGCGCTGGGCCGCTTCTTCACGCCGGAGGAAGGCGCCCGGCCCGGGGGCGAGCCGGTCGCGGTGATTTCCTGGGATTATTGGCGGACCCAGCTGGCCGGTGCGCGCGGCGTCCTCGGCCGCACCCTCAGAATCAACGACCGGCCCATCACCATCGTGGGCGTGGCGCCGGAGGGATTCCAGGGCACCGTCACGATGCTCAGCTTCGACATCTGGGTGCCGGCCACGATGGCGCCGGTGCTGTTCAACGGCTCGAACGAGCTCAGCGATCGCGGGTCGCGGGGCTACTCGGTGATGGGGCGG
>JAXIPC010000241.1:0-16531 GCA_045403135.1 Gemmatimonadales bacterium | reverse complement strand
CTAGCGCGCCATGTCTTTGAGCCACTGGGCCATCCGCGCGAAGTATCCCGGCACGAAGCGGTTGAGTCCGGGATACTCGTCCCGCCCACCGGTGCGCGCCTCCAGGAAGAGATGGTTCGCCTTGGGGAGGACGACCTGCGTCACCCGCGCATTGCGCGCCTCGACGAGCGCCCGCTCGATAGGCGGCCACGACTCGCGCGGCGGGACGTTGGCGTCCAGCTCGCTGAAGAAGAGCAGCACCGGAACCTTGACCTGCCGCCAGCTCGGTACTGGATCGAAGTCCATCAGCATCCGATAGTAGGGACGGAACCAGTCGTCCGCCGGGCGTGGGGGCCAGAGCCACGGCTCGGCCTTGCGGTGCGTCTCGTAGTAGCGCTGCAGCTCGGCGAAGCCGGCGCCTGATTTGCTCACCGCGTCGTCGAGCTCCTGGTACCGCGTGCCGATGGCGACCGACGCCTCGGGAAGCCCGGCAAACCGGAGCTCATTCCGGATATAGAGGACGCTCTCCTCCCGTACCGTCGTCCCCGAGCCGGCATGCACGATGAGAAACGCGATGTCCCCTGGGGCCTTCGCGGCCACCAGCGGCATGATCCACCCGGCCTGGCTGGCGCCCCAGAGTCCGATGCGGTCGGCCCGAATGTCGGGGCGCGCGGCCAGAGCCCGCACGCCAGCGAGCACGTCGGCGCCCAGCGCCGCGAAGTCCGCCTGCTTCCAGTCGCCGGTCGATTGGCCGGTGCCGCGCTTGTCATAGGCCAGCACTGCATATCCGAGCCCGGCAAAGTAGCGCGTCCAGGGCCCGAACACATCGCGGGTCAGGGCGTTGGATCCGTGCACCAGCACCAGCGCCTGGTGAGGTCCCGGTCCGGTGGGCAGCGTCACGGTCCCGCTCAGCGTCACGGGGCCGCTGGAGAACTGGAGCTCCTCGTCGCGCGTGGCCAGCCGCTCCGCCACGACCGGCGCGCGATCTCGCTCCGAGAACCGGAGGCCGCGCACCGCGGCGGCGGTCCCATAGGTCAGCTCCAGCGTATCCGCCGGGAAGAGCGGGTTGATCAGCGCGTGGCCTACCAGGAATCGATTCGTCGCTATGGCGTAGAGTGGACCGATCCGCCTGCTCGAGTAGTCGACGATCAGCGGCCGGCTTCCGAATTCGGAAAAGGGCGCGATGCCCAGCAGGCCACCCTCGCTGGTCCGGTAGGTCCCGATGATGGCGGCCCACTCCGCGTCGGTGATCGGGTGGAGCCGCCGCAACTCGAAGGCAGCGGTGTCGGCGCCCCGGCGCGCCTGACCGATCCAGGCTCCCTCGTGGATCGCCCCCCGAACCTGAACGGTGTCGGTTCCGGCCAAGGCGGTGAATCCGAGACTGTCCGCTCCGGCCGGTACCGGACTCGCGGGTGCCTGGTCGAGCCCCCACCCGGCGATACTGACGCTGGCCGGTCGACCGCTCGAATCAACGGACACCTCCATGCGCTGACTGCGCTCCGCCTGGCGGAGGTCGCCGATCCACTCTCCGTCGATCATGGGTCCAGGCTCGCGGCATGCGGTGATGACGAGAGCGACAGCCAGCACGCCGGCAACTCGGCCCGGCATTCCGCCCTTGAGCGAGCGAACCAGCGCCACCGCGCCCAGCCCGACCGCGACCGGCACCATGACCATGAGGCTCAGCAATTTCAGCTTGGTCACATCGGCCAGCACTCCGGCCGACCCCGGCACCGACGGGAAAGCGACGATCGCGGCTCGGAGCAGGAGGTTTTCGATCAGGTCGGCTGCGCCGGCGATGACGGGGAGGAACACGGCAAAGCGCCAGATGCGCCGCTCGTGCCCGGCACGCCGGATGAGCCACGCCATCAGGAGCGTGCCCGCTACGGCCACCAGGAGCGGGTTGACCATGTCCCACCACTGAAGCGCGGCGTAAAGATCCCGGCCTGGACGGCCGAGGTGTCCCAGAAAAGTGGAGAGCTCGGGCTGCGCGGTCGTGGTCTCTTCGGGAAAGGGATACGGCAGCGCGAACGGTTTGAGCCGCGCGTACGGCCCGAGCCGGAACAATGCCGTGCCGCCCACCCCAAGGAGCAGGAGCGCGGCGAGAACTCGGCGGCCGGTGGCGATGTCCAGCAGCCGCGAGATCATCGCGTACCGCGGAGACCCTTTGGCGCGGTCATCCGCCAGGCGTCTTCCAGAAGATCCCGGAGCACCGGTCGAGAGACCCGGTCCAGGTTCACGCCCAGCCAGCGTCCGCCCCACACATCCTTGAATGTCTCGGGATCACTGCGCACCAGGGCGTCGAGGTTTTCCGGCGCGATCTTCATCGCCGCCTGGCCCGGCTTGGGCAACGACGCGAAGATCTTGTTGCAAACCCGGAAGTCGGCGTGCCCCATGTGCGCGCCTTCCTTGGCTTCCGGCAGGGCAAGCGCGATCCGGCGGGCGTCGGCCCGGGTCAGACGTCGTTTCGGCACCCCGGAAGATACGCCCTGGAGCTATCTTCGCCTCATGTTCCTGCTCGTAACATTCGCCATCGCGGCCGCGGTAGCCCAGGCGGCGCCCGCGCGCGAGACCTTCGCCATCACCCACGTCACTGTCATCGACGGCAGCGATCCGGCGCCGCGCCTCGATCAGACCGTTGTGGTGCGGGGCAACCGCGTCGTCGCGGTGGGCCCCGCGGCCAGGACACCGGTTCCCACCGGCGCACGCGTCGTGTCCGGTCGGGGAAAGTTCCTGATCCCCGGGCTCTGGGACATGCACGTGCACACCGTGACGCCCGGTGGACGGGAGATGCTCGGCCTCTATGTCGCGAATGGAGTGCTGGGCATCCGGGATCTGGCCGGTGAGTGGGACCAGCTCACCCGGTGGCGGACGGAGGTGGCGGGCGGCCGGCTGGCAGGCCCGCGCATCCTGGCCTCCGGCCCCTACCTGGAGGGC
The DNA here is from genome assembly GCA_045403135.1 of Gemmatimonadales bacterium. Taxonomy (GTDB): domain Bacteria; phylum Gemmatimonadota; class Gemmatimonadetes; order Gemmatimonadales; family GWC2-71-9; genus JABFSM01. Next base: position 13,618 of record JAXIPC010000241.1, on the reverse strand, counting down.
GGGGACGTGCCTATCGCCCACCTCCTGGCGCGGAATCCCGACGAGGCACGGAAGGCGGTGGACTCCCTCGCGCGTCTCGGTGTGGATGTGATCAAGCTGCACAGCCAGTTCAACCGCGAGGCATACTTTGCGGCGGCGCGGGCGGCGCGGGAACGGGGGCTTCGCGTCGCGGGGCACGTTCCCCGGAGTATCACGCCGGCGGAGGCGTCCGACTCGGGGGTCGGGAGCATCGAACACATGCTCCAGATTCCGATTCCCTGCACCCCCGCCGAGTCGCTCGCGCTGCTCCCGCGGTTTCCGATCCAGCGCGTCCTCGGTGGATGCACCTCGGCCGACCTGGCGCCGCTCTTCGAGCGGTTCGTGCGCAATGGGACATGGGTCGTGCCCACGCTGACCGCCGCCTACGAGATTGCCCTGTGGCCCAGGCGCGAGCTTCCGGGAGACAAGTTCGCCGGCTTCCTCCCCGACACGCTCCGGAAATTCGTGCTGTCGATCTTTCCGATGCCGGCGGATATCCCGCCCGGCGCCGACGAGGTCGGGCGCGCGCTCTTCGAAAAGCGGCTGACGCTCGTCGGGATGTTGCACCGCGCCGGCGTGGGGATTCTCCCCGGCACCGACGCCCCGCTCCGCAACAGCCCGCCCGGCTTCGGCCTGCACCAGGAGCTGACCCTGCTGGCGCGCGCCGGCATTCCGCCGTTTCAGGTTCTCCGCATTGCCACCCTTGAGCCGGTGCGCTACTTCGGCATGCTCGATTCGCTGGGAACCATCGCGGCGGGTAAGGTGGCCGACCTGGTGCTGCTCGCGGCGGATCCCCTGGCGGATATCGGCAACGTCAGCCGGATCGAGGCGGTGGTGGCCAATGGGCGGCTCTTCGACGCGAAGGCGCGGCGAGCGCTGCTCAGGTCGGAGCCACCTGAATGATGCTCTGCTTGCCGTTGTGGCGGAGGCTTCCCGGAAGCCGCCCTGCCGCTGCGTCGAGCCGGCTCCGCACCGCACCCTCGAACCAGTCGGTGTCGTCGACGATGAGAAACCCACCGGGCACCACCCGCGGCAGAAGGCGCTCGATCTCACCCCACACCACGTCGGGATCGTGGCTCCCGTCGAGGTACACCAGCGAAAACGTCGAGAGCGGACGGCGCGCCCCAAAGGTCCACAGGTAGAGCTGGTCCAGCAGCGACAGGAACAGCTCCGAGTCCATCATGTAGTGGATGTGGTTTGCGTGTGAAGCAAGCGCGCGCTTCATCGCGAGGTAGTGCCGGTCGTCGTACACGAATGGCGCGCCCTCGTACGGCCGTGTCCCGTATGGGTCGACTGTCAGCACGAGGGGACGCCTCGCTCCAGCAGGGTAAATCAGATCCAATATGCGGAGCAGGAGCAGCGCCGAGCCGCCCGACCGGGTGCCGATCTCCAGCAGGGGAGGCGGGTCGGCGCTTCTCGGGGCAAGGACGACGGAACGCGCCAGCTCCAGCAGGTACTGCGTCCGCGTATCGCTCTTCCGGCGGCACCGGAACACTTCCCAGCGCAGCCGGGCCTCACCCGGCTTCGCGTTCATGCCCGCTTGCCCTTCCGGATCAGGCGCGGAACCAGATAGATCAGGAGGCCGACCGCGGCGGCGATCCCGGCGTCCCTCGCCTGTCGTGCGGTGCTGTGCGAAAGCAGCCATCCCACCAAGACCAGCGCCGCGACGGACACCGCCACGCCCGCCGGAGCACTGAACAGCGCCGGGGGAGCGTCGCGCCGTCGGCGCAGCGCGGGAAGCGCGGCGGCGGTCACCCCGTAGCTCAGCAGCCGCGCGATCACGCTGATGGTGGCCAGGTATGTGAACGTGCCGCTGAGCGAAAGCACGAGCAGCACTCCCGCCGTGATCAGGATTGCGACGTGCGGCGTGTGAAATCGGGGATGGGTGGCCGCGATCCAGCGCGGGAGCTGCCCCCGTTCGGCCATCGCGAAAGGCAGCCGCGGGCCGACCAGCATGATAACATTCAAATTGCCAAGGGTGGAGATCACCGCGCCCGTGGTGATGATGACCCCGCCGATCGGCCCGAGGAAACGGCTCCCCGCGTCGGCCAATGGCCTGGTGGAGTCCGCCAGCCCGGGCAGGGTTCCGATCGCCACGAGCTGGACCAGAAAATAGAGCACCGCCACGACCGCGATTGCCGTGAGCAGGGCGCGCGGCAGATCGGCCCTGGGATCCCGGGTTTCACCGGCGGAGATGGTCGCCATCTCGAACCCGGTGAAGGCATAGATGAGCAGGAGGACGGCCGCCGAGAACTCTCCGAAGGACGGCTTCGCCGCGAGCGAGTAGCCCTCGGGGACGAGGAAGAAGAGCCCGGCCGTCACGAACAACAGCAGCGGAACCAGTTTGGCCACGGTGATGAGGTTGCCGACCAGGGTCGCGTTGCGCACGCCGGCCAGATTCACCGCCATGAGCCCGAGCACGATGCTCCCGATGATGACAGCGCGCGCCACCGGAGATCCCGCCTCCGGCCAGAGAAAGCCGAGGTAGCTGACCAGGAGGTTGCTGTTGGCGGCGAACGCGGTGAGCCGGGCGACCCAGAGGAGCCACCCCACCTCGAATCCGACGATCGGTCCGAACGCTTCCCGCGCGTAGAGATAGGGGCCGCCGGTTCCGGTGAAGCGGCTGCTTACTTCCGCGAAGCAGAGGATGATCAGGGTGACGACGGCGGCACAGGCGACGAACGCGAACAGACTCCAGGCACCGATGCGCCGGAAGATCTCCGACGGCACACCGAAGATCCCCGCTCCGATGATGCCGTTGATCGCGAGCGCGACGAGATCCCACCGGCGGATGGCTCGAAGGAGTCCTTCCTGGGTCGGGGCCTCAGAAGTCTGCATCGAGCAGGGTGAAGCGGAAGCCCGGCCGGAACCGGCGGCCCCCCCGCTCGTCGCTCGGAATCAGAGCGGGGAGGGGGAGCGGCGCGCGGATATGCACGCCGTCCCTCACGGTCAGGAAGGCCGGGCCCGCGGCCGCGCCGTCGTCCGCGTCTTTCGTGTTCCGGGTGGCGACCGCCCCCGCGACGAGCCCGATCGCCGACGTCGCCGCGGCGATGCCCAGGACCGCACCGTCATCGTCGACGCTGGCCAGCAGGTCGATGCCCAGGCCCGTTAACCCGCCCGCGATCCCCGCGGCGGTGATGAGGCGTACCCGGGAGGAGACCGGTCGCCAGGACCTGGCCGCCGGAATCGCCAGCAGCAGCAGCGTGTTGCCTCCGATCAGCGATGCCCCGATAAGGTCGTCATCCTCGGCGCCGAACACGCTTCCCAGGCTCAGCCCGAACCAGCTTCCCCAGAACGCCGAGTGCGAAACCAGCGTGGACGCCCCGCTCGGAATCTCTTTCGACGCCAGCAGCAGCCCGGCGGTGATTCCCGCGATCCCGCCGATCGACATCGCGGCCCAGGGCGCCGCGTCCGAATCGGTGGTGTAACAGAATCCGGCGTTACAGGTCTCCGTCTGACCGATGTTCAGCGCCGTCTGAAGCCCTAACCCTTGCCAGGTGCCCCAGATCGTGGCGAACATCGCCACTCCGGCCTGTCCCGGCATGGTGATTCTGGCGCGCGCGAACGCCCGTGACCCGAAGTATCCGATCGGCGCGCCGAGCAGTAGTCCCGCGCCGTAGGCCTCGGACCCATTGGCCCCCAGCGCGGCGGGGATCGCCAGACCCAGGAAGCCGCCGTAGACGGTATGAAAGAGGATGAAGCCGGTGCGCCCTGTCGTCCCGGTGGTCACCGAAGTCGCTTGGGGGAGGCTGCCCAGCAGCGAATCGGCGGCCCGGGCAGCGAGAGTGGTGCCGTAGCGCGACTGGATGAAGAGCAGGAGCTGCCGGGCGGCCTCGTTCCGCCCCTCGCGTTTCAGGATTCGAGCCGCTTCCAGTACGGTGGCGGCGCTGTCGGCTGGGGTTTGCGCCGCGAGCTGGGGAGTGAAGGACACGAGGCCGACGACCAGCAGAACCCAGGATCGCATAAGCACCCCCAGCCTGTGAGCCGCGGTGGCCTTCCTGGATCCAAGCTACTGTGTCGGCCGTGGAGGGGGCTACTCCGATCGACGGCCCTTGAGCTCCCGCGCCCGGACTCCGCGCACCGCCCCGGCGATCATCCGGTTCACCGCGGCGATCGAGAGCCCGCCCGGGTCGGTGGCTGGGATGCTGGCGAAGCCGATCGCCGAGGCCTTGGGATACCGGGTGAAGATCTGCTCGAACAACGCGGTGAGCTGCTCGCTCGATGGGCCATCGGGCACCTTGTTGTGGTGCCCGCTCACCTCCAGCGGGTCCAGCACGTCCAGATCGATGTGGACGTAGATCTTGTCGGTCAGCCGGCTCAGCCGGTCCAGCTGCGCGAACAGGGCGGGTGACATGGTCCGCAGATCATGCACGCTGATCTGCTCGATCCTGGAGTGGTCGAGCAGCTCCTGCTCCAGCGGATCGGTGAGCCGCACGCCGCCCATCACGACTTGCGCGTCTGCGAGCGGCGGATCCAGCCGCGCGTCGAGTCGCATGCGCTGGAGCGCGCGGCCCGTCGCCACCGCGACCGGCATGCCGCCCAGCGATCCGCTGCGGGTCGTTTCCGGGGTGTTGAAGTCGGGGTGAGCGTCGAGCCAGAGCATCCCGATCCGGAGCGGGGCCTGGGTCGTGCCCGAGTGCTGCAGGCCCGCCACGAGGCCGGGCATTGAAGGACAAGTGGCCAGCAGACCGACGGTGAAGTAACCCTCCTGCTCGTTCGCGGCGACCTGGTCGGAAAAATGGCCCAGCGCCATGCCCAGGCGCTTCCACGCGCCGAATTCGGTCGTCTCCTCCGGCGTGAGTGCCACTTCGGAAAGCCGGACCAAAGCGCCCAGCCCGGCGAGCTGCTCCTGAATCCCGCCGTTGGCCATGGTCCGCGGCCCCACCGAGGTCCCGGTGGGGGAGAACGGCTGCTGGGTCAGAGCAACCCGCACTCTGCCGTCCGCGCCCGAGTATCGCTGCGCCGCGGCGTGTGCGGGGAGAATGACGGCAGCCGCCGCGAGCAACGCCGTCAGTCTGGACATCTCAGCGGCCGCCGGCGTTACCGGGAATCTTGGCTCCGGACGGTGTGAACACCTCCACGGCCAGAGTGAAGGTCCGGTACTCCGATGGTTGCAGCGCGCCCACCCCGACGACATGGCGGGCTATCTCCTCGCCCCGCTCGTTCCGCACCGACACCATCACGGAATACTCCCACGGCTCGCCGGCTTCGGGATGCCGAATGGTGCCCTCGACCTTGAGCGGCCGAAAAGCCGGCACCGCACGGGCCGCTGCCCCTGGATCGAAACGCAGGTGGTGCCGGCAGGCCGGGCAGACGCTCGCGCTCTCGAGGATCGCCGCCCGGCAGTGAGGGCAGACGCGCGTCGTTCCCGCCGACCCCTGACGTGCGGTGCTCATGTCGTGGACACGGTCTCCATGGTCAATCCGGCCTTCCGCGGGCTCTTCTCATCCCAGCCGAACTCGGCCTGGCCGCGCATCCGGGATCCTGCGGCCACGGTCAGCGAGCCGGCCTTGAGATTCCCGTTCAGCACGCCGGTCGCGAGGAGCTCCACCCGCGACGCGTCATCGACGTTGCCCTCCAGCTCGCCGCCGATGACGACGGTGGCGGCGCGCACGCCCCCGGTCAGCTTGGCGCCCGCCTCGATGGTCAGGTTGCCTTGTACATGCACGTCGCCCTTGAAGCGGCCGGCGATCCGCACGTTGCCCGCGCCTTCGATCTTGCCCTCGATGGTCAGCTCCGCCGAGATCACGGATTCCTTGGTCTCACTCTCCGCGACCCGGCGCGGCTGATCGTAGCTGGGGGTAAAGTCGGTGCGCATGTCAGCTTCCTTCTTGGCGACAGGGTCCGGTGAAAACGGGGCGGATTCCTTCTTGGGGGTGACTTGTTCCTTCCAGATTGCCATGGCTGGATTTCCTGTTGAAGTGACGAGCCAGTCTGCGAGAGCTGCGCTGCGGGGTTGTGGACGGGGACCACCCCGTCGCACGCCACTTCCGGAACCCGCCGGGTTCCTCGGTGAGAAGGGGTCTCCGAAGATAGCCGGTTTCCCCGCGTCTGCCGCAATGGGCCACCCGGCACCCAGCCGAGTGTCTAGAAATCAGTCGGTATGGGGCACGGCATCAGGTGCACTGCCGCCGGCCGGCGGGACGGTAGCCGGCCGAGCGGGCCTCGCCTTCCAGCAGAAACCGGCCCCGCTTCGTGCTTCCGTACAGACGGCTCTCGGGACAGTGGTACAATCCCGAGATCGTGTTCACCCAGACGTCTCCGGGCGTGAGCGGCATCAGCTGGATCGGCGCCGCCGAAGCGGGACAGGCCTTTCGGTCCACGGCTCGATTCCCTCGCCCTCGCGCCTCGGCTTCCGACATGTACTCGCCCTCCCTAGTGCTCCCGAAGAGCTGGGTGCCGGGGCAGTGATAGATCCGGGCGGGCGGGTTGACCCAGACGACGGTTTGCAGCGATGGTGTCGCCGACGCGGGTGTAGCGCGGGCTTGGGCGGAGGCCGAGGTCGCCCCCACCAGGTGGAACAACGCCAGCATCGGAACGAGACGCCACGAGGTGAGTGTGTACATCTGATTCTCCTTGCCGCCTCTCATGGAGCTCCTCGGCAGTCGGGCATCCGGAACGCCCCGATCCTGGTGGAATAGCTCGCCGCGTCCTTCTTGAGATAGTCGCCCACGTACCAGATGGTGCAGTCGTCGGCGGGATCGATCGCGGTTTGAGTGTAGTCTTCCCAACGGAGCGTGGTGGTCTGGGCGCCTTCTCCCTCGACCAGCACCGTCTCGCGCAACGTGAGGACGCCCTTGGGGTCCCGGGCGAGTCGCCCGGCAAAGCGCTGGCCGGCGAAGTGCGGCGTCCCGCCGAACGAGTACCCAATGCCGATGTTGCCCCGCGCATCGATCGCCGGACTGGCCATCCAGCGAAAGAACCCGTCGGGAGCGTAGGTGCCCTGCTGGTGCAGCCGGATCCGGCGTCCTCTTTCCACGCGGAACTCGTACCAGCGAACTCCGCCGGCTCCCGCGGAGGTGTTCACCGAGTGCACCGCGACCAGCGATTCCTGATTGCCGATCCGCCGGTACACCAGCCGCGGCATGAGTTTATCTCCCTGGGCGTCGAGGCGCCGCACCGTTCCCGGCTGCGGCACGCAGTCGGTCAGCTGGCCGTCGCAGAGATAGTGATACGGGGCAACCGGAATCTTCACCGGACCGGTCAGCGCGGTCTTGGACGGATCGCGCCAGTCCACGTGGAAGGTCCACGCGTAGATGCCGTCGTCTTCCATCGCCTGCTTGAGCTGGGTTCCTCCCGTGGCCATCATGATGTTCGGCGCTCCGGTCGGAGGCTGCTGCGGCCCGTCCAGGTCGGCGTTGTTCAGGAAATTCACGCCGGCGAGAATGACGCACTGCTCGCTGGCATCCTTGCCGTCGAGCATGCTCGCCCGGTCCACCACGCAGGCGTGCTTCTCGATCACGTCGTCGCCGGTGCTGGTCGGCACGTAGTAGCCGTCGGGCCAGACGGCGGGGCGCGGATAGTCGGGAAAGAGCGGCCGCACAAACTCGTAGCGGTAGTACGGCCCGAACGGGTCGGCCCCCACGCTCAGCGCATAGCACATCGCGTAGGCTCCCTGTTCCCGGGGCGGCGCCGGTTGAATCGGACGGGCCGCCGCGGAGGGCGGGCTATCCGAGCGCGGTGCCGGTGGCGGCTGGTACAGCTGGACGGCGGGCCCGGGCTGCCCTCCCTGGCCGGGCCGGCTCCGCCGGGCCGGTTCGCCCGACCGCCCCGCGGCCGGCCCGTCGCTCCGGAGCGGCCCGCGGGTGAAGATCGGCATCACGATCAGCCAGCGGTCGGCGAGTTGATCATAGCGGACCACGGCATCCCCATTGTTGCGGGCCTCGCAGGGTCCGCCGAAGCCGCGGAAGACGTTGCGCGTTTCGACCGGACCGTAGAGCACCTCCCCTTTCCTGGTGAAGATCGCCATCCGCGAGTTCACGATTTGCACCACGTGCTCCCGCCCCACCGCGAGGGTGTTATCCGACGGATTGCGTCCGGTGGCCGCGCCCTGCGGCCCGGCGAATCCGGCGCCCAATCCGTCGAAGCTGGTCACCAGCACCGCCGGGGCCCGGGTTCCCTGGGTCGTTTGCTCCACCACCGCCGAGGCAGGCGGTGTGGTGATCACCGGGAGGGCCGGGCTCTGGGCTCGCCGCTTCCCCGGCGCCGGTTCCGGTGCCGGGGAACTAGCCGGCCCCAGCCGCGGCGATCGGTCGTGCGCGGTCGCCCGGCGAACGATGGCGGACCCATGCTGTCCGCGCGCCGGCCAGTCGTTTCCGCCTGACGCCGGCCGGCCGGCCGCAATCGCCGCGATGGTGAACCCGGCGGCGGCGACGGCGGTCGGCGAACGGGCGAGGAAACGGCGTCGATCGATGACGGCTCACCCGTTCACGGCACGACGACAATCGCGCCGGTCATGTTGGATGCGTAATGCGGAAGGCAGACGAATGGATAGCGGCCCGGCGCGAGTAGCGGGATGACGATCTCGTACACCTCGTTGCGCTCGAGAAAGAGCTGGCTTGAGAGCCAGCCGATTTTCTCCCCCGGCATGGCCTTATCAAGCAGGTCGCGCGCCGGATCCCGAATCGAGTCCGCGAAGAACTGCACGTTGTGCGGGCCGCCGCTGCCGTTGATGAATCGGACCGTATCGCCGGCCCGGACCGTCGTCGTCGCCGGCTCAAATCGGGTGCCGCCTCGCGATCCCATCTGCACCTCGTGCACCACCGGTACCGTGACCGGGTGGAACGCCGCCAGCAGGTATCCGGCCAGGCCGGTGAAGACCAACCACCCACCGAACATGCTGCCTCTCCCTGGTGCGCTGCCGTTGATCTTACCAGCCCGCGTGCGCAGGCGCCAACACCGCGGCGGGGCGTCTGTCAGGAATGGCGCTGGGCGCGTTCCATCAACGCGTCGAAGTGCGGCTTCTCCACCCAGTGATGGAACGCGAGAATCGCCGCCTGGTCAAAGACCGCCGCGATCAAACCGAGCCCGGAGTCGGTGGCGAGGGCGAACCCGTAGGCATGCAGGTACCCGAGCGTGTACATCGGGTTCTTGAGGAAGCGATACGGGCCGGGCGGATTCGGCGCCACCAGGTCGCCGGGCACGAAGAAGTTGTGCCAGTAGTATGCGGCCGCACCCAGCCGAGCCGCCGCCCAGAGCTTGATCGACACCCCCAGAAAGACCAGCAGCACTCCGGTGGCCAGCGAGTAGCTCCAGGGCCATGGCGGGTGGAGCGTCCGCCGAGTCACCAGGCACAGCACGACGAAGCTTACGGCGTCGTTGTTCATCACAACGGACGCGGCGCGCCGGAATCGCAGGAATCCGGCCTCGGGCCCATGCCGCCGAGTGAAGACCTGATCCCGATCCTGCCGCCTCAGCGCCACGCCGACGCCGACGGCGTAGGCCAGGCGGCTCACGAGATGATAGACGGCGGCGAGAGCGGTCCACATGTCGGATCCGGGGCTACCTGTTCTTCGGCTTGATCATGGACCCCGAACGTCGGAGAGAAAAGGCCTGGGCGGCTTCAGTCGCTTCCAGAGAAAGGCGGTGTACCGCGCGCGGCGCCGGACCCGCGTTTCGGAGCCCTCGTCCGCCGGCAGGAATTCCGCCGGGACCGCGTCCACCACAGCCTCGCCGGGGAACCCTTGGAGAGTCCTTCGGTGACGGCCGGCCAGTCGTGCTGAAACCCCAGGCACGCACCGGGATCGCCGCCCCGTGTTCGGCGGAACCCGCGCGATATCCCCGGGGCCGGAAGTTGACCTCCGGCAGCACCCGATCGCATCCGCCAGCCCGCCGACGATGATCTCGGCGACCTGGGCGGCCGGCGCCTGGGCAGCGCCCCGAAGCTTGGTGTGGAACACCCCCGCTTCGGTCTCGATGAGAACCGGCCACGAGCTTCCGCGCCGGTCGGCCCCGAGTACGCGGCGAGACTGGTAGGACTGTAGCAAGCCGGGTCAGGAAGGCGGTGTGCCGGGGCCTTGACGCGCTGCGAAGAGACTCCCTCCGGCAGTGTCGTCCATGATCTCATACATGCCGAAGATGCCGATCACCTCGCCGGTGTTCAGTCGGATCGGGGCCTTGCCGGCTCGTACCCAGACCATCCCCACCGCGGACTTCTGGCGCTCGAGAATGTCCAGCTTGGCCGTGCCGCTCTCCACCACCTGCGTGTCGTCCGCTCGGTACTTCGCCGCCTGGGGCATCCAGGGCACCCGCGGGTCGAAGTCGTTGAGGCCGATCAAATCTTTGGGATCGGCAAAGCCGGCGTCCTTGGCAAACAGTGCGTTACATCCGCTAAAGACGAACTGCGGGCCGGTCTTCCAGAAGACCCGCACGACGCACGACGGGAGCGACGCTTCCCGGAGCAGATCGTCGAGGTCCGACTGGAGTTCCGCGTCCGACGCGCTCGCCCAGCCCGCTGCTCGCGCGGACATCGACGGGTGCAAGGCGGGCCACGAAGCCTCCGTGACTTGCCGATACGCGGTAAGGATGGCTCGAAGCCGAAAGGCCGTCATCAGGGTCGCGCGCCCGGATGGTACTCCCGCTTGATGTGACCGGTGAGCTGCGAAGGATAGAAGTAGACGTCCCGGAGCGCGCCGGTGCTGTACCGCTCCGCCTGATCGTTGAAATGCGGTGACCCGGGATCGCCGCTCTCCCCGCCGGCGGTGACCGCTTTCGCCCGGACGCTGTCCCCGAACTCCACCACCGCCACGAAGCTGTTCCCGCTGGTGCCGTACATCTTCCTGGTGCCCGTGTACGCGCGGGCTCCGAATGAGGCCAGCGAGCCCCACCGCGCGGAGGTGAACCCGACCGGAATGCTCGGTCCCGAATCGTTGAAGGGCTGGACGATGTCGCCGGTGAGACGCTGGAATCGGTTGATCTCGCCCCAGGGCGTTTTCCAGCTCCCGAAGTCGGCCGCGAGCTTGTCCGAGGCCGCGGCCAGGGCCGCGAGCCGTTGCTGTGCGGTGGCTCGCGAGATCGCGTATTGCTGTGAGGTCATACGTGCCTTGGTCGCGGCCGCGGCGATCTGTTGCTGCAGCGTGTCCGCCCAGTATACGGCGAGCGCTGTCGGCACCGAACTCACCGACCACCGGAGGTCCCAGGCTTTGAGCAGCGCGATCTGCTCGGACAGTTTCGCCTTGAGCGGGTTGCCGGCCGCCGTCTGATCGTAGGACGTGAGCAGCGGCGGAAGCAATTCCGCGAACCCGGTCAGGTAGCTGTCATACGCCGCTTCGATCAACGATTCGAGCGTGAAGTCTTTCTTGTCCTGGAGGACCCGGATGGCGTGGAGCCCCCGCGCGTTCTCGCTGCCGGACTCCACGAACACCGGGTAGTCCGCCTGCTTCGGGCTGTTGGCGCCCGCCGCCGACCACGGCGAGTTGTTGCTGTTGTAGAGCCAGCCGGAGGGCGGATTCAGCAGGTGAGGGCTCTCCTCGACCGAATAGAGCGCCTGCCATTCGGTTGCCGGATCGCTCCCGTCCACCGGCCGGGTCCAGTCGAACCGGTCGTCGCGCCGGGGGATGAAGTTGGCGTGGAAGTACGCGATGTTGCCTTCCCCATCGGCGAAGATCGTGTTGTTGGAGGAGTTGGTGTGCAGCTCCATCGTCTCGCGGAACGACTGGTAGTTCCTCGCTTTGGCGCGGGTGTAGGACTGGGTCAGGGCCTTGACCGGCTCCTGCATCAGCCTGACGCTCACCCACTTGCCGTCCGCTTCCCGGACGATCGGCCCGTGATGGGTGCGATAGACGGTGAACGCCTTCTGCTGTAACCCGCCGGCGGTCTTGAAGGGCACCGTGATGGAGCTGGCAATCACCGGACGCTCCGCCGTGCCGTAACGGTAGGAATACCCGTCGTCCTTCTTCACCACGGTTTCGAGATACTCGTCGATATTGTCCACGCCGCTGGAGGTGTGCATCCATCCGGCCCGCTCGTTGAATCCCTGGTAGACGAAGAACTGACCCCACGTCACGGCGCCGTAGGCGTTCAGGCCTTCGTCGCTCGTCACCTGCACTTCCGCCCGGAAGAAGAAGGAGGTGTGCGGGTTGATCAGGAGGAGTGGGTGACCCTTGGCGGTGTTCGAGCCCGCGATCGCAATGCCGTTCGACCCCGAGGGCTCGCCGGCCGACTGGCTCGTCGGGGCCGCGGCGGGATGCTCCGGTTCCCTGCCGTAGAAGGCTCTGAGCCGCGGGAGGGATACCCGCTCGATATCTCCGCCGATGCTCCCCTCGCTGAACGTGAGCGCCATCCACGGCTCGAACCGGGTGATCACCTTCGGGGTCACCGTGGCGTGGGTATGGAGGTAGTAGTTCAAGCCGTCGGCGTAGGCGTTCATCAGCGTCTTGAGCCATGCCGGGCTCGCCGCGTACTGCGCCTTGATGCTGTCAGGATCGATGAAGAGCTTCATCCGCAGGTCCCGGTATATCGCGGACTCACCCTCGGCCTCGGCCAGCCGGCCCATCGAGTTGAGGTAGTTCGTCTCCACCCGATTGAAGTCGTCCTCGGCCTGGGCGTACATCAGGCCGAACACGGCATCGGCATCCGTCTTCCCATGGATGTGCGGAATGCCCCAGTCGTCCCGGACGATGGTCACCTGCTGTGCTTGTCGTTCCCAGCCCGCGACCTCGCCGTCCGCGGCACCCCCCGCTGTGCAGGAAAGGCATGCCGCCGCGAAGAAGAGAACCCGACCCGTCATGGCTGATCCCGCTGTCGGTGAGGGATGACATCGAGGGACAAACCGGTCAGTCCCGTGCTATGCAATACAGTACCACCGCCCCGCCGGACACGCCAACTGCTGCTGCGTCATTGACCGCCTCGCCGGCGGAGTGGTATCCTCCGCGTTCGAATTCCCCGTCCCGGAGCCCTGCCCCATGCCACACCGTCGTGCCGTCGTGCTCGCCTGCGTGCTGTCGTTCCTGACCGGCGCCGGGGCGATGTGGGCCCGGCAGCAGGGGCAAAGCGCGACCCGCCGCGAGCCGCAGTTCGAGAACGACCACCTCCGAGTGTGGAAGTCCATCATCCTGCCGAAGCAGCCCCTCGCGCTGCATCGCCACGAGCACGGACGGGCGTTGGTGGCGCTCGTGGGTGGCCGGCTGACCGTGGTCGATTCATCCGGCGCCGCGATCACCACCTATGACTGGGAAAGCGGCAAGGCTTACTGGCTTGGCGCCGATCCACCCGGGCAGTTGCACGCGGACGTGAACAACACGGACAAGCCCATCGAGGTGATTGTCGTCGAGTTGAAAAAGGACCGCTGACTTGTGCAGTGGTTCCCTAGCGAATCCGCCGCAGCTCGATCTCCGACATGATGAATCCGAACGCGGGCCAGCCGCCCGATCGGACCGAGCGCTCGAACCACTCGCGCGCTCGCGTCGTGTCGCCTCGCACCAGGTACCAGGTGCCCACTCCGTAGCTCAGCGTGGCCAGCGCGACATCGCCGGTGTCGGCTGAGGTGACAACTTCGTCGGGGCCGATCAAGCCACGGTAGAGTCGCAGCCGCTGTCCGTACGCATTGGTCGTCGGGAGCGAGTCGGGGCGCCGGTCCAGCATCGCCTGGGCCTGGGCCGGC
>JAXIPC010000055.1:0-45014 GCA_045403135.1 Gemmatimonadales bacterium | reverse complement strand
GGACAATTGGGCGACGTGATGCGGGAAAGCGCCCGCGCCGCCTGGACCTACGCCCGCTCGCACGCAGCGGCGCTCCGGATTCCCGATGAGATGTTCCAGCGGGATGTGCACATCCACGTTCCCGCGGGCGCCATCCCCAAGGATGGTCCGTCGGCCGGTGTGACCATGGCCACGGCGCTCATCTCGGCCATGTCGGGTCGCCCTGCGCGGCACGACATCGCCATGACCGGTGAAATCACCCTGCGCGGGCGGGTACTGCCCATCGGCGGCCTCAAGGAGAAGATCCTGGGCGCCGAGCGGGCCGGAATCACCCGGGTCCTGATCCCCAAGGAGAACGAAGCGGACCTGGAGGATCTCCCCGAGGCGGTTCGCGCCAAAATGGAGGTGTTCCCCGTCGAAGAGCTGGGAGAGGTCCTGGCCCTGACGCTTCGCGGCGCCTCCTTCCGCGAAGGACGCCTCCTGTTCGGGGAGGAGAGCCCCCGGGACGTGCAACCATTGTCTGCGGGGTACCAGCATTAGCAACTGTCTTGAAAGTCAAGCGGTCGCCAGAGTCGTAGTGAGGTACTCTGTGTACCAAGACTGGCCAGTCCGGACCATCGTGTTGAGGATGGTGAGCAGTCCGCATGCAGGCCACGAGAGGGAGCTTCTTGGTCTTGCCTGCCCCGCCCGCCGTGGACGAAGCGCCGCCCCCGGAGGGTGCCGGAGTCGCGGCTGAGCGGGGCGACGCCGACGAGCTTCGCGATCTCGCGCAGGGAGAGCCGGCCGAGCTCCGGCAGATCCGCCAGCAGCGTCCGCGATAGGACCGGGCCAACGCCGGCGGCCGGTGATATACCTCCTTCTGACCCAGGGGATCTGCGGGGGAGGCCTGGTGATTCGACCGGTTTGCGATTCAACGTCGGCGGGGGCGACTCGCTCCGAGCGGATTGGCCGGATGCCCTTTGCGAAGAGCACCGGGTCGTTGAGACGGCGTCCGGGGCGCGGCAACGCGATCGACGCCATCCCGAATTCGCGCGTCCTCGGGTCCAGATCCGCGGGCCTGGACAAGTCAGACCCACGGTCGCAATCAGGATCCTCATCCCCCACACGGTCCGTCCTTACTCGGTCAGTCTGTACCGTCGCGGCGGTGCTCGCTCATCGTGGAGCGTCCTCTCCGCGTGGTGGTTCCCCGTGGGGATGCCGATACCGGCGAACCCATCGTGCCCTCCGTGCTGAGGCGCCGTTCAACCAGTGGTCCGCCCCGTTATCGCTCGGTTCCATCCGCCGACGGCTGGGGGCGGGCAAGGGCGGCGACCTGGCTCAGGGTGAGGCGGATCATGGCCATCAGCGGTGCATCCGGCACCGCGGTACCCTCCTCCGGCCGCTCAGCGCCGCCGGGCTCGCTCGTCCCGCCGCGATCGAAGCTGGCGAGGACCGAGTTGGCCCGCTCGATGGCGCGGTCAAACGCCTTCTGGCCGCCCCCGCCGAGTTGCAGCGCGACGCCGCTCAACGCCTCGCGCAGGGCGTCCGCCGCTGCCGGATCCTCGAGCGCTGGGATCAACCAGGCGACCGCGTCGTCCACCACCCGGCCAAGCGCGGCCCGCTCGTCGGCGGAGATCGGAAGCGGGGGGCCCGGGTCCGGCGCGGTTGGCGGTTCCTTGCCGCAGGCCGCGACGACGCCGAGCACGGCGATCGCGAGCGCCTGTTTCAGAGTCTTCCTGTTTGGTTTCATGGTGATCTCCATGACTCCCTTAGGGTTGTCGTTCGCCTTGCCTACCGTGAGCCGCGGAGCTGCCCGATGAGCGCTTCGAGCCTCGCGAGCGCTGCCCGGAGCGATTCGTTCTCCCGCTTGAGCGCCGCGGTGCGCGCCTCGAGCGCTTGAATCCCGATCAGACTGATCCCGGCTTCGTCGATCATGCCGATCGCGGTCGGATCGTTGCCGAGCTGGAACGCGGCGTGGAAGTCCTCAGCGGTCGGGCCCGCGTGCCGGGCGCCGGTGCGATCGGTCTTGTAGCGCCAGCTCTGAATCGAGAGGCCGGCGATCTTGCCTAGCACGTCTTCTGGGTCGAGCGGGGCGAAGTGTTCTTTGGCGAGGCGGCTCGAGGTGCAGGTGAAGACCCCGGACCCGGCGGGGAGGTCGCAGCCGGTCGAGAGGTCGGCGGCGGTGCGGAAGCGGAAGCCGCCCGACGCGCGGACCGCGAACTCGTTGGGGACCACAGCGTTGAAGACAGCGCGGCTGGATACGAGGGTGGAAAGATCGCCATAGACAAATGCCCCGCTCTGTAGCGCGGTCGAGGCAAGAGTGCCCATCGCCACCGAGCCAAAACCGCTGGCAGTGACTTCACTTCCAATGGCAACGTCGTTTGCGTTTACCGCATTTGCTAGAACACCGACGGCTAGCGAGCCATCTCCAATGGCCACTGCTTGGAGGCCCACTGCTGTGGCCCAGCGACCAACGGCACGAGTAGCGTCGCCGAGGGCCGTGGAGAATTGCCCACTCGCGACGGTACCATTCCCTGCCGCAAGTGACACCGCACCAGTCGCCGTCGTCCCCAAGCCCAGGGCGGTGGAGTACGCACCACGGGCAATGGTATTCCTTCCGAAAGCAGTAGAATACTCCCCAATGTTGTCGTGGCTTGTATCCCACTCGTTTCCATCAACGTGACCGGCTCGGAACGCGGATATTCTTGGGGACCACACGACACGAGTTCCAGGTCCTTGGGTAAGGGCACCCACCCCGGCGCCAAAGGCTCCGGTCACGACGAACCCGTCCGGCGCGGACCGGACGCCGTTAGACAGCAGGTACTGCGGGTGGTCGTCATCCGCGAGCCCGGTCAACGCCCCGTGATCGGTCACGCCGCCGGACCCGCCCGTCGCCGGCGCCCAGGCGGTGCCGTTGAACGTCAGCACCTGGCCATTGGTCGGCGCGGTCGCCGCCACGTCGGTTCCCTGGAGCCTCACCACGCTCGGGTTCGGGAAATTCCCGCTCAAGTCGCCCGCTGCCGCGTCACCCGACTTGACCGCCTGCTCGAACCGCACCGCCTCGCCGACCGCGGCGGCCGCCGCCAGGTTGGTGAGCTTGAACCCGCCGACGCTCAAGTCGCCGGTGAGCGGCCGACTGCCGTTCCCGAGCAGGTACTGGGGGTGGTCGTCGTTGGTGAGGCCGGTGAGCACGCCGTGGCTGGTGACGCCGCCCGGGGGCGGCGGCGCCGGCATCCACTCGGTGCCGTTGAAGCTGAGCAGATTCCCCGCCGCCGGGGTGCCGGCGCCGAGCGGCTGGCCGAACAGCTTGCCCACCAGCGGATTGGGATAGGTGCCGGCCAGATCGCCGCCTGCAGCATCGCCGATCTTCACGACCTGCTCGAATCGCACCGCCTCGCCGGCCGCGGCGGCCGCCGCCAGGTTGGTGAGCTTGAACCCGCCGAAGCTGAGATCGCCGGTCAGGGCCCGACTGCCGTTCCCGAGCAGGTACTGCGGGTGATCGTCGTTGGTGAGGCCGGTGAGCGCACTGTGGGCGGTGACGCCGCCCCCAACCCCGTCGGTCCAGCTGAACTGGACGTGACCGGTGAGGCAGTTCTGGGGGATCCCCGGCTCTTTGATCCGATAGACGGCGCCCACGATTTTCACGTAACAGGCGTAGAACACCTTGGGTGGGGGCGGGGCTTGCGCCGCAAGTCTGGTCGCCGGCAGGAGAACCGTTAGGCCGAGCAGCCAGGAGAGGGGATTGGGGCGCGGGCGACGGCCCGGGCTCGAGACGGGGTGGATACGGATCGCGGTTTTCATAACGTCTCCCATTCGTTGGAAGGCACGTCGGATCTGAGTGACTTGGCAGTCGCCAATGAGATCACTGGTCATCATGGGATCGTCCGCTCCGCGTGGTTGTTCCCCGGCCGCGGATCGGGCGTGTCGCTGAGCGCCACGGCGCCGAAGGTCTTGAGCACCCCCGCCGGGGGCGTCGTGGTGGTCACCCACACTTCGCGCAGCGCGCGGACCGGCAGGTCACCGAGCTGACACACGACCCGCCCGTGCTGCGCCGTCGGCCTGGAGGGCGGCGGACTGGCCGCGCAGCCGTCGGTCACCTTCAGCACCGCCACGCCCACGGGGAGGAGGATCTCCACTCTGGCGTTCCGGGCCGCGTCGCGATTCTCGGAGAACACGACGACCCGGGCGACGAGCCCCGCTCGGGTCGAGGTCACTTCCAGGGTTTGGACCTGGAGGTCGGCTTGCCAGACCTCCCGTTGCGCGGCGAGCCGGGTGGCGAGTGCCGCGGTCGCGAGCCAACCGAGTTTCCAAGTCACATGCTGCTCCCTCGAGCTGGAGGCTCGGCGCGGACGACGCGCGGCCTCGTCGACTGGAGGGCAATCTGGGGAGCGGGCGACAGCCGTTCGTCAGAGCGCAGTCAGACTAATGTCATCGCCCGTCAACTCCTTACAGCACGGACGTTTGACAATGGTCCGCCGAGGCTCGATACTCGTTCGATGAAGCGTCTCATCGCATTTGGGGGCCTGAGTCTGCTGGACGACGACGGCTCGACCACCCTGCCCTTCCGGCCGCAACGGCTGGCCCTGCTTGCGGTGCTGGCTGAAGCAGCACCCCGGGGAGTGACTCGGGAGCGCCTCGTGGGACTCTTCTGGCCCGACTCGGAGGAAGAAGACGCCCGCCATTCCCTCCGGCAGGCGCTCTACGCGCTCCGGGTGGAGCTCGGGCGGGATCCGGTCCTGACGACCGGCGCCGATCTCCGGCTCGACTTGGGCGCGCTGACTGCCGACGTCGCCGAGTTTCACTCGGCCCTCGCGAGCGGGGACCGCCTCCGCGCGGCCGACCTCTTCTCGGGTCCGTTTCTCGACGGTTTCTACCTGGCCAACGCGGCGGAGTTCGAGCGGTGGGTCGAGGATGAGCGGGGCCAGCTCGCGTCTCAGGCGACGGCACTGCTCGAGGAGCTGGCGCGGGAGGCCGAAACGGCCGGAGATCGAGATTCCGCGGTGACCCGGCGGCGGCAGCTTGCTCGCCTCGACCCGCTGAGCGGCCGACATGCCCTGGCGTACCTGAAGGCGCTCCGAGACCGGGGGGATCGGGCGGATGCGTTGGCGTTCGCCCGCACCCATGAGGCCCTCGTGCGGCGCGAGCTGAATGCTGATCCCGACCCGAAGGTGCAGGAGCTGGTGCGTCAGCTTCGCGCCATGGTGGGAATGCCGGTCGAGACCAAAGCTGGCCCGCCGACTAGGCCGGACCGCAGAGCCGAAGTCGTCTCCCCACCGGAAGCGACGGCCCTTGCCCCCGCGGCTCCCCCTGGCGGAACTCGCCGACGCATCATCGCCGTCGTGGGTGCCTCCGCGATCCTCCTCGCGATCGCAGCCCTGGCACTCACTCGCGCCGGGCGACGAGCCGATACGGCTCGGGTCCTCGCGGTGGGCCTGATCGCCGAGTCGGGGGTGCCCGACTCGCTTCGGATCGGCGGCGTGCTGACCGACATGCTGGCGACCAACCTCGGTCGGGTCGAAGGCTTGTCGGTGCTCGCCAATTCCCGCGTCCTCGAGACGATGGAACCTGGACAGGACACCTCGGCCGCCGGCTACGCGAGGGCGGCACGCCAGGTGGGGGCGACCGAGCTGATCGAGGGCCGCTTGCGTCCCGGGCCGGCGGCCGGGTTCGCGCTCGAGCTCTCGCGGGTCGATCTCAGGAGGGGCCTGGTGCGGAAGGTCTACCGGGTCTTCGCGGTGGACCGGTACGCGCTGGTGGACAGCGCCACGGCCGCCCTCGTCCGCGACCTCCGCCTCGCGACACCCGCCGGATCGGTCGCCGAGGCGACGACCCAGTCACCCATCGCCTATCGGTTCTACGAGGAAGGGCAGCGGGCGTACTTCCAGGCCGATGCCCGGGGAGCCTATCGCCTCCTGCGGTCCGCGCTGGAAGAAGATCCGGACTTTGCGCTGGCCGCCTATTACGCCTCGCTCAGCGCGGTCGAGGCGGCCCCGGACAGCGTAGAACCGCTCCTCCGCCGGGCCCAGACCCTGGCCGCCCGCTCGCCCGCACCGGTGCGGTACCTGATCGCCGCGCGCTACGCCTGGCTGATGCAGGACGCCCGCGCGGTGGCGGCAGCGGAGACGCTCTCCGTCCTGGTACCCGACGACCCGGAGGCCCAGCGAGTGGTCGGCACGATCCGCTCCTATAACGGGGATTACCCTCGCTCGGTCGCCGCCTACGAGCGGGCGATTGCTCTGGATTCGGCGACAATGGGATCCACCCGCACGGCCTGCCGTCTCTGCAGCAGCCTGTTCGATTTGGCCAGCAGCTACTGGATGTGGGACTCGCTCGCGGCTGAGGAGCGGACTTTGCGGCGCTGGATCGGGCTGCGCCCGGGCGATCCCAATGCCTGGTCCAGCCTGGCCCCGTTTCTGGAGCGAGCGGGACGGTGGGAAGAGGCTCGGCTCGCCTGGCGCCGGGCCGACTCGCTCGGCGCGGCCACGAATCGGGAGGTCTCGATCATCGGGATGATCATGCAGGGGTTGTACGACGAAGCGGAACGGGCGCTTTCGTCCATGCTGCTGTCTCCGAGGCCCGAGGCCCGCAACAACGCGCGCTGGTTTCTCCTGATCGTGCTCCGGAATCGAGGCCGGCTACGCGAGGCGGTCGAGGTGCAGGCCCGGGCCAATTCCGGAGGAGGGGTCGTCCCCGCGATGGATACTCTGCACTCCGACCCCATCAATCAAGCGATCCTCGCCTTCGAGACCGGGCGCTTCCGGGACGCCGCGGAGCGGTTCGCGGCTCAGAGTCGGAGCGCGAGCGCGGACCGGTTCCCCGGCCGGCGGGCCCGCAACATCTCCTGGTGGCTGGCGTTGTCCGCGACAGCGTCGGCGGCCGCGGGCGATACCAGCCGGGTGCGCGCGCTGGCCGACACCATCGCGCGAGTGGCGACGCAGAGTCTGTATGTCCGTGACCGCCGTCTTCCCTTCTTCCTCCGCGGGCTCCTGGCGGCCCGGGAGGGTCGGCACGCCGAGGCGGTCGACCTGCTGCGGCAGGGGGCTGCCTCGTGGACGTACGGGTATACCCGGGTCAATTACGAGCTCGCGCGGAGCTTGCTGGCCGTCGACCGTCCTCAGGAGGCGGTTGCCGTGCTTCAATCCGCCCTCAGGGGGGGACTCGAGGGATCCAACCTCTACCTCACCCGGACCGAGCTGCACGAGCTGCTGGCGCAGGCCTGGGATCGGGCCGGCCAGCCGGACAGCTCGGCGGCGCATTATCTCGCGGTCGCGCGAGCCTGGAGCCGCGCGGACCCGCCGTTCCAACCCCGCCTCGCCGCGGCGCGCGCCTGGCTCACCCGACACGGGAAGGTGGTGCCCGGAGGCGGCTAGGTCACCGACGATTCTTCGACCCGGCCACCTCCGCCCTGGCGTGTTCGGCAGCTTCCCGGGCGAGGAACTTCGCGATCCGCTCGATCAGCTTCACGGGGACGGGCTCGGCCAGCGGGAAGCGACCGGCGAAGTAAACGAGGTAGCCACCATCCTTTTTATAGGAGGGGATCTGGTAGCTGATCCCTTCTTGGGCACCGGGCACGGCCTTGCGGATGGCTTGGCGGACGCGCCGGAGGATTGCCTGCGCCGCTTTGGGGTGCGTCGCTAGGTACTCGGCGACGGACTTGAAGCGATCCCGGGATCGGTGACGGGATGGGCCTCATTGAAGACCTGGACCAACCCGCCGCCTGCATCGGTTACCCATCTCGCCTATCATATGACTCCTCCCGCTGAGTGTGTCGAGCGACCCGCGGTCGCTCGGACCGGTCCCGCCGATGCGGCCGGTCGCTCTCCTGGAACTCCAACCAAGTCATGGAGCGTTAGACTTCGGTAAGCAGTGACCAGTGACCGGTAACCAGGGGCTCCGGGATTAGATTCCGGGGCCCTTTCGCTTGGAGTCGTGGTGTCGTATTTCGGTTCGGTTTTCCCTCTCTTCCTTGCGCTTGCTGCGAGCGGCAGGGCCACTGCGGTCCCGGCCCCGGTCGCTCCAGCCTCTGATACGCTCTACGCGCTCGCGGTCGACTCGGCCAAGTATCCCCGCGAATCGTTCATCTACATCCTGGATGACGGCGTGCTTCGATTCGAGGCCGATGGCCGGGGCAGCCGGACCTATCGGCAGGTTATTCAGATCCTCAAGGAAGACGCGGTAGAACGGTGGGCCGAATTCAAATTCTCCTTCGAGCCCAGTCACCAGAAGCTCACCGTCAACTGGGTCAAGGTGGTGACCCCGACCGGGGTCGTGCTCAGCGACAAGCCGGGAATCTCCCAGGACGCCGACGTGCCGGCGCCCATGGGAGATCCTTCCTATGTCGAGCAGAAGGTGCGCCGGCTGTCGATGCCCAACGTGCGGCCCGGCACGATCGTGGACTACAGCTACACCCTGGAGGAGCTCCGGCCCTACCGTGCCGGAGATTTCTTCGCGCCGTGGCGGGTCAACCCCGGCCTGCTGGTTCGGCGCTCCCGCCTGATGCTGGACACGCCCGTGGGCTTCGAGCCCAAGGTTGTCGCCAAGAATCTGGATTTCGTGCCGAGGACTCTCGTCGCCGGCGGGCGCCGGGTGGTCACCTGGGCCACCCAGGACGTGCCGGGAGTCGAGCCCGAGCTCTTCGCGGCTGACTCCAACGGCGTCGACATGTCGATCAACGTGAGCGCCCCCTCGTCCTGGGGCGACATCGGCAGCTGGTACGCCGGTCTCGCTCGGGACCGCTACGCGATGACGCCTTCGGTGGAGCGAAAGCTCAGGGCCGTGGTGGCCGGCTCACGAACGCTCGAGGATTCGATCAAGGCCATCCACAAATACGTCTCCCAGGACGTGCGTTACGTCGCGATCTCGCTCGGCATGGGCGGCTACCAGCCGCGCTCCGCCACGGACGTGGTGGCCACCGGCTACGGCGACTGCAAGGACAAGGCAACCCTCTTCATCACGATGGCGGCACGGCTCGGCGTCACCGCCTACCCGGTGCTGCTCGCAGCCGGCGGGCAGGTGGAGCGCGGCCTGCCCACCATTTCGCAGTTCAACCACGCCATCGCAGCGGTGGAGCGGCCCTCCGGCCGGGTGTTCGTGGACCTCACCGCGGGTGACGTGCCGTGGGGAAGCCTGCCCGCGGCCGACCAGGGGCAGTTTGTCCTCGTGGTGCGGCCGGACGGGCGTACCGAAGAAACCATCACCCCGGAAAAGGACGAGGGAACTCCCGATAGCCGCATCGCCATGAGCGCCGTGCTCGACACCGCCGGATTTGCAACAGCCCAGGTCGAGATGTTCCTGTCCGGCGCTTCCGGCGACGCGATGCGTGCCGCGCTCGAGCGGGACCCCATGGACTCGACCACGCGGGCCCAGTATCTCCGGCGAGCTGCCAGCAGCGTGTATCAGGAATCCGAGGGCGACAGCCTTCGCTTCGACGACGAGACGGGCAGCGGCGGCCCCTTCCGGATCCGCTTCATGGCACGCAACGGACGCGCCGCGCAGCTGGCAGGCGCTGCCGCCATTCTCGCGCTGCCGTTCCTGGGGCAGGCGGGTGACGTGAAGCCGCTGGTGGCTGAGCTCCGGGCCCGGACACCGCGACGGTTCCCGATCGATGCGGCGCAGGTGGGAGGTGCCTCGGGTGGAGAGGTGGTGCTTACGCTCACGCTGCCGGAGGGTTGGCGTGCGCAGCTGCCGAAGAATGTGGCGCTCTCCGGGCCGTTCGGCGCGCTCCACCTCATCTACGCGCAGCGGGGCAGCGTGCTCACCGTGAGCCAGCAGCGGTTGGGCGGGAAGGGAATCCTTGCGCCGGACCGGGTCGAGGACGTGGTCAAGTGGCTGGAACAGGTGTCGACGGCGATGCGGGAGGCGAGCTCGATCGTAGTGTTGCGCGGCTAGTTGGACTCCTTTAGCCGCTGACCACAACCCGATCCCGGCCTCTCTCTTTGGCCTGCCGGAGCGCGCGCTCCGCTGCCAGGAGCAGCTCGCGCATCCCGACCGCATGCTCGGGATAGCCGGCCACCCCGCCCGAGAGCCGGACCGGCATCGAGGTTCCCTCCACCACCGTCGGGCTGGTCACCACCGCCGTCCGGATCTGCTCCGCTATGGCCAGAGCGTCCGCCGGCCCGCAGTGCCGTAACAACACGCCGAATTCCTCTCCGCCCATACGCACCACCAGGTCGCTCGCGCGAACCCGGTCGCGGATCACTCGCGCGATGTGGGCCAGCACCTGATCGCCGGTCTGGTGGCCCAGTTGCTCGTTGACCCGCCGGAAGTGATCAACGTCGAGCAGGAGAAACGAGATCCGCTCTCCCTCCCGGCGCGCGTACGCCAGCACCGAGTCCATCTCATCGAGGAGCGTCCCGGCGGTGAGGAACCCGGAGAGGGAGTCGCGCCGCACCGCTTCCTCGAGCCGGCGCGCCCGCGCGGCGCGGTGGATCAATGCCGAGGTTATTCGGCTCTGGGAAAGCGGACGCAACATGACCTCGTCCACCCCCGCCTCCAGGGCTCGCCCACGCTCGGTGTCGCTGTCCTGATCGGTGAGTGCGATCACCGGGGTTAGCCGGAACCGTCCGGTCCGTCGGATCATCCGGACCAGAGCGACCCCCGCGGCATCGGGCAATGTCAGATCGAGGACCACGACATCGGGCTGCTCCCCCTCGAGAGCCCGCGCGGCCTCATGGGCGTTGCCGGTCGCGGTGACGCGAAGCCCCGCCGAGTCGAGCCAGCCGGCGGCCTCGGTGCGTTCGCCCTCGTCGGCGAGCACCAGCAGCACCGACGCCGGTGACGATGCCTCCCGCGCCACCGCCCGGGCCCATCGTGACACCTCCGCGTCGGCCTCGGTGAGCCGCGCCAGCAGATCGAGCCGCGCGTACGGATCGCTGAGCAAGTCGATGACCTTGGGATCGGCCACCAGCGCCACGGGAATGCGGCGTCCGGAACCTTCGCCGGTCCAGCGCGCCACCGCGGCCTCGGCGCTCTCGTCCGGAGCCGGAATCAGTACGACAAGATCGGGTCGCTCGGAGGCGGGGATGACGCTGGGATCGGCGTTGAGGGGAGCGGCGGTAACCGCGTATTGCGCATCCCGGAGCGCGAAGGTCAGCCGGGCGGCTAGATCGGTCGCGCCACCGACCAGGTGGGCCCGCCAGCCGAAGGCCGATCGCTTTTGCGGGGCGCTCGGAAGTCCAACATCCCGGGCCGCCTTGTCGAACGCTGCGGCGATCCGGCCGATCGACGCCCCCAGGTACGCAAAGCCGGTATTGTCGGGCTCCCGGTTTCGGGCCAGCCACTGCTCAGCCTCTCGGCTGGCGGTGCTGATGTCCGGAAAGCCGTAGCTCCCTCCCGAGCCAGCCAGGCGGTGAAATCTGGTCTTCAGCGAGGCGACGGCATCGGTCTCCCCGGCGCACGCCGCCGCGAGGTCCTTGCGGAGCTCTCCCAACCGCGCGGGCGCTTCGGAGAGGTACTGCTGTCGAAGCTCCTGGAAGATTGCGTCCACCGGCTCGTTCACAGGCCGCCTCGCAGACTCCCGATCGCGAGGGAAGCGGCCGCCACCAGCGTGGGAGCAGTGCCCCAGTGACCCAGCACCCGCTCACCGTCGCGTGCCGCGAGGAGCGCGCTCCGATTGTCCACGACCAGAAGGAACGGCTCGCCCGGCCAGTCCGCCGTGGCGGGGGCCACAGTCACCGCCGCGAAGGCGAGATCCAGGGGCGCCGTGGTCGAGAGCGAGAGCGTGACCCCGCTGCCCGCGGCCTTCCGGAGCGAGGGGATGAGCGGAGGATACGCGTCGGGCGAGGCGTGCAGCAGGATACGTTCGACCGCCCGCGCCGCTTCACGGGCGGCAATCGAGAGCGCGCCGCGCGCCGAGGTGAGCTCGATCAGTGTGGGAGTGTCGGGCACCGAGATCTCCTCCAGCGACCGGCTGACCTCATCCAACGCGTGGCCTTGCCGGTCGAGGATCCGCGCCATCAGCGCGGCCGGCGGCTCGGGGCGGTACCGCTTGGGCCGGCCCTCTTCCACCCGCGCACCCCCCTTCTGCACCAGCCCCTCCAGCGCGCCGTAGGCGTTCGCGCGGGCGAGTCCCGCCGCGCGGGCGATGGCGTAGCCGGTGCCCGGTCCGCCGCGCAACAGCACTTCGTAGACCAGACTCTCGGTGGGTGTGAAGCCGAACGTGGTCAGGTCGAGTGTCGCCACTACAGATACTCCAGAGGCCACCCGAGCAGCCTGGCGATGAGCGCCAGACGGAAAGTCACATCCACGACCCGCGTATCCGCCGTCTTGGATTCCTGGTGCAGCGGATACATGTGATACGTCACCTTGTGGGTCGTTCGGGGCGCGGTCTTGAGCACCTTCGGACGCCACACCCCCCGCTCGTCGACCTCGGACATCAACCGGGCGAGGACCCTCGTGGCCACCGGGTTGGTATGCAGCGCGCTGATCCGGGCCAGCAGCTCGATGAAGTGGAGGGCGAGCGGGATGTCCTTCGCGTTGCCCTTTCCGTCGGCCACCAGCGGATCACCCAGGAGGAGGAGCTCCGGTTTGTGCACCCGCTTTCCGATCTGCCACACGTACGCCTTCTTGGACATCGGCAGGCCCAGGTACTGCCCGAGCCGCTCGGTGAAGCCGGCGCGCTCCCGTTGCAGGTTGGGCATCGCCGCGATCATCGCCACCGAATACCAGGTCGGTGGATGTGCTTCGGGATTCAGAATCGTCTTGGCCCCGGACCGGACGTAGGGCTTTTCGGCGAGCGGGCTCCGCAGAAAGGCCGACACCGACGAAGCGATCTTGTGCGCGGCGCCGCGCAGCCGCGGATCCTCGATATACCCCGCCTCGGCCAGCGCCGCCGCGGTCGCCTCCCGCATATGCTCGCGAGCCCATTCGGCCGCCGCGGGCGAATCCTTGGAAAGCTTGCCAAACTCGAACTGCAGGAATGGATCGTCGTCCCGCGACAGCATCCGGTACAAAACGCGGTCGGCCAGCTTGAACGGCCGCGCGGCGTGGGGCAGTCCGAGCTGCAACAGCCGCCGGTACTGCGGAATCGTCCCGACGTCCTTGATGCCGTCCTTCGCGGAGGAAGCGAGGCCGAGCAGGTTCCCGCCCCAGACCCCGTTGTCTTTTTGCTTCCTGATCACGCCTTGCACCATCTTCGAATTGGCCACCGCCTCTTCATCGGCGGCAATGGCCTCGGCGGGAACGGTACCGGGATAAGCGAGTTCTCGACGGGTGCGGAGCCGGACTGATTCGCTGCCATGTTCGAGCAGCCAGGTCACCGGAACACGGTGATAGGTGGGCAGGTCCAGATGTACTCCCGGGTTGCGGGGGGCTCGAAGGCCGCGGAGCGCCGGAAAATAGTAGTGTGTGCTGCTACGAGCAATCAGGGAATCCGGGGAAGCGGGGATCCGGGTATTAGTGGACATCCCACCCGCATCCCCGGATCCCCCGAACCCCGGATACCCAGATCCCCGAGAAATGCCTGGATGATCGCGAGGACCGTATCCGGCACTTCCGCGTGCGGCCGGTGAAAAGCGTTAGGGAGCGACGCAAAGCGCACGCAGGGGATCAGCCGGAAAAGTGTGTCGCCCACCGAGAAGGGCACTACTGGATCGTTTCCCCCCCAGACCAGCAGGGTAGGCTGGGAGATCTCCCCAAACCGCCCGTGCAAGCCGCGGAAGTCAAAATCCTCCAGTACCCTCGCTGCCGAGCGGCGGTACCCGGAGTCCCCCAGCAGGTCGTAGTTGGCGGTGGAATCGGGCTCGGCCAGCCAGGTCGGGTCGTGGATCGGCGTGATGAAGGACCGGAGCGCCAGATAGCGCCCCAATGTGCGCGCCTTGGACGGATACATGGTGTCCGCGATTCCGGCCAAGCCGATTCGATAACCTGCCGGCGCGATCAAGATGAGCGCCGTGACCCGGTCGGGCCGCGCCAGGGCGAGCGATGCCGCGATCTCCCCGCCCATCGAGTGCCCGACCAGCACCACCGGCCCGGTGGTCCATTGATCGAGAAAGCTCGAAAGCCGCTCCGTCATCGCCGGGAGCGTGTAGGGCGCATCGGGTTTCGCGCTCCCGCCGAATCCGGGCAGGTCGATCGCGATCACCCGCGCCCTGGACGCCAGCCGGTCGAAAACCGCACGCCAGGTCGTGAGGGACTCGCCGTAGCCGTGGAGCAGCAGGAGCGTCGTCTCCCCGGTGCCGTCGCGGACGCTGCGAACCGATACGCCGCCGGCATCGAGCCACTCCGCGGTGTGAGGGGGAACGGGAGGGCGACGGTCGGCCAGGATCCAGAGGGCGGCGAGCAGCGGTACCAGAACCCACCAGAGCGAAGGCCGCAGCTTCATGGGCCGGGACACCGGAGCAGGGTGATGGTTCCGCGGGAGCGACCCACCCGTTCGCTGGTGAGAACGAGCGTGCCCTGGTCCCACCAGTCGACGCCTTCTCCCTGTGGCTCGAGTCCCGCGATGTCGCAAACCGGGCGTGCCGGATCGGCGTGAAGCCGGCCGGCGGTGTCCCTCCGGAAGAAGCTCACGGCCCGGTAGGTGCGCACCGCTACCCACTGGCCGTCGGGAGAGATTGCCGCGTCGGTCACGACGCGTCCCGTCGACAGACTCGCCGCCATGGGGAGGCTGTCGAGGCGGATTGCCGTTGTCGTGCGGCCGGTGCCCCACGCTGAAGCGGAAACCCGAAACGTGAGGATGCCGCCGCGTCGCCCCTTGGTGACCAGGACAACCGCACCGTCCGGCTCCACGTAGAGCGCCTCGACGTCGTGGGGTCCGTCTGGATACCCTACGCCCAACGATTCGATCGGGCGGCCGGCGCCGCTCCTGGCCGAGGCGGCGGTGTCCGGCTCCACCATGCGATAGAGCCGCACCACGGGCCGGCGCTCGCTGTTGTCACCGGTGTCTCCGATGACCAGGCAGACGGCGTCCCCGCAGGTACCTCGTCCCAGCGCCTCCCAGTCGACGTTGGACGCTCCCCGGACCGGATAGGTCCCCAGTGCCACGCCCGTAGTATCGGTGAAGAAGAGGACCGGATCGCCGCCGGAATCGTTGAGTGTCCACAAGAGACCTGGATGCCGGCGGCTGGCAACCACGCCGGAGCTTTCCCGGAGCCTGGAATCCTGAAACATTCCGGTCCGGCGGGAGACGGGCCGGTCGGGTCCCTGCGCGGCTCCGGCCGGCGTCAGCGCGGAAACAATCAGGACCAGCAGCGCCGCGCGGCGAATCACAGGCCGAAGACCAGTAACACGCCACCGGGATTCGTGGTGCCGCCGAGGTCGGGGAAGGCGCCGTTCGCGCCCAGTCCCCACCACCCGCCGACGCCGGAGAGTACCGCGACGTATTCCTTGCCGTCCGGTCCGGCAAAGGCGATCGGGCTGCCGACGATGCCGGAGGGGGTCTTGAAGCGCCAGAGCTCCCGGCCGGTACGCTGATCCAGCGCCTTGAGCCATCCATCCAGAGTTCCGTAGAACACGAGGCCTCCCGCGGTGGTGAGCGCGCCGCCCGCCACCGCCATGGGCTCCTTCACCTCCCACGCAATGGTGGCGGCGGCAGCGTCCCAGGCGATGAATCGCCCGCGATTACCGCCTGGGCCGGCGGTCATCGCGATCTGGGCGCCCGAGTAGGGCTGGCCTAGTGCATAGGTGACCGGCGCTGTTCTGAGGTCCATGCAAAGGTTGTTGAGCGGGACGTAGAAGAGATTGGTCAGCGGCGAGAACGCCGCCGGCTGGAGGAACTTGGCGCCGATGCTGCCGGGGCAAATGCCGTCGGTTGCCGGTCCCGATGCGGCGCGACGGGGCGCACCTGCCGAAGGGGCCGATGGGGCGGGCGCGGCGTAGCGGGCGTCACGCTGCGGCAGCCCGGAGCTCAAATCCACGGAGCGGGCCCAGTTGGCCGGCCCGTATTTCTCGGCCAGCAGCATGCGCCCGGTGCTGCGGTCCAGGGTGTAGGCGAACCCATTTCGGTCGAAATGCACCAGGGCCTTGACCGTCGCACCGCGCAGCGTCAGATCGGCCAGAATGTTCTCGTTGGAGCCGCCGTAGCCCCATTCATCATGCGGCGTCATCTGGAACGCCCAACGAACCTTGCCGGTGGCTGCGTCCCTCGCGATGATCGCGGAAGTCCATTTGTTGTCCCCCGGCCGCTGCGCCGGATTGCCCGGGGCCGGCTCGTCGGTGCCGTGATAGATCAGATTGAGCGCCGGATCATAGGAGATCCATCCCGACGTAGTGCCACCACCCTGGCGCCACGCTTCTCCGGTCCAGGTGGAAATCCCCAGGTCCCTGCCTTGATGAGACGCATAGTGCGGATTCGCCGCGCCGTCGATCAGGACCTCGGCGTCGGGTCCGGTGCTGTATCCCCGCCAGACCAGACGTCCGGAGAGGGCATCGTATGTGGTGAGGTATCCCCGAACGCCGTACTCCGCACCCGATACTCCGGCGATGACCAGGTTGCCGACCACCAGGGGCGCGGCGGCCATCGTTCCTCCCGTTTTCGGATCGACGTTGCGAACCCGCCAGATCTCCGTCCCCGTTTCCGCATCGAGGGCCGCCAGCTCGCCGCCCAGGAGAGGCGCGAAGATCTTTCCGCTTGGATGCCAGGCCAGGCCGCGGCTCCCCACATCGCAGCATCCGGTCGGCAAGATCGGAGGCCGCGGCGGTTCTCCCGGGGGCGTGCGGGGGGGCGGGGCCGGCAACGGAGCGATGTATTTCCACCGGATCGGCGCGCCCGGTTGGCTCAGGTCCAGCGCGAACACCGCGTTCGGATACGGCGTATGGACATACATTGCCGCTCCCACGACCAGCGGGTTACCCTCGTGCGCCCGCAGCGCGCCGGTCGAGAAGGTCCAGACCGGCCGAAGCGATCCGACGTTCGCGGTGGTGATCTGATCGAGGGGACTGTATCGGGTCAGGGCGTGATCGCGGCCCGGTAGCTGCCAGTCCCCGGGCGCCTGGCCCGGCGGAGTGGCCGGTGTGGCGCGGCGTTGCGCCGCAAGCGGAGCAGTGACGAGCACCCAGACCATCGTCACCAACGCGCGGGCTTCGTGGCGGGCTCGGCGTCCGGTGGTCACCGGCGCTGCACTCCTCCCGCCGAGACGGTGGCGGCAACGCTGTCGCTCTTGAAGTAACCCCGCTCGTATACCGAGCGGGGGTTCCAGAGCACCCATGAGTCGAGGCCGAGCTCACCGGCGGCGCGAATCTGTTCCCGCACCTGCACCGACGTGTACCTGGGCCTGCCGAGCGTGAACGCCTGCAGGTAGGGCCGGATCTCGGCGGTTTTCCTGGGGGCCAGCGCTTTGTTGCGCCGGATCCCATCTTCGAGAGCGCGTCTGACCATCGTGTAGGGCGCCGCGTTCGGGCGCGCCACGCCGTACACGCCGCGCCCGTAGTGGCTGGGGTAGATCATGGGCAGGACCACATCGGCCGCGATGACCAGATCCTCCCAGTACTGCCCGATCCCCATGTCGTCCGGAGCGGCGGTAGTCTGCCCGAAGATGTCGATGGTGAAGGGCACCTGGAGCGCCCGGGTGCGCGACGCCAGCAGCATGAGATTGCGCTGCACCCCCTCGCGAGGCGATTCGTTGGCCCGCCGGGCCGGGAACACCGCGGTAGCCATCCGCTGTTTCGGCTCGTCGGGAAACCGGATGTAGTCGTACTGGATCTCCTCGAAACCCATCCGCACCGCCTCGGCGGCGAGATCGGCCGCGTAGACCCACACCGAGTCGTTGAACCCGTCGACCCATCGGGTGTTCTGCCGGTCGGTCCAGGCGCCGCCCGTGTTTCGCTGGATCGCCCAGGCGTCCTTCTTCGCGGCGAGGAGAGGGTCCTTGGCCACCACGATCCGCGCTATGGCGCGGATGCCTTTGGCCCTGAGCAGCGCCACGCGCGTCCGGGTGTCTCGCGCGCGGAGCTGCTTGTTGGCGCCGATCGCGACGGCCAAAGGCACGTCGGAGCGATAGGTCAGGTACCCCGTATCGTCCTTCACGTCGATGACGAAGGCGTTGAGCTCGGTGGACTGGGCCAGCTCCACCAGCCGGTAAAACCGCCGGGTCCCGAAGGCCCAGGCGTTGACGTAGATCGCCCGAACCGGTACGGCGGGCGGAGCGGCGAGCGTGGCCGCCAGCAGGATCGCGTTCACCATCTCCGCATATTAATCGGGTCCCTTGCCATCGTCGGGCCGGGGACTAGGATTCTCCCGTCTCCCTCGTATTCACCTGCGCCGGAGCCTCGATGAAAGTCACGATTCAATACTGCGTGGTGTGAAACTACGAACCTCGCGCCGCCGGTCTGGCGGCGGAGCTCGGGCGGGAGCTGAACGGCCTGGAAATCGAGATGATTCCCTCGTCCGGCGGTGTGTTCGACGTGTCGGTGGACGGCACCCTGGTCTTCTCCAAAAAGCAAGCCGGAAGGCACCCGGCGCCCGGCGAGGTGCTCGGGCTGCTCAACGCGAGAGGGAAGTGATCGCCTCACGATGAGGATCGCCATCTCGACCGGCGGCGGCGACGCTCCCGGCTTGAACGCGGTCATCCGCGCGGTGGTCTTGTCGGCGCACCAGCGGGGCTGGGAGACGTTCGGGGTCCGGCGCGGCTACGATGGGCTTCTCCCGCCGGGCGAACGGTACCGCAAGGACCACCGGACGACCGACGCGGGGCCCGACGAGACCGATGACGGCCTGATTTCGCTGGGTCCCCGCGAGGTGCGCGGGATCACCCATCTGGGCGGCACCATTCTCGGCACCACGAATTATGGCAACCCGTTTCAATGGCCGCGGGTGCTGTCCGACGGCGCCGTCGTCGAGGAGGATCGCTCCGACCAGTTGATCACGGCCATCCGGGCTCACGGCTTCGACGCGATGGTGGCCATCGGGGGTGACGGCAGCTTGGCCATCGCGCACCGGTTGTTCGAGAAGGGAGTCCCGGTCGTCGGAGTTCCCAAGACCATCGACAACGATGTCGCCGGTACCGAGACGACATTCGGGTTCGACACCGCCGTCAGCACGGCCACCGACGCGCTGGACAAGATCCACACCACCGCCGAAAGCCACGACCGGGTGTTCGTCGTCGAGCTGATGGGCCGCTACGCCGGCTGGATTGCGCTCCACAGCGGCCTCTCCGGGAGCGCGGACGTGATCCTGATTCCCGAAATCCCGTTCGACATCGACAAGGTGTGCCAGAAGATCCTGGACCGGGAACGGAGGGGACGGCGGTTCTCCATCGTGGTCGCCGCCGAGGGTGCCCGGCCGTTGGGGGGCCAGATGGTGCTTCGCCAAGCGGCCGGCGAGGGACGCGCGGAACGGCTCGGTGGCATTGGAGAAGAGGTGGCCAGAGGCATCGGCGAGCGAACCGGCAAAGAGACCCGTAGCCTGGTGCTCGGGCATCTCCAGCGGGGCGGCTCGCCCACCACCTTCGACCGTTTGTTGGCGCTCCGCTTCGGATCCGGCGCGGTGCGCGCCATCGCAGCGGGAGACTACGGCACCTGCGTGGTCTACACGCCGCCCAATGTGAGGCGGGTCCCGCTCAGTCAGGTCATCGGGCGGCCGAAACTGGTGCCGCTCGACAGCGGGATCATCTTGACCGCGCGGAATCTGGGGATCAGTCTGGGAGACTAGGGGTTACGGCTGAGGGCCTAGGGGCCAGGGGGAGCCATGGAAAAGGAACGAGCGTTGAGCGAGAGCCAGATCGCCAAACGGCTCGAGAGCCTGCCGAAGTGGGCGTTGCAGGGAGGCGCCATCCGGCGCACCTTCAAGACCGACGGCTGGCGGGGCTCCATGCTCGTCGCCAACGCCATCGCGTTCATCTGCGAGGTGGCGGATCATCACGCCGATCTGACCGTGACCTGGCCCAGCGTCTCGGTGGCGCTCTCCACCCACAGTGCGGGCGGGATCACGGCGAAGGACTTCGAAGTGGCTGAGCTGATTGAAAAACAAGTAACCTGGAAACCGGTGGCTGGTTCCGCTCTCACCGGGCCGGCCAAACCCTTCGTCAAGGAGTAGGCCCTAGCTCCCTGAACCCGAGTCTGTAATACCCCGCCTGACCCACGCTCTCCTCCACCTCCACTTCGATCGCATCGAGATGGGCCAGCCCCTCCCTGCTGAGGTCGTCGCGCAGCCGGTGGGCGAGGTACTCGGCGATCATCTCGGCTGTGGTGTTGCTGATCGGAAGTAGGGCACAGTTCGACACCGGAAAGACGAATTGCCGGGCGCCGAGGTAGTCCACCACCATCCGGTCCCCTTCGGTGGTGAGGACAAGCTTGGGATTCAGGGTAGGGAGGATCACCCGGTGGTCCAGATTCTGGACGTAGGGCCGAACGATCCGCTTAAGCACCGCGAAGTCCACCACGAACGCGCATTCCGGATCGACCCCGCCTTCCACCGTCAGGCCCACGCGGTAGTTGTGCCCGTGCAGCGACTCGCACTGATGCCCGGCGAGCGTGATAAAGTGCGCCGACGAGAAGCCGAGATACTCCTTCGAAACCGACACCTTGAATCCGTTCGCCACGATGCCGCCTGCGTGGGTGAGATCCGCCGGGGCCGAATATAGCGCGGCCGTCCCCCGATGTCCCGCCCACCGGGCCGCGTGTCCGTGCTGGAGGACAGCCCCAGCCTGAGTACGCCGGATTGGCCTTGCGGTACAACGACATACGAAGTGGCACGACGCTCGCTTCAGGGATGGGTGCGAAAGCTGTAGAAATTTTTCCATGGAGGACCCCGTGAACGCCCGCAATCTCGTTCTCAGTTCGGCCATTCTGTTCCCGTTGCTATTCGCCTCACCCGCCGAGGCCCAGCGGGTCAAGGCCGACATCATCATCGGCGGCGGCCCGGTGTCCGGCCGGATCAGCATCGGCGACCGGCGGTACGACCGCCGGCCCCGGATGATTCGCCGGGTCGAATGGGTAAGGCGCCACGATAACCGCCGTGCCGGCTGGTACCGCAACTTCCGGCGAGACCACCGTGTCATGGTGGTGTACTATGACCGCCGGGACGACCGCTACTACCTCGATCGCTTCCAATCCGGACTCGTGGAAATCAGGGTCTACGAGCGTGATGGACGATACTACCGGCTCGATGACGATCGCGATTTTGACCGGTACGACGAGCGGTATGATGGCCGGTACGATGACCGGTACGATGACCGGTACGGGGACCGCCGGGATGATCGCCGGGGCGACCGCTGGAATAACGACGACAGGTAACATCAGAAAGGGGTGTGGCCGTCCTACCTTCGAGCTTCTCAGGCTCTGCTTTCCCGGCTGCACCCACAAGACCCCGGCTCCCCGCCTGGGTTCGGACGGCCCCGCGAGTGAGCGGGGTCGTCTGTTTTTTTCTCTCTGAAACTCTGCCAAGCCGCAGCGGGGGCGTGTCGGTGGGTTAGGTTTCGGCCACCCCATGCACCCCTCCCGCAACCACCATCTTCCCCTCGATCCGGCCGCCTACCGGAACGCCGACCATCCCCGTGGCCGCGTCATCGTCATCGCACCCACTCGGGCCGCCTGCGAAACCATCGAGCTCGCCCTCGGTACCCAGGTCGAGACCCTGCTGCAACGAAAGCACGGTCCCATGATCTGGGAATGGGCCACCGCTGGTAAGCCCTTCGGTATTGTGGCCGGTACCGGCACCGGCAAGACACTTGGTATTCGTCCGATCGCCCAGGCCATCCTCCAGGAAACCCTCCGCTACGGGGTCGTGAATCGTGAGCGCGAGGCCACGCCCGAAACCCCTCTGTGGAACGTCGTCATCGTGACCACCGGCATCGCGCGACGGTGGTTTCAGGACGACCTGATTACCGAGCGAGATACTCTCGTGGCGGACGAGATCCACCAGACTTCCGCCGAGCTGGAGCTCTGTCTGGCCCTGGGCAAGCGGGCCGGCTGCCGGTTCATCTGGCTTTCGGCCACCGTCGACCCGGCCTTCTACGCGAAGTATCTCAACAGTGCCGAGATCCTGGAGACGAGCGCCTTCGACCCCAAGCTCCGTGCCAAGGTGACGGTGCTGGCCAAGGATGTCGAAGAATTCCTCGATGATCGTTTCCTGCGACATGTGATCAAGGAGCGCCGCGGCGTGGCGGTCTTCGTCCCGACCCGCGCCGAAGTGGAGCGGCTGGCCGGGGAGCTGGCTGATCGGTGGCCCAAGCTCTCCGCCGCGTTCTACCACGGGGGCGAGCCGATCCGGGTGATCCGTCCCTTTCTCGAAGGAGCGGTGCCCAAGCCCTTTCTGCTCGCGATGACCGCTGCCGGTCAGTCGGCACTCAATATTCCCGGCCTCGATACCGTAGTGATCTACGACGCCCGCTACGGCAACCGGGTCGACCGCGGTCGGAACGTGCTGCACCGGCTCTATCTCGGGTCCAACGAGATTCTCCAGATGGCGGGACGGGTTCATGGGCGGGTGCCCGGCGGCGAGGTGACGATCCTTTCGGACCGCGCGCTCGACTTCGAGGCGCTGCGGCCCACCCCTCCGGAGTTTCAGCTCGCCGGCGATGCGGAGCGGGTGGCGCTCACCTGCGCCGCGTTGGGGGTGGACGCTCGCGACCTGGACCTGCCGGTCCCGCTCGACCGGACCGCCTACCGCCGGGCGGTGGAGCTGCTCACCTCGCGTGGTCTGGTGGCGGGGGGCCGGCTCACCGAGTACGGTCGCGAGGTGGAGGCGATGCCGGTGGACCGGCCCTGGGCCGAGCTGCTGGTCCAAGCCGATGCCGCGGTGATTCCCATCGCGG
Organism: Gemmatimonadales bacterium; assembly: GCA_045403135.1. Classification (GTDB taxonomy): domain Bacteria; phylum Gemmatimonadota; class Gemmatimonadetes; order Gemmatimonadales; family GWC2-71-9; genus JABFSM01. Next base: position 22,368 of record JAXIPC010000055.1, on the reverse strand, counting down.
CCGTGTGCTCCAATATTGATTCGCTGCACCGCATGACTCGTGAGGATCGCGAGCTGCACGGCGCCCTGGTGCAGGGGAGCGATCACCTGACCACGTATAACCTCTACGCCGAGGCGGTGAATCAGCACGGTTCGCTGGGGGAGGCCTACGGGCTACCTCGGCACCTCTTTGACGAGGGACTCGAGGAGTGGGGTCAGCGCCGCGGTGTCCTGATCAAGTCCATCGAAGACGCGGCCATGGGGACGGCGTCGGTGTATCGCTCGCTCGACCTTCCGCTGCCGAGGACGCTCCCCTACGCCAACCGCGATCTCCGCGCGGCGTTCGCCGAGCTGGTGGCCCGCGTGATGCCGTTCGATCTGGTGATCGACGAGCGCACCGTGGACGGTCAGGAGGTCCGGGTGGCGAAAACCTCCGTCGCGGGAAGCTGGGGTGCCGTGGCGGGAAGCGTCCGCTACTTCGCGGACCGGTTCGGGGTGCCGCGGGCCTCGGTCGAAGGCACCACCCTCTCGTACGAGCTGGTCCGGCGCCACGCGACGCTGGGAACGCCCGAGATCGTGCTGTCCGGCACGCGACGACACCAGCAGTTCGCCGTGTCGCGCCGGCTAGAGTACTTCGGCTTTCACCTGGAAACCGAGATCGAGCCGCTCACCGGGCGGATTCCTGATGATCTCCTCTCCGCGGCTCGGCAGGCGCTGGTCATGGCGCTCCTGAGCGGCGAGACGCCGCACCCGGACCAGGGCAGAATTCGCAGTGCGGTGACCACCCTGCTGGCGTGGTGGCGGCGCTCCGGCGGAGCTCTCGAGGTGGCTTCCGAGCCCGCCATCATGGCGCGTCTCTCGTCCCAGGTTGAGGGCGTGCGCTCCTGGAAGGAGTTCCTGCAGGCGCCGCTTTCACTCGACCCGGCGGCGCTGGTTTCGGAACGGGAGCGGCGGCGACTCGACGCGCTCCCGTCCATGGTGCGACTCCGGGGCGACGCGGTACCGCTCGAATATGAGGTGGCTGGGATGGAGGGCGTGGTTCGCATCAGCCTCCGGGAAGGACAGGCCCGCCGTCTGACGCCCGGCGAGCTGCCCGCTCTCGACCGGCCGCTCCGTTTCGCGGTCATGCGGGGCGGCGAGCCGCCGCTCCGCGCCGATTCGCTGGACGAGCTGGTCGCGCTGCTCAAGAGCGCCGGGAATCGGGCGCGCCCGCCGCGGCACCGCCAGCAGCCCCCGCGCCGGGGAGGCCGTCGGCGGTGAGCATATCCCTGCCGGAGATGATTCCGCTCGACGCCATCCGTCAGGCGCGGGACCGCATCAGGGATTCCGCGCTTCGCTCCCCGCTGGTCCGCCTTCCCTACGACGGCCCGCGCGAGATCTGGCTCAAGCTGGAAGCGCTCCAGTCGGTCGGGTCGTTCAAAATTCGAGGGGCGCGGAACGCGATCGGCACCATCGACGCCGGCTCGCTGGCCAAGGGCATCTACACCGCAAGCGCGGGCAACATGGCGCTGGGCCTGGCCTGGTGCGCCCGAGAGCGCGGCGTCCCGTTCACCGCCATCGTCCCCGATCACGCGCCGGCCGCCAAGCGGTCGGCGCTCGAGCGGCTCGAGGCGCGGATCGTGCCGGTGCCGTTCGACCGGTGGTGGCGCGTGCTCCTGGAGCGCAGTTTCGAAGGAATGGAGGGCTGTCGCTTCATTCACCCGGTGTCCGACGTCGCGGTCATGGCCGGGAACGCGACGATAGGTTTGGAAATCCTCGAGGATCTGCCGCACGTCGAGAAGGTGCTGGTTCCCTTTGGAGGCGGCGGGCTCGCCGCCGGGATCGCGAGCACACTCAAGTACCTGGGACCGGGTGCGCGGGTCATCGCCTGCGAGGTGGAGACCGCCGCGCCGCTCAGCGCCTCGCTCGCGGCCGGCGCGCCGCAGCAGATCGCCTACCGGCCCAGCTTTGTCGACGGGATCGGTGCCTCCGGGCTCCTTCCGGAGATGTGGCCGCTGGTGAAGGGGCTTCTCGGTGGGGTGGCCGTGGTGACCCTGGAGGAGACGGCGGACGCCATCCGGATGCTGGTCGAGCGGGTGAGAGTCGTCGCGGAGGGAGCCGGGGCGGTGCCGCTCGCCACTGCTCTGTCCGGCAAGGCGGGCGATGGAACCATCTGCTGTGTCATCTCCGGCGGCAACATCGATGCGGCCCGCCTGGCCGCGATCCTCACCAAGGCTCCTAACTCCTTAGCTCCCTAGCTCCCTAGCTTCCTAGCTCCCTGCTCCTACGGCTTCCCGCCCGGCTTCCATTCCGGCTTGGGGCCGTCGGCCAGGAGGCGAACCGCGCGCGCGGCCGCCTCGATCACCTGCGTCATATGCAGCGGGTCGGCTCGCGAGGCTTCATCGCTCGGCGTGTGATAGTCGCTGTGCAGGTTGAAGCTGGACAGCGTATGGGCCACCACGCCGCGCAGCGCGAGCGCGTAGTTATCGCTCCGGCGGAAGAACTCCTGGGCTGGGCGCGGATCCGCCACCAGGGGAATCCCCGCCGCCTTCAGCATGTCTCCCATGGTGGACCGCTCGTACCCGGTGAGCCAGGCCTTCCCCGGCCCGCCCGCGAGGGAATCGGGTCGGCCGATCATCTCGATCTCCAGGTTCGCGGCCATGGACGCGAGGGGCAACGCCGGATGATCGACATACCACCGGGCTCCGAGCAGTCCGAGCTCCTCTGCCGTCATCGCGGCAAAGAGGATGCTGCGGCGGGGCCGCTCGCTGCGGGTTATGATCTGGGCAATCTTGAGCGTGGCGACGATGCCCGACGCGTCGTCGTCGGCCCCGTTGCAGATGCTGTCCGACCCCACCGCCCGGCACGAGCTTCCCGCCTCTCCGGTGACGCCGACGTGGTCGTAGTGGCCGTCCACCAGGATGTGCTCATCGCCAAGCGTCGCATCCGCTCCGCGCAGCCGCCCGATGACGTTGACGCCCCAGATTCGCGTGGCTCCCTGGATGGTGTCGAGCGCCGCCCAGCTCGGCGCGACACGCCGGCGCAGTCTTCCCGCGGTGTCGGTGAAGGCATAGAGTGCGACTCGCTGGAAGTATCCGCTGTCACCAGCCGGCTCGAGGCCCAGCCGGGCCATTTCCCGCGCGATCATCTCCGCGGCGCTTTTGGCTCCCGGAGTTCCGGTCAGCCGTCCCCGGAGCGAGTCGTGGGACAGCTGGGTGAGCTGAAGGCTCACTTCCGTCGGTGTGAGCACCATGCCGGGCAGCGGCGCGAGCCCTGGTTGTGTCTTGCTGCCGCACGCCGCGACGAGGAACAGGGCCAGGGGAATCAGTCTGGTACTGAGCGACATGGGAGTCCGCAGAGGATTGTCGGAGAGGCAAAGGTGCCATCTCGCGCTGAATCGTAGTCGAGGAGACCCGCCGGAGAAATCCCGTCCTCAAGGGACAGGTCCGGATCCGGGTCGCGCGCTGCACCGGTTCAGAGAACGTATGCCTGCAGCATGACGAGGAGGCCAATCAGCGAAGCCAGCGCCACGCTGTGGAAGAAGACATAGCGGAGAATGGTGCCCTCCTGACCGTCGGCATGGGTCACCGTGCCGGCCACCACGATACTCTGCGCGTCGATCATCTTGCCCATCACCCCGCCCGAGGAGTTGGCGGCCGCCATCAGCACGGGGTCGAGGCCGAGCTGCCTCGCCGTGATGGTCTGCAGACTTCCGAACAGCACATTGGACGATGTATCCGACCCGGTGAGCGCCACGCCGAGCCAGCCCAGCATCGTCCCGAAGAACGGATAGAGAATGCCGGTCTGGGCGAACGCGAGTCCCAGCACCGCGTCCTCGCCGCTGTAGCGGGTGACGTAGCCGAGCGAGAGCATCAGCGCGATCGTGATGAGCGAGGCCTGGGCCCGGCGCAGCGCCGAGAGCCAGGTGGTGGCCAGCTCCCGGAGTCCGTAGCGCAGGAGCAGCGCGGTGATGAGGGCGGTGAGCAGGATCGCAGTGCCGGTGGCCGAGAGCCAGTTGAGCATGAAAACCGCGGGCTCGGGCGTGAGCGCCGCGACCACTGGCGGGGCCCGCTCCACCAGGTTGTGCAGCCCCGGCACCGGCAAACGGGGCGCGGAGAGCCCGTTGAGCGCCGCTTTCAGCGACGGAGTGCCCCACGCAAAGACCAGGATGGTGAGCACGATCCAGGGGAGCCAGGCGAGAGATCGCTTCGGCGGCATGGCCGCCTCGCGATGACCCTGATGCGGCATCGCTGCCGCCTCGCGAGGACTGGCATTTAGCATAGCCGCCTCGCGATCACTCCGAGCGGCCGCGCCCGCCGGCTTCCAGAACCGGAGAAAGGTCACCAGGCACGCCATCGAGCACGCCGCGGCGACGACGTCCACCAGCCAGGGGCCATGGAGCGTTGCCATGAGAAACTGCGGCACCGCGAACGTAACGCCCGCCACCAGCACGGCGGGCCAGACCTGCAGCATCCCCCGACAGCCGGCATACGCCCAGACCAGCCAGAAGGGCACGATCACCGAGAACACCGGAAGCTGATGCCCCACCATCGCGGACAGCTGGTGAAGATCGAGGCCGGTGACACCCTGGAGCGCGATGATCGGTGTGCCCAGGGCTCCGAACGCGACCGGCGCGGTGTTGGCGATGAGGGAAAGTCCCGAGGCCTGGAGCGGCTTGAAGCCCAGCGCGATGAGAATTCCGCCGGTCACGGCCACCGGAGTTCCGAATCCAGCGGCGCCTTCCATGAACGCGCCGAAGCTGAAGGCTACGAGCAGGAGCTGCAGCCGGGGATCATCGGTGAGACCCGCCACGCCCTGCCGCAGCGCGTCGAGGAGTCCGCGTCGCTCCACCAGCTGGTATAGAAACACGACATTGAGGACAATCCAGCCGATCGGAAGAAGCCCGTAGGCCGCGCCGAAGGCGGCAGTCGTGAACGCCATGGAGACAGGCATCCCCATGGCCAGGATGGCCACGGCCAGCGCCACCATGAGGCCGGCCAGGGCGGCGAGGGGCGCCTTGACCCGGAGCCACGCGAGCGAACCCAGCAGCGCCACGATCGGGAGCGCGGCGACGAGTGTGGACCAGAAGGCCGAGCCCAGCGGATCGTAGCGCTGGGCCCACGTCACGCGAGGAGATCGCGGGTGATGTCGGCCAGGCGCGGCGTGCCGGACAGCCCCATGGCGAGATCCAGCTCGTTGTGGAGCAGCTCGAGCACTCGGCGCGCACCGGCCTCGCCGTCCGTCGCGAGACCCCACAGCACCGGCCGGCCCACCATCACGGCATGGGCCCCCAGGGCGAGTGCCTTGACGATGTCGGTGCCGCGACGGATCCCGCCGTCCATGAGCACAATGGTTCGGTCCCCCACCGCCTCGGCGACCTCGGGCAGCGCCTTGAGGCTCGCGATGGCGGTATCGAGCTGGCGGCCGCCGTGGTTGCTCACCACCACGCCGGAGGCGCCATGGTCCACCGCGCGGCGGGCATCGTCGGCGCGCACCAGACCTTTGATCACCAGCGGCAGGCCGGAACCCTCCCGGATCCACTCGAGGTCGTTCCAGCCGAGCGAGGCATCCCGCATGCCCTGCACGAAGCTCGCGAGGCCGGAGCCGTCCGCTTCGCCTTGCAGCGGGTCGCTCATCGCGGGAAGGAAGTTGGCCACCCGGAGGTCGGGTGAGAGCCGGAACCCGTTCCGCTCGTCGCGCTCCCGCCGGCCGATCTCCGGCACGTCCACGGTCAGGACCAGGGCGTCATAACCCGCGGCAACGACCCGGGCGATCAAATCCCGGGTGATGCCCCGGTCCTTGTGGACGTAGAGCTGGAACCAGAGCGGACCATCGGCCGCGGCGCGCACCTCTTCGAGGGACACGGTGGCGAAGGTGCTTACGGTCATCGGAATCCCGGCCGTGGCCGCGGCGCGGGCGGTGGCGAGCTCGCCGTCGGGATGGGCGAGCTGCTGGAACGCCATCGGGGCCACGACGATCGGCGCGGCGACCGCGCGGCCGAAAAGCGTGAGCCCGAGCTCCCGGCGGCTCACGTCCACCAGCACCCGGTACCTGATGGCCAGCTCGTCGAAGGCCCGGCGGTTGGCGTCGAGGGTGATCTCGTCGTTGGCCCCGCCGGCATAGTAGTCGTAGGTCTGAGCCGGCAGACAGGCGCGGGCCAGCGCCTCCGCCTCGTGCAGGTTGAGGAAACTCATGCCGGTCGGTCGATGGAGGCGAGCACCAGCTTGATGATCTCGTCGACCCGAGCTGTATCGGTCCAGCGCAGCACCACGACCAGATCGTGCTCCGGGGCGATCCAGATGACGTTGCCGCCGGCTCCTCGCGCGAAGAACGAGCGCGGCGTGGCTGCGGCGTACAGCATCTGGTTGGTGTTGAGCCACCAGAGAAAGCCGTACCCCGGGCGAACCTGCGATGGCGCGGTCGCAAGCGTGATCCAGCGGTCGGAGAGCAGCTGCTTGCCCTTCCATTGGCCCCGGCGCAGGAGCAGGTAGCCGAAGCGGGCATGATCTCGGGTGCTGGCCCAGACCCCGCCGCCCCAGTGGCCTCCGCCACTCACCGACTCCATCCGGCGTCCGTCCTGCTCGGTCATCGAGGTGCGGTAGCCGTGCCACTCCCAGGTCGAAGACGCGTCAATGGGATCCATGATCTCCCGCTTGAGCACCTCCGGCAGCGGGCGGTTCCAGATCCGGAGCAACGAGAGAGCCAGGCGATTCACCCGGACGTCGTTGTATTCGTAGAACGAGCCGGGAGTCTGCAGGGTCCGATCGTATCCTTCCCGCCGGTCGGCGCGGTCGGGCTTGCTCCAGAGGCTGCCCGCCCACTCGCTGGTCTGGGTGAGATGCATCCGCCAGGTGATCGGTGCGTTGTGGGCGGAGGCGTAGCCGCCGTCGCTCACGGTGCGACCCACCGGCTCATCCAGGTCCCTGATCAGACCGCGATCGAACGCGACACCGGCGACCGTAGAGAGGTAGCTTTTGGCCACGCTGAAGGTCATGTCGACGCGCCGGGTGTCGCCCCACTCGGCCACGATGTAGCCGTGCCGGAGCACGATTCCGTTCTGGCGGCCGCGATCCTTGAACGGGCCCACGATCTCGGGATTGGGCTCACGCGCGGTGTTGGCGGCGAGCTGGGTCTTCATGTCGAGCGACCAGCCGATCTCGCTCCGCTCGGCGAAGGCCTGTGCCATTGCCAGGGCCGCCGAGTCCATCCCGAGCTCGGCCGGCCGGCGGCGAATCCACGCGTCGCCGGGGTCGGGATAGTAGGCGGCGATCGGTGGCGCGGTTCGCGGAGCCTCGGTGCTGCCGGGACCGCCGCAAGCGGCCGACAGGATGGCGATCCCGCCGAGCATGGTTGAATGATGAAACATGCGCATGAGGAGGCTCGTCGGGTGACGCCGCAACTTGCTGAAACGGGAGATTGGCCGGAATCTACAGCATGAACGACGTCCCGTCTCCCTCGTTTCTCGCGCTCCAGAGTGCGCTGGCCGGGCGCTACGCGCTGGAGCGGGAGCTGGGCCGGGGCGGGATGGGCGTGGTATACCTCGCCCGGGACCTCTCCCTGGACCGGCCGGTTGCGGTCAAGCTGCTTCCGCCGTCGCTGGCGGCAGTCCCGGCGCACCGCGAGCGTTTCCTCCAGGAGGCGCGCACCGCCGCCCGTCTGTCCCATCCCCACATCGTCCCGATCCATTCCGTCGAGGAACACGGAGAGTTCGTGCTCTTTGTGATGGGCTACGTCGAAGGCGAGACGCTGGGACAGCGGATCGCTCGGGGAGGCCCCCTTTCAAGCACCGACGCCGCTCGGATCCTGCAGGAGGTGGCCTGGGCGCTGGCCTATGCCCACCGGCACGGCGTGGTGCATCGTGACATCAAGCCGGACAACATCCTGCTCGAGCGTGCCAGCGGTCGCGCGCTGGTCAGCGACTTCGGGATCGCCCAGGCCGCCGATCCGGCGTTGCCCGCGACCCAGGGAGACATCGCCGGCACCGCCCGATACATGAGCCCGGAGCAACTGGCCGGAAAGCCACTCGACGGCCGCAGCGATCTCTATTCGCTGGGCGTCACTGCGCTCTCCACTCTGGCTCCCGCGATGCCGGACCGGCTGGCACCCATCATCGACCGCTGCCTTTGCCCTTCGCCCGACGATCGGTTTCCCGACGCCGAAGCGCTGGCGGACGCGCTCGAAGCGGTGCGCGGTCGCCAGCTGGTCATCCCGCGGCCGGTCGAGCGGTTCGTCGATCTGTACAAGACGCTCGGTACCGAAATCTCGAGCTACACCGCGGTGCTGCTGGTGCTCGGCGCCGAGATGGTCATTGCCCGGGGCGTGCCGATCCAGAGCGCTATCTTCACGCTGCTGGTCACCTGGGGGTTCTTCCTCACGCTCGGGCTCGCCGGGCTGCGGCACTTTCAGCTGATCCGGCGGGCACGCCGGCTGCTCGATGAGGGGTACACCGCGGCCGACGTGCGGCACGCGCTGGAACACGCCGAAGAGGAGAAGCCCCGCGGTCGGAAACGCTCTCCGCTGCGGGCGTTCCTGTGGATTATCGCCGGTATCGTGGGAGCCGGATTCTGGGTCGCCGGGTTCCACTGGCAGATGCTCATCGAGCTGGGCACCGTCCTGAACGGGCTCATCCTGGCGGTGTTCACGTTGGGGCCGGTCGTCGTGCTGCGGGGCGTGCTCACCCGGGTGCTCCGGCCCCAGGGCAAAGGCTGGTGGTCGCGGCTCTGGTGGAAGGTCATGGAGTGGAAGGTGTTCAAGCCGGCCGGTATCGGACGCGCCGCCCCGGGCATTGCCGCGAGCGAGCCAACTGAAGTCATGCTCGGCCACGGCGCGCGCGAGCTGTTCGACGCGATGCCGGCAGAGCTCCGCACCCGCTTCCGCGACCTGCCGCAGGTGCTGACTCGCCTCGAAGCCCAGGCCAACCGGCTCCGAGGGACATCGGCGGATCTGGGCGGGGACAAGCTTGCTTCCACCCTGGCCGCGATGGAGCATCTTCGGCTCGATCTGCTCCGGCTCAAGGTCGGCGCTCCGGGAGGCGACGATTTGACCTCCGATCTCGACGCCGCGCGCAAGGTGAGCGAGCGGATCGACGCGCTTCTGGATGCCTTCCGTGAGCTGGACGCCCGGACCCCCACGCCGACACCGGCAACCTGAGCGCTGCGAGCGCGTAGTCCCCCGAATCGGCGCCGCAGTATCTTTCCAACCGGATCATGGGCCCCTACGCGTTCTGTTTTGCCCTCGGAGTGACCGGCCTCGTGGTGATGGCCTTGCTCGGCTTCGGGCACCATGGAGATACGGGCCCGCACGGCCACGCCGGACACCATGGCCATGACGCCGATGCCGGACACGGCGGCCACGCGGGACACTCCCACGAGCCGGGCGGAGCGGCCAAGCTGGCCGGCCTGCTGTCTCCGCGCGTGCTCTTCAGTTTCCTGGTGGGGGCCGGCGCGACCGGCATGCTGGCGCGGTCGTTTCTCTTCGAGCCGCTGCTCGTAGCGGCGGCTTTGATGGGTGGGGTGGCGTTCGAACAGTTTCTGGTGGGGCCGATCTGGAAGTTCATCTTTCGGTTCGAATCCAAGCCGGCGCTGATGCTCGAAAGCCTGGTTATGGAAGAAGCGCAGGCGATGATGGACTTCGATGCCCAGGGTCAGGGACTGATCAAGCTCGAGCTCGACGGGCAAGTCGTGCAGCTGCTCGGGACGCTGGCGCCGGAGGAACGCGCCACGTCCCGGCGTATCCGCCGCGGCGATGTGCTCCGCATCGAGGATTTCGATGCGGCCCGTAACCGTTGCACCGTCTCATATGCGGGCCCACGCCTGCCGGAGGCACTTCCATGAAGCAGTGGCTTGTCATCGCGGGAATCGTGGCAGGGGTGCTGTTTCTGATTCCCATCATCGTGTCGGTGTTTCTCCGGGACGTGCAGGCAGGCACGATCCGATTGGTGAGCTGGTTGCAGGGATCCACCGTGATCTACCGCGGCCCAGGCAAGTCCAAGGAGATCCCGCTGCTCACCACCGGGACCACGATCTCGAGCAAGGTGATCAACGTCGACCTGGACATCACCGACCAGACGGCCGACATCGACGATGCCGGGATTCCTCGTCCGATCAAGATCCGGGTCCTGGCCAGCGCCATCGTGTCGGTGGGCGACACCGATACGATGATCAAGACCGCGGCCAACCGCTACTTCGCCAAGCCGGAACCGGATCAGCTCAACACGATCACCGACCTGCTGTCGAGCTCGGGCCGCCGCGCGATCAACCTGCTGACCCAGGACCAGCTTTTCTCCGCCAAGACGGCCCCTCGCGTCAAGGCGCTGATCCCCGCCGAGGCCAGCGGACGCGGCACCGATCTCCAGCTGGCCGAGAGCGAGGAAGACGATCCGCTGGCCATCATCATCCGGAAAGCGTGCTCGCGGGAGCTCACCGACCTCGGCCTGGTGTTCAACTCGCTGAACATCAAGGTGGTGCAGTCGGAAGTCGCGGAGGCTCGGCGCCGGCAATCGGCGGCCGAGGCGCAGGCCAATGCCGACATCGCCACGGCGGTACAGAACCGCCGGTCCAAGGAAGCCCAGCTCGCAGCGGAGCGAGCCATCTCCGATGCGAACCGCGAGCTGGAGCAGACCAAGGCGTCGAACGCGGCGCTGGTGGCACAGGCGGAAGCCAAGCGGCAGGAGGCGCTGGGGATCCAGCGTGCCGCGGAGCTCGAGGCCACGCAGATCGCGCAAGCCAGGGCGGATGCCGAGCGGATGAAGATCGAGGCCAGCGGCCGGGCCGAGGCGGAGGCCATCAAGATCCGAACCGTGGCCACGGCAACGGCGGAGGCGATCGGCAAGGTGAATGAGGCGATCCGGCAGGGTGGGGAGAACTACTTCAAGTACCGGCAGATCGAGATGATCCCCGACATCGCGCCGGTGATCGCCGATGCGCTGGCCAAGGCGCGGCTGATCACGATCTCCGGCGGCGAGGGGGGCGGCGCGGCGAATTCAGCGACGAACAATATCGCAGCCGTGATTCAGACGGTGCTGGCGGCGCAGATGGTGGCCAAAGGAGGCTTGGGTGGAGAGGAGCCCCCTGAAAAGTGAGCGGTGAGCGGGAGACCGTTACCGCTTACCGCTCACCGCTCTCCGCTCACCGCTCACCGCGGTATTGGCGGCGGCCCTGCGGGAATCCACGGCTTGTATACGAACCCGAGCGTCTTCTCAGTAAACTCCGCCCGGATCGCGTCCCGCACCTTCGCGTCCAGGAACAGATCCACCGCGGTCATCGCCATCGCCTTGGCGGCGTAGACCAGGCCCTTATGGCCGATCGAGTGCGCCCCGGTGGCCACCACCGGCCAAGCGTGCCAGGGGGAGTTCCATACGCCGGTGGCCACCGTGAGGTTGATGGTCGGGGTGTGCCAGCTCACATCGCCCACATCGGTCGAGCCCCCTTCGGGTGCGGCGGGCGGCGGATCGCGGAACGGCTGCACCTCTCCCACCATCCCGCGCTCGGCGATTCCGACCGTCTTCTGGATGGCCTTGGCGAAGTTCTGTTCTTCTTCCGTATAGGTGATCGGACCTAGCGCCGTCAGGTTGCCGTACAGCAAGCGGCTCCCGGTCTGATTCACCAGGATCTCGTAGTCGCCCGCCTGCACGGCGAGCTTGGACTCGACGTCCGCGATCTTCCCGGAGCCTTCGGCGATCTGCCGCACCCGAGCCAGCACCGGCTCGATACCGGCGCCCTTCGAGTCTCGCACCCACATCCACACCCTGGCGTAGTCCGGCACCACGTTGGGCACCTCGCCCGCCTTCTGCACCACGTAGTGCATGCGAACGCTGGGCCGGACGTGTTCGCGCAGCAGATTCACGCCGTGGGTGAAGGCCTCGCTGGCGTCCGAAGCACTCCGCCCGTTCCAGGGATCGAACGCCGCGTGCGCGGTCCGGCCCTTGAACTCGACCACGAAGTCCACGATGGCCTGGCTGCTGCCATTGTCGGCGCCGGTGCGGTCGGCGGGGTGCCACACCACCATCACGTCCACGTCGTTGAACATGCCTTCCCGCGCCATGTACACCTTGCCACCCACCGACTCCTCCGCCGGTGTTCCGTAGAATCGGATGGTGCCCTTGAGTTTGCCGGCGGCAATCAGATCCTTGATGGTGGACGCAGCGCCCAGGCTGGCCGCACCGAAGAGGTTGTGGCCGCAACCGTGCCCGGCCGCCCCGGCTACCAGCGGCTCGCGCGTCGCTTGCACCTTCTGGGAAATGCCCGGGAGGGCGTCGAACTCTCCCATGATGGCGATCACCGGCTTGCCGCTCCCGAACTCGGCGGTAAACGCGGTGGGCATCCCCGACACTCCGCGGGTAACCCTGAAGCCCTGCTTCTCGGCGTAGTCGGCGAGTATCGCGGAAGACCTGGTTTCCCGGAGTGCGGTCTCGGCAAAGCCCCAGATCTGGTCGGACAGCGAAATCAGGTCCGCCGCGCGACGCTCGACGCCCGCGATGGCCTCCTCTTTGAGCTTGGGATCGGCTCCGGTGCCGGGAGTGACGAGCAGCAGGGGAAGGACGAGGGCGGCCGCCGCGTGGATTTTCATGGAATCTCAGCTCTTTTGCTTTCCCAATCCCAGCAGCTTGACGATGGGATCGAAGGCGTGGTCCACCACGCGCTCCTTGAGCGGGATGATGGCATTGTCGGTGATCCGGATGCTCTCGGGACACACCGTCGTGCAGCACTTGGTGATGTTGCAGTAGCCGATCCCGTGCGCGGTGCGGAGCTCATCGCGCCGGTCGAGCGAATCCAGCGGGTGCATTTCCAGCGCCGCCACGTGCACCAGGAACCGGGGCCCGATGAATTCCTCATGCAGGTGGTGGTCCCGGAGGACATGGCAGACGTCCTGGCAGAGGAAGCACTCGATACATTTCCGGAACTCCTGGACCCGGTCCACGTCTTCCTGCTGCATCCGCCAGGTTCCGTCGGGTGCGTCGGGCTTGCGCGGGGTGAACTTCCGGATCTTGGGCTTGACCCGGAAGTTCCAGCTCACGTCACAGACCAGGTCCTTGTGGTGGGGAAAGGCCCGCATTGGCTCGACGGTGACCGGCTTGCCGAGATCCAGCTCGTTGAGCCGGGTCATGCACATCAAGCGAGGCTTGCCGTTGATCTCCGCGGAGCAGGAGCCGCACTTGCCGGCCTTGCAGTTCCAGCGCACCGCCAGATCGCCCGCCTGGGTGGCCTGGATGTCGTGCACCGCGTCGAGGACGACCATCCCCTCGGACACCTCGGTGTCGTAGGGGACGAATTGTCCCGCGCCGTGCTCGCCGCGCCAGATCTCGAACCGCGCCTGTGTCATTCCTGAGGCTCCTTGTCAGCCCCTACTTAAACTCCTCCACCAACCGCTTCAACTCCTCGGGCATCGCGGCCACCGGTACCGAGCGCAGAGCCATGCGCCCGTTGGCATCCTTCTCCGCCACGAAATTGATCCCGCCAAAATCGGACTTCCTCTCCGGATAGTCGTCCCGAAAGTGCCCTCCACGGCTCTCCTTCCGCGCCAGCGCGCTGGCGACGATTGCCTCCGACACGGTGAGCAGGTGGCGCAGGTCCAGCGCGGTGTGCCAGCCGGGATTGTACTCGCGGTTGCCGGTGACGCCGACCCGGGCCGCCCGCTCGCGGAGCTTCGCCAGCCCCGCGGCCGCGCGCTGCATTTCCGATTCGGTGCGCACGATGCCCACCAGATCCTGCATCATGTCCTGCAGGTCGTGCTGCACCGCGTAGGGGCTCTCGCCGGTGGAGCGATCGAATGGTGCCAGCGCCTCGCGGGTGGCGTCGTTGACCTCGCCCTGGTCGGGGGCCACCGCTGCGTGCTTCGACGCGAAGGCCGCCGCGGCCTCCCCGGCGCGCTTGCCGAACACCAGCAGGTCGGAGAGCGAATTGCCGCCGAGGCGGTTGGCGCCGTGGAGGCCGGCCGCCGCTTCACCGGCGGCAAAGAGCCCGGGGAGCGTGCTCATCTGGGTGTCCCCGTCGACCCGGATACCGCCCATGATGTAGTGCGTGGTGGGCCCGATCTCCATCGGGGTCGTGGTGATGTCGATATCCGCAAGCTGCTTGAACTGGTGATACATGCTGGGGAGCTTCTTCTTGATGTGCTCGGCCGCCTTGGGGACCTTCTCTTTGATCCACGCGATGTCGAGGAACACGCCGCCATGCGGACTGCCGCGGCCGGCACGGACCTCGCGCATAATGCAGCGGGCGACGTGGTCCCGCGTCAGCAGCTCCGGCGGCCGGCGGGCGTTCTTGTCGCCCAGAACGTAGCGCCAGCCCTCCTCCGGTGTGTCGGCGGTCTGGGCGCGGTAGTTCTCCGGGATATCGTCGAACATGAAGCGGCGGCCGTCCTTGTTCTTCAGCACGCCGCCCTCGCCCCGCACGGCCTCAGTCACCAGCAGGCCGCGCACGCTTGGCGGCCAGATCATTCCGGTGGGGTGGAATTGCACGAACTCCATGTCCATGAGCGCCGCGCCGGCATGGAACGCGAGCGACTGGCCGTCGCCGGTGTACTCCCAGCTGTTGCTGGTGATCCGGTACGCCCGGCCGATGCCTCCGGTGGCGATGACGACGGCCTTGGCCCGGAAGAGCCGAAACCGGCCGCGCTCGCGGTCGTAGGCCAGCGCCCCGGCGACCCGGCCTGCCTGCACGAATAGCCGGATGACGGTGACTTCCATGTGTACGTCGATGCCCTGATGCACGCCGTGATCCTGGAGGGTGCGGATCATCTCGAGGCCGGTGCGGTCTCCCACGTGCGCGAGTCGGGGATATCGGTGGCCGCCGAAATTGCGCTGCAGGATTCTGCCGTCTTCGGTGCGGTCGAACAGCGCGCCCCAGGCCTCGAGCTCGCGTACCCGGTCGGGAGACTCCCTGGCGTGCAGCTCGGCCATGCGCCAGTTGCTGAGGTACTGGCCCCCGCGCAGCGTGTCGGTAAAATGGACCTTCCAGTTGTCCCGGTCGTCGACATTGCCGAGCGCCGCCGCCACGCCGCCCTCGGCCATCACGGTGTGCGCCTTGCCCAGGAGCGACTTGCAGACGAGCCCGACCGACAAGCCCTTGGCGGCCGCCTCGATGGCCGCGCGGAGCCCAGCGCCGCCCGCGCCGATGACCAGCACATCGTGATCGTAGGTCTGGACTTCGGCCATCAGAAGATCCGCAGGTCGTGCAGGACACCCATCGAGCACATCCTAATGTAGATGTCGCTCGCGGCGACGGTAAACAGGCTCACCCAGGCCCAGCGGTGGTGGACTCCGTTGAGGCAGGTGACGCATTTGTAGGGGGTCTTGAGCAACGGCTTCTTGGAGAACTGGTTCCGGAACCCGCCCACCATATGACGCAGCGAGTGGCAGCCCAGCGTGTAGCCGGTCAGGCACACCACGTTCGCGATCAGCAGCACCGTGCCCAGCCCGATTCCGAAGCGTACCGTTCCCGTGGCGGCATCGGTCCACCACATCGCCTTCCAGGCATCGTAAGACAGGATAAAGAGGAAGACCAGCGCCGCGTACAAGAAGTATCGATGCACGTTTTGCAGGATCAGCGGAAAGGAGCGCTCGCCCAGGTAGGTGTTCCGCGGCTCGCCCACGTTGCAGGCCGGCGGATCGGCCCAGAACGATTTGTAGTAGGAGCCGCGGTAGTAGTAACAGGTGAACCGGAAGAATGCGGGGAACGGCAGAATCAGCAGGGCGGGGCTGAAGGGCAGGACGCCCGGCCACCAGCTCGGCTTCGGACCGAAGACAGCGTGCGGGGAGCTGCCGAACAACTCAGGGCTGTAGAAGGGCGAGAGATAGGGTCCGAAGGTGTAGTGCGCGTTCTGGAATGCGGCCCAGGTGGAGTAGACCACGAAACCGCCCAGAATGATCAGAATGACGAGCGGCTTGACCCACCAGGGATCGCGTCGGCGTGTGGCGAGAAACCGCTGCCTAGTGAGGGGCACCGTCGCCTGGGTCATGGGTCAGCTCCGCCGGGTGGCTCGAGAAATGACCCGGTAAGCTAAGGGAGGGACACCGGCCCTGTCACCAGCTTCATCAATTCGGAAGGATCCACCGGCTTGATGGTGTGAGAGTCGAACCCGGCTTCGCGCGAGCGCTGGCGGTCGCGCTCCTGTCCGTAGCCGGTGACCGCGATGATCCGCGCATCGGAGAAACCCTGCTGGCGCAGCCGCCGGCACACCTCATATCCGTCCATCCCGGGCAGGCCGATGTCGAGCAGCATCACCGACGGCCGGCCGGCCGCGGCGATCTCGAGCGCCCGCTGCCCGTCATGCGCCACCAGCACCTCGTGTCCCGCCAACCGGAGCAGCTTGGCCAGGCTCTCGGCGGCGTCGGTGCTGTCATCCACCACCAGCACGCGGAGCGACTGGGCGGCCGTGACCACGGCAGAGTCGGGCGTGGGGGTTGTCAAGGCGGCCGGCTCGGCCGAGACTGTGGGGAGCCGCACCATGAACTTGCTGCCTTTGCCGAGTCCCGCGCTCACCGCGCCCACCGAGCCGCCGTGCATTTCGACCAGGTTCTTGACCAGTGAAAGCCCGATGCCCAGGCCCCCCTGGGCGCGGTCCGGCGCCCGCTCGCCCTGGGAGAAGAGCTCGAAGACTTGCGCCAGCATTTCCGGTGTGATGCCGACGCCCTGGTCCGTGACGCTGATCACGGCATCCCCCCCCTCGCAGGCGGCGGTGAGCTCGATCCGGCCCCGTTCATTCTGATACTTGGCGGCGTTGTTGAGGAGGTTGGCGACGACCTGGGTGAGCCGGGTCAGGTCTCCCTCGATCCGGACGCGGTTCTTCGGCAGCGTCACCACCAGCTCGTGTTTCTGGGCATCGATCAGCGGGCGGCTGGTCTCCACCGCGGCATCGATGACGGTGCCGAGGTCCAACGTTTCGATCCGGAGCGTGATCTTGCCGCGGGTGATGCGCGACACGTCGAGCAGATCGTCGACCAGGCGGGTGAGCTGGTTGGCCTGCCGCTCGATGACGTCGCGGCACCATGCCAGCTCGGGGTCGTCCGAGTTCTTCATGCGCATGATGGTCACGGCGTTGCGCACCGGGGCCAGCGGATTGCGCAGCTCATGGGCCAGCAGGGCCAGGAACTCGTCCTTGCGGCGGTCGGCGTGGCGCAGCTGTTCCGCCAGCTCGGTCTGCCGCGCGGTGGAAGCCTCCAGCTCGGCGGTTCGCTCCGCCACCCGCTGTTCCAGCTCGCGGTTGAGCCGCTCCGACTCTCGAGTCTTGCGGTACAGTTCCGCGAAGACACTCACCTTGGCCCGGAGCAGCTCGGGAATCACCGGCACCGAGACGTAGTCCACCGCGCCCGAGGCGTAGCCCTTGAGCCGGTCCAGGTCGGTCAAATGGACGGCCGACACGAAGATGATGGCGGTCTTCTGGTACCGGGGATGTTGCCGGATGATCTCGGCCAGCTCGAACCCGTCCAGCTCCGGCATGCTGACATCCATCAGGACCACGGTGATGTCGGTCTTGAGCAGATGCTCCAGCGCCTCACGGCCCGAATTGGCCTTGATAAGGTTCTCGCCCAGCTCGCTCAGCATCGCCTCGTAGGTGAGGAGCTTGCCGGGCTGGTCGTCGACCAGGAGAATGTTGACTTTGTCGCTGCCGTTGCTTGCCATGGCCGGCTACCGGTGAAGCCACATGCGGAGCGCGGAGAGAAGCTGCTCCGTATTGACCGGTTTCGCCAGGTAGTCCGATGCGCCGGCATCCAGGCACTTCTCCCGGTCGCCCTTCATCGCCTTGGCCGTGAGGGCAATGATGGGGAGGCGCCGGAAGCGGGGCTTCTGCCGGATGGCGTGCATCGTCTGGTAGCCGTCCATTTCCGGCATCATGATGTCCATGAGCACGATCGCTGCGTCGGGCGTGGCCTCCAGCGTGGCGATGGCCTCGTGCCCGGTGCCCGCGGTCAGCACCTCCATCCCGCGCCGCTCCAGCACGCTGGAGAGCGCGAAGATGTTGCGCATGTCGTCGTCCACGACCAGCACCTTCTTGCCGATCAGGTCGTCGTCGGACCGGTGCAGCCGGTCGAGCATCGCCTGCTTCTCCGGCGGCAGGTTGGCGATGACGCGGTGCAGGAAGAGCGCCGTCTCGTCGAGCAGCCGCTCGGGCGATTCGACCCCCTTGACCACCACGCTCCGCGCCAGGGTATGGAGCCGGGCATCCTCCTCCGGCGACAGCTCCTTGCCGGTGAACACCACCACCGGCAGATCGGCGAGGGCCTCGGTGTCGCGGATGTGCTCCAGCACCTCGAAGCCCGACATGTCCGGCAGGCGCAGGTCCAGCACCGCGCAGTCGTAGGCGTTCTGGTCCAGCGCCTTGAGCGCCTCATTGCCGGTCGTGGCTGTTTCGATCTCGACATCGTGGTGCCCCAGCAGCTCGGCGATGCTCAGTTGCTCGGCCTCGTTGTCCTCCACCACCAGCAAACGCTTCAAGCGAGGCGTCGCAAAATCCTTGATCCGCGTGAACGCCGCTTCGAGCCCCTCCCGGGTGGTGGGTTTCGGCAGGAAGCTGAACGCGCCCCGTGCCAGGCCGTGCTGCCGGTCCTCGTCGAGGGTCACGATCTGCACCGGAATGTGCCGCATGGTGGGGTCCTGCTTGAGCTGGTTGAGCACGGTCCATCCCAGCATGTCGGGCAGGAACACATCGAGCGACACGGCCGTCGGGTGGTATGCCCGGGCCAGGTCCAGCGCGTCGGCGCCGTGGCTCGCCACCAGCACCCGGAAGCCCTGCGCATGGGCTTGGTCGAGCAACACCCGCGCGTAGGCCGGGTCGTCCTCGACGATGAGAAGAATGGCATCGTCGGGCTTGAGGTCGTGCCGGTCGTCGGGAATCGCCTCGACCGGCCGCTCGCTGATCCGGACGGCGGGGAAGGCCGCCGGCGGCCGCGCGGTCCGGGCTTCCGACTCGGCGGTCGTGCTGAAGCTGCCCTGCCCCGCCGGCCCGACGTAGGTCTGGGGCAGATACAGCGTGAAGGTGCTGCCCAGTCCCGGCATGCTCCGCAGCTGGATCTCGCCGCCGAGGAGGCTGGCCAGCTCGCGGCTGATGGCGAGGCCGAGCCCGGTCCCGCCGTATTTGCGGCTGGTGCCGGCATCGGCCTGCTGGAAGGCTTCGAAGATGATGCGCTGCTTCTCCTGCGGGATCCCGATGCCGGTATCGGAAACCTCGAAGGCCACCACGTTCGCCGCGCGCTTGAGGACCGGATGGCCCGAGCTCCAGCCGAGGGCGGCGGGAGTCACCGACAGCCGAACTCCACCCTGCTCGGTAAACTTGAACGCGTTGGACAGCAGGTTCTTGAGCACCTGCTGGAGCCGCTTCGAGTCGGTGACGATGGTGCGGCCGAGGTCGTTGTCCACCTGCACGTCGAGCGAGAGGTGGCGGGTTTCGGCTTCGTGCCGGAAGGGGCGCGCCACCGCGTCGAGGACGCTGGTGACCACTACTTCCTCCGCCACGACCGTCACGGTCCCGGATTCGATCTTGGACAGGTCGAGAATGTCGGTGATGAGGTTGAGCAGGTCGGTCCCGGCACCGTGAATCGTGCGGGCGAACTCGACCTGCCGGGGCGACAGGTTGCCCTCGGAGTTCTCGCCGAGCTGCTGGCCCAGGATCAGAATGCTGTTCAGCGGAGTCCGCAGCTCGTGGGACATGTTGGCCAGGAATTCGGACTTGTACTTCGACGTGAGCGCGAGCTCGGTGGCCTTCTCCTCGAGCGCCCGCCGCGCCTGCTCGATTTCCTGGTTCTTACGCTCCACCTCGGCGTTCTGCTCGGCGAGCTGCTGCGCTTTCTGGGCCAGCTGTTCGTTGGTCTGCTGCAATTCCCGCTTCTGAGTCTGCAGCTCGGCGGCCAGCTGCTGCGACTGCTTGAGCAGGCCCTCCGTCTGCATCGTCGCCTCGATGCTGTTGAGCACGATGCCGATGCTCGCCGTGAGCTGCTCCAGGAAGGCCAGGTGCGACGCGGTGAAGGTGCTGAGGGAGGCCAGCTCGATCACCGCCTTCACCTCGTCCTCGAAGAGGACCGGCAGTACGATCACGTTGCGCGGCACCGCGTGGAAGAGGCCCGAGCTGATCGGCACGGTCTGGCTGGGCAGGTCGTTGATGACCATCCGCCGCTTCTCGGCGGCACACTGACCCAGCAGGCCCTCGCCCACCTGCAGCGCCTGACGGTGGCCGTTCTGGGCGTCGTCGGCAAAGGACGCGACCAGCCGGAGCTCGGGCGCCTCGGGGCCCTCCATCCGGTAGATCACGCCCTGGTGCGCGTTGACCAGCGGCGTCAGCTCCGACAGCAGCATCCGGCCGACGGTGGCCAGGTCGCGCTGGCCCTGCAACATGCCGGTGAACCGCGCCAGGTTGGTCTTGAGCCAGTCCTGCTCGGTGTTGCGGTCGGTGGTGAGCCGCAGGTTGTCGATCATCGTGTTGAGGTTGTCCTTGAGTTCGGCCACCTCGCCGCGCGCTTCCACCTGGATCGACCGGGTCAGGTCGCCCTGGGTCACCGCCGTCGCCACCTCCGCGATGGCGCGGACCTGCGTCGTCAAGTTGGCCGCGAGCAGGTTCACGTTGCCGGTCAAGTCTTTCCAGGTGCCCGCCGCGCCCGGCACGTTTGCCTGGCCGCCGAGCCGGCCTTCGACGCCCACCTCGCGCGCGACCGTGGTCACCTGATCGGCAAAGGTCGCCAGCGTCGCGGTCATGTTGTTGATCGTCTCCGCGAGCGCCGCCACCTCGCCCTTGGCGTTCACCGTCAGCTTGGGCTTCAGGTCTCCATTCGCCACCGCGGTCACCACCTTCACGATGCCGCGGACCTGCTCGGTGAGGTTGGCCGCCATCACGTTGACGTTGTCGGTGAGGTCCTTCCAGGTGCCCGCCACGCCGGGCACTTTCGCCTGGCCGCCCAGCTTGCCTTCGGTGCCTACCTCGCGGGCCACGCGGCTCACCTCACCCGCGAACGCGTTGAGCTGGTCCACCATCGTGTTGATGGTGATCTTGAGCTCGAGGATCTCGCCCTTCACGTCCACGGTGATCTTGCGGGACAGGTCGCCCCGCGCCACCGCGGTGGTGACCTCCGCAATGTTGCGGACCTGGGTGGTGAGGTTGGCGGCGAGCAGGTTGACGTTGTCGGTGAGGTCCTTCCAGGTGCCGGCCACGCCGGACACGACGGCCTGGCCGCCCAGCTTGCCGTCGGCGCCGACCTCGCGGGCCACCCGGGTCACCTCGGCCGCGAAGGAGCGGAGCTGCTCGACCAGGGTGTTGAGCGTCTCCTTGAGATTGAGGAGCTCGCCCCGCACGTCCACGGTGATCTTCTTGGAGAGGTCGCCGTTCGCGATGGCCGTCGCCACCTCGGCGATGTTCCGGACCTGGGCCGTCAGGTTGCCGGCCATGAAGTTGACCGAGTCGGTGAGGTCCTTCCAGGTGCCGGCCACGCCGGGAACCTGCGCCTGGCCGCCCAGCTTGCCGTCGGTGCCGACCTCCCGCGCCACCCGGGTCACCTCGCCCGCGAAGCCGTTGAGCTGGTCCACCATCGTATTGATGGTGTCCTTGAGCTCGAGGATCTCGCCTTTCACGTCCACGGTGATCTTGCGGGACAGGTCTCCCCTGGCAACGGCCGTCGTCACCTCGGCGATGTTCCGCACCTGCGCGGTGAGGTTCGACGCCATGAAGTTCACGTTGTCGGTGAGGCCCTTCCAGGTGCCGGCCACGCCAGGCACCTGCGCCTGGCCGCCCAGCTTGCCTTCGGTGCCCACCTCGCGGGCCACCCGGGTCACTTCCGACGCGAAAGCGTTGAGCTGCACCACCATCGTGTTGAGCGTGTCCTTGAGCTCCAGGATTTCGCCCGACACGTCCACCGTGATCTTCTTGGAGAGGTCTCCATTGGCGATGGCGGTGGCCACCTCGGCGATGTTCCGCACCTGCGCCGTGAGGTTGGACGCCATGAAATTCACCGAGTCGGTGAGGTCCTTCCAGGTTCCGCCCACGCCCGGCACGACCGCCTGGCCGCCGAGCCGCCCGTCCGTTCCGACCTCGCGCGCCACGCGGGTTACTTCCGACGCGAAGGCGTTGAGCTGGTCCACCATGGTGTTGAGCGTGTCCTTGAGCTCCAGGATTTCGCCCTTGACGTCCACGGTGATCTTGCGCGAGAGGTCTCCTTTGGCCACGGCCGTCGCCACCTCGGCGATGTTGCGCACTTGGCCGGTAAGGTTGGAGGCCATCGAGTTGACCGAGACCGTCAAGTCCTTCCACCTACCGTCAACGCCGTGGACCTGGTGGTGTCAGCGGTGCTGGCCTTCGGTGCCGACCTCGCGCGCGACGCGCGTCACCTCCGAGGCGAAGGAGCCGAGCTGCCCCACCATGCGGTTCACCGTGCGCGCGGTCCCGAGGAACTCCCCCTCGAGGGGGCGCCCGTCGGTCTCGAGCGCCATGG